>NZ_CP176412.1:0-440000 GCF_046245145.1 Metallosphaera sp. D4-4 | reverse complement strand
GGCGGTACAGAACGCCGCCGTAGAGTGCAAGGGCAAAAGCTGGCCTGACGAGACCCTTCAAAGTACGGGGTCTCGACGCGAAAGCGCGGCCTAGCGAACGCTCATGCCCCCACACGTGGGGGCTGGGCATGACAGAAAAGTTACCCCGGGGATAACAGGGTCGTCGCGGGCGAGAGCTCCCATCGACCCCGCGGTTTGCTACATCGATGTCGGCTCTTCCCACCCTGGAGGTGCAGCTGCCTCCAAGGGTAGGGCTGCCCGCCCGTTAAAGGGGAACGTGAGCTGGGTTTAGACCGTCGCGAGACAGGTCGGACTCTAAGGGTGAGGAGTGCACGCCGCCTGAGGGGAAGGTACTCCTAGTACGAGAGGAACAGGGTATCGGGGCCTCTAGTTTGCCGGTTGTCCGATAGGGCAGCGCCGGGCAGCCACGCCCTAGGGGGTAACCGCTGAAAGCATCTAAGCGGGAACCCCTCCCCGAAAAGAGGCGGCGGTGTATGCTGGCCGCAAGGTCAGCATGCGGGAGCCCTCCCCAAGAACAGGGGGTTGATGGGGTGGGGGTGTAAGCCTCGAGGGCGAAAGTCCGAGGGGTTCAGCCTGCCACTCCCAATCGGGCGAGTCCAGCGCAACGTCTCTAGGTGGCTGGGTGTAATTGGTCACAGCTAGCCTCTTCTCGTTTTCTTGTTTTCTTCTCTTTTACTTCACGTTTTAGTAGCGCGTGTTGACCTTTTCAAGAGGTTACATCCTCGTAGTTCTGTTTGTCGTTCATAATGTTTTATACCCTGCATCTCCAACTAACTTGTATGATATCAAAGGATGAGATACTGAGGCTGTTGAGGGAGGATCCCGACTTTAGGAAGCAGGTAGAGGAGATATTAGGGATTGACGTTATCCGCTCCGAGTATCAGGAGATGAGGAAAACCTTAGCTGAGATTGTGGCCTCACTAAGGGCCCTCACTGAAAGCTCAATGGCACAGGCCGAAGCTCAGAAGAGGATGGCCGATGGGATGACGAAGCTCGAGGCGAAAATGGTCGAGCTCGCTGAGGCGCAACGCAAGACTGAGGAGGCCTTAGCTACCATGACTCAATCGTTAACGCAGGTGAAAAAGGGACAGGATGAACTCGCAATGAAAGTGGAGAGAATGGAGAAAACCGTTAGCAACATTGGGAAAAGATGGGGAGAGGACTACGAGGAACTGGTGAGGGGCTTCTTTAGGGACTTCGTAGATCAGGAGGGGTTAGACTTTAGTTACGTGAACAGGTTTACCTACAAGGACAAGGACGGTAAATATGGTAAGAAGGGAATGAGGTATGAGGTAGATATCCTGGCTAAGAACGGCAAGGTTTACCTAGTTAAGGTCAAGTCCTTTGCCGAGAATGACGATATAGAGTGGTTTGATAGGAAGACCGACGTGATAATAGATGTCCTAGGGATTAAGAATTTCGTCAAACTCTTCCTTGCTGTCAGTGTTGATAAGGATGCATTGGAGACGGCGAAGGATCTGGGGATAAGGCTAGTTTACGGCGACATGTATGAAAGAAAGAAGTCAACCTCAGATAGTGAACTCTAGATTGTACTAGACTCAGAGTGCCTGCGATACACTAGGCCTTAGGAGCGGGAACGTGTCACAGAGGAGAGTTGACTTGATTCAGGCTTACGTTTAACGCTTATGTACTGATACGGAGAAAGAAGTTGATTTTTATCTCCACAAAAGAAAGCCTAGGTGAACTCAATGGACTGAAGAACCTTCTGGATCAAAACTCGTTAAGATGAGGGTTCCACTGACAGGGAGGGCTAAGGAAGGTGGGCCTTACCACGTGGCTAGGGCTCTTCTCGTTTTTCTTTCCTCACTACCCCAACAACAAGGATGACGCCTCCCACTACTCCAATCACCAACCCCAGGAGGCTAAGTATACCTAGGAGGGCGACCGGAGATGCCAGGTTAACCACCACTATCTGCACCTTTACGGGCGTGGTGTAGTTGTTGTTTACCAACACTGTCCCTGGTCCACTGGAAATCGCCACAAACAGGTTGTTAAACACGGACTCAGTTATCACGTTCCCCTGGATCTCAACGTTCAAGGGAATAGGCGGTGAGGCGGTCACGGTAATGACTTCTTCCTTGTAGGAGAAGCTCTGTTCCGCAATCTCTCCAGGTTGAAGTATTCCAGAGACCCTTAAGGTATTAAGGGTTATACCCACGGTTGAACCGAAATACATTACCACAGCCACGAGCAGTAGTATTAAACCCGCAAGGACTAGATTTCTTCTCATGTAGTAAGGTTCTATCCAAAGCTAATAACCTAGGATCTTGCACCTCGACCCCGGCCACCTGCTCCCCTCTCCATCCCAAACATCACTGAGAAGTTTGCCAGAACGCCCAGTGCGAGAAATAGGTGTACCAGGAGAATTACCTGGTTTAGAAATATTCCCAAAACCCCATTCACCAGTACAAGCCCCACGTTACCCAGGGACATTCTCCTTTCAACCCCTGAGGTTTTCCAACTGGAGATCAGGCAGACCAGCAACAATAACCCCCCAGACACCGCGTGAAGGGGCAAGGTTATGAGCCCTAGTCCAAGGAGGGCCCCATCCATTATCTGCAGTATTGATAGCCCCGCTCCCACGAAGAACAGCCACTGCCCCATTGACTCACGTATGAGATCTAGTTAATAACTTTGTGACTGTTTGGATAAACGTTAAATCTTTCCCTGCATTCTTCTAACTATGCAGATTTTATCCGAGATATTCGAAAATTTTACTGTTGACGTCTATAATGAAACTATCAAAGAATTGAAAAGAACCTCGAGATGGGAGTTCCTTGGGATGTTGTGCTCATCGCCCCTGATGGCGTTCCTCTTCCCTGGATGGCAGTTCAGGACTGCCCTGGATGCCGTGAAGTTGGGGTGGTACTTCGCCCTACCCAAAGTGGGAGAATTTGGGGCCTCCAAGCTCGTTCTCGAGAAAGAGAGCCCCTTCATTGATGTGGGTGACCTCAAGGGGTTTAGGTACGACGGGTTAGTTATCAATCAGGTTGTTACCTCAGGCAAGAATGTGAGGACCGTGGAGAGGACCGTGAAGTCCATTCATCACTGGTATGGCGAGGTGGAGAGGAGGTACTCTGTGAGGATACCCCACGAGGTTTGGATTGTAGTTGACGAGGGAAGGGAGGCAGGTTTGAGGGGGTTGGACGCTAGGATGGAGGTAGTTCCAGCGGAGTATGGGACGAGGAATGGGTCCATGTTTAAGGCTAGGGCACTCCAGTATGCCGTGGAACAGAGGAGAGGCACTGGATCGGACACGTGGGTTTACTACCACGATGAGGAGACCGTGTTTGGGGAGGACAGCGTCCTAGGAATTGCCGAATTTGTTCAAGGGGACAGGGACGTTGGGGTTCATCCCATAGTTTACCCGGTTAACTGGAGAGGGGATGTGTTATCCACGATTGAGACGTTGAGGACGTCCAATGACGTGGTGAGCCTTTCCCTGTCCCCCAGGGGGATGTGGCACGGCTCTGGTTTCATGGTTAGGGGAGAGGTGGAGAGGGAGATTGGATGGGACTTTGGCCCAGTGAGGGCTGAGGACCTCCTCTTCCACCTGAGGGCATCACGGAGGTTCAGGTACGGAGTGATGAAGGGTTTCGTGTACGAGATACCTCCGCAGAACTTCATGGACTTCATGAGGCAGAGGAGGAGATGGATACTGGGGATACTTGACGGGTTCAAGGACGGAAGGATGGATGTAAGGAATAAGGTGAAGTACCTTCTGGGTTTAACTAGCTGGTACTCCTCCGCGTTGGGTTTCCTGGTGCCCCTATTCGTGTATATGAGGGATGCAAGCGCACCTCTTCCCATTGGACCATATCTAACCGGGCCCATCTGGTTCACCCTGCTCCTCACGTTAAAGGACGGCTTTGTACTCACTAGGAGGTATGCTGGCCTCAGGGGACGGGACCTTCCAAGTTTCATGGTGAAGGGATTAGTAGGGCTCATGCTTGAGGCCATAGCCCCTTGGTATACCCTGTTTACAGGATGGAGGGATCACGGGTTCCACGTCATAGATAAGGGATAGTTACAAGACAAGTATTTGTAATCTTGAACTGATTTTCACTTTAACTTTAATGGTACTTCATGAAATCGGTTTAATTTACCTGATATTATTTTCCCGTTCAATTCCGCTTGAGTTGGAATGGAGGAGAAGAACGCATCTGAGATTATAGCCAGGCTGGACAGGTTACCAGTCTGGTCTCTTCCCGCCACCTTCATTGCTGTTTTAGGTACAGGTTTCCTTTTCACGTTTTTTGATATCTTTGATATTAACGTCTCATTTATCCAGACCGCTCTTACAACCTTTGGCGTGAGTTCGCCGTCATCTCCCGAGATCCCCCAACTACTTGGACCCGTAGTCCTCTGGAACCTGGTAGGGTATGTAATTGGGGCCCTCGCCTTAACTCCGCTAGCGGACAGATATGGGAGGAAGAGAATGCTCATGATTACCATGGCTATCACAGGGCTGGGGTCACTGTATAACGCGGTCTCTCCAGATTACCTGAACTATTTGCTCGCTAGGACCATTACAGGGATAGGTGTGGGGGCAGATCTAGCCATAGTTAACACGTATATAAACGAGGTATCTCCCGTAAACGGAAGGGCGAAGTTTACATCCTTGGTTTTCCTTTTCGCTACCCTAGGAGCGTTTCTAGGCCTATGGCTTGGTCTCCTGATCACTACTCCACCAGCGCCTTTCCCCCTAGGGCTTCCATTTGCGTTGGGGACAACCGGGATTTTCGCAACCTCTGGTTGGAGAATCATGTACGGAATAGGTTCCCTCCTCGCCCTGATAGGCCTTCTACTTAGGGTGGAGCTACCCGAGTCTCCGAGATGGCTTGCGTCTAAGGGGAGGATTATGGAGGCCTCAAAAATCGTGGAGAGGATGGAGGAGGCAGCTAGAAAGAAGATAGGAGAACTGCCTCCAGTACCGCAACACATTGAGGTCAAGACTATCACAGAGGTTTCATACAAGGAAGCCTTGAGGACAATTCTAGGGAATAGGGTTTACCTGAAGAGATGGATCATTGTAATGTCCATGTGGTTCTTTGGGTATATCACGGTGTATACAAACGCTGCAGGGCTAACCACTATTCTCTCGTCCTTAGGGTATCCATCATCCGAGGCAGGCATGATAGCATCGCTTGGGATACTTGGTTTCGTGGCTGTACCGGTTCTTCTAATCCTGTTTGGGGACAGGCTAGAGAGAAAGGTGTGGGTTCCAATCTCCGCGGTAATCATGTTGTTGGGCGGGGCAATCATGGCTGAGGCTGGGCATAACTTCTTCCTTGAGGTTTTGGGGGCATTTGTTCTCTTCTTCGGGAATAACCTGTGGATTCCCATCTCCTACGCCTGGACTACGGAAAACTTTCCCACAAGAGCTAGGGTTACTGGCTTCGGATTGGCCGATGGAATAGGGCATATTGGAGGAGGAATAGGTGCCTTCCTCGTGGCATTACAGATTGGTAACATAGTCTCTCATGGTGTAACAAGTAACACACCCCTAGAGGTGTTCATGTTAATGATATCGTTCCAGCTCTTATCCGCGTTGATATCCCTAGCAGGAATCAGAACAGCAAAGAGGCGTCTCGACGAGATATCCCCTCACTGATTCTTAACAATTATAATATTTTTAATACATATATAATAAGGAAAAGACTTTTAAAGTTCAAGTTGTTCATATAGTATGATATGGGATCATTAAAGATAATGACCATTTCAGTCCAACATGAGGGTTGTTGGACTAGTAATTTGGGCGATGTTGATGCGAGCACTGTGAACTACCAAGTTTATCCGGAAAGGGATTACCTTAGGTCAAGGATAACTGTTTACCCCAAGGATAAGTCTGTGGTCTTGAGAATGAAGAGGTCTAGGGGAGTGCTTAAGATTAACAAGGCAACCTCTTATGGTGATGTGTACTTTGTGGACTTTCTAAACAGGTATAGGGATTCCCTAGCCGGTTGGTTATATGATAAGGAGGTAATGTTCCTGTTTAATAGGATCTGGAGGGGAACTGAAACCTGGGGTTTCGTGATTCCCAGGGACAGGGTATCTGAGATATTGGGTGAAGTTTCCTCATATGGTAAACTGGTGAACTACACGCTGGAGGACTTCAAGCTCAACCTTGGCCCTAGACTATCTCCTGCGGAGAGGCGGGCGTTAAAGACTGCCTTTTCCAGGGGATACCTAGACTATCCAAGGAAGGCAGATGCGGACACGGTAGCCATGGAGTTGGGTCTCAGCAAGGTCACCTTCCTGCATCACCTGAGGAACGCGTATAGGAAGTTGACGGTACATTACCTTAACTCGGACTTGAGCTAGTGTCTTGTTAGGGTATTGTTGATGCGATACTACGGTTGATCTTATTGTGAGCTTGACGTGATAAGACAGGGAAAGGCAAGGTTCAATATGAAATCCGTATCATAAAAATCCTTTAGTTTCCAGGTATAGTATTATTTGGTTTCTATGATTCCAATTATTCTAGGCGGAGAGAAGGTAGTAACTCAGGCAAAGATAACCGTGATGGATCCGGGGAAAGGAAAACCCCTGAACGAGGTTTCCGTTGCTGGAAGGGAAGAAACGAGACACGCCATAGAGCTAGCTGACCAGGCCTTCGATCACTTCTCTAGGCTCGCATTGAAGGAGAGAACAAAGATTCTTGAGACGGCGGCTGAAATCATGGAGAAGAGGAGCGAGGAACTGGCTAGAACCCTGACAGCCGAGTCCGGGAAGCCCATCAGGGATGCTAGGGTTGAGGTAACTAGGGCAATCCACCTCTTCAGGTCAGCAGCGCAGGAAGCTAGACTAGTTCTTGAGGGAACTACGTTCAGGGTAGACGGATACGAGTATCCTCCCGGTAACGAGAGGAGAATGGTGATGTCTGTGAGGGAGCCACTGGGAGTTGTTGGGGCAATCCTTCCCTTCAATTTCCCGGCAAATAGTTTCGCACACAAGGTTGCACCTAATTTGGCGGTAGGAAACACTGTGGTAGTGAAGCCCTCAACCTCAACCCCCATTACGGGAGTACTACTCGGGGAGATCCTGTATGAGGCAGGACTTCCCAAGGGTGTGTTAAGCGTTCTGCCAGGGGGTGGAGATACCGTGGGAGCGGAGATAGTGGAGAACAGGAGGGTGAAAGGAATCACGTTTACCGGCTCAACTCCCGTGGGGACTTCCATTGCCTCAAAGGCCGTAACAACGGGAAAGAGGGTTATGATGGAGATGGGCGGATCTGATCCAATCGTGGTGTTCAAGGATGCCGATCTCGAGAGGGCAGTCTCAATATCCGTGAGGGCCAGGTTTGAGTATGCAGGGCAGAATTGTAATGCCGGGAAGAGGATACTGGTTCAGGAGGAGATTTACGAGAAATTCCTCAAGGAGTACGTGAATAGGGTGAAATCCCTGCGGGTTGGTGATCCCATGGACGAGAGCACTGAGATGGGACCTGTGATCTCGGCTAATGTGGTTAAAGACCTGGAGAACGCAGTGTTAGATTCCGAGACAAGGGGAGGGGTGGTTCACAGGGGTATGACGGGCACTGGTGGTTACTACTTCGCTCCCACGGTGGTCGAGAACGCTAACCTGGACATGGTCATCATGAAGAGGGAGATCTTTGGTCCCATTGCACCAATAGCTAAGTTCTCTGATTGGAAGGAGGCCGTGGAATTGGCAAACTCGACCGAGTATGGCCTGCAGGCCTCTATCTTCACCTCGGACTTGAAATTGGCACTAAAGATGAGCAGGGAAATCAGGTCCGGGGCAGTAATAGTGAATGACAGTACCAGGTTGAGGTGGGACTCCCTTCCTTTCGGCGGGGTAGGTCTCAGCGGGATAGGGAGTAGGGAGGGGGTGAGAAGTACCATGTTAGCCATGACAGAGGAGAAGCTGATCTCCTTGGACCTCTCCTAGGCCTGAAGGCGGATAGTGAAACCCCTTTCATCTTGAGTTTAAGAAAAACGTCTTCCCTTTTCACCTATGCTGGACATATTACGCGTCTCCCATGTAGTTTACAGGGTCACTGATCTGGACAGGGCCCTCTTTTTCTATAGGGACCTGCTGGGATTCGTGGAGACGGAGAGGAACGGAAATGAGGCCTATTTGCGTGGAGTTGAGGAGGGACAACATCACAGTCTTGTTTTAAGGAAGGCTGATTCCCCCGGTTTATCCTACGCCTCCTTGAGGGTGAGAAAACCCGAGGTTCTGGATCAGGCCAGGGAGAAGTTCGATGAGATTGGCATAAGGTACAGGAGAATGAAGGAAAGGGGAGTGGAGGAGGCAATCCTCTTTGAGGACCCGCAGGGTCTACCTATTCTCCTGTATCACGACATGGAGTATGTGGGAGATAGGAGGCTCAAGTTCCACGAGTACAGGGGAGTGACCCCTGTCAGGATAGATCACATCAATTTCATGGTAAGGGACCTAGACGTTGAGGTTGAGTTCTACACCAAGGTCTTTGGATTTACTGAGACCGAGACGTTCCTGGATAGGGATGGGAAAAAGATGGTCTCCTGGATGACCAAGATTGGTCACTCCCACGAGATTGCCATCGCCAGAAGTTCCAGGAACGTTCCGGGGTTTCATCACGCAACCTTCTACGTTCATGACGTGAGGGATATCATAAGGGCTGCAGACCTGGTCTCCTCGGCTCAACTTTGGGACAGCCTAGAGAGGGGACCTGGAAGGCACGGGGTTACTCAGGGGTTTTACGTTTACCTTAGGGATCAGGACAGGAATAGGATAGAGTTCTTCACGGGCGATTACTTCGTTCTAGATCCCGATAAGTGGAAACCCATAGCCTGGACCTGGGACCAGCTGAGGTACAGGTCAGACTTCTGGGGAAGGGAGGTGCCAGAGACCTGGCTCAAGGAGTGGGTTCCCGTGGAGGATATCACGGGTAAATTACGGGGGTGGAATAATTGATCCGAAAGGGAATAGATTTCATAAAAAGCATGAAGGAAGGACACCACGGAGAGATATACTATAATGGGGAGAAGGTAAGTGACGTAACAGAGCATCCCGCATTTAGGGCTGCCATACACACGGTCTCAGATTACTACGACCTTCATTGGAAGGATGAATACAAGGAATACCTGAGGGTGTATAACCCTGACGTGGGGGAGGAGACCAGTATAACCTTCTTCAGGCCAAGGAATAAGGAGGAGTTGAGAAGGCTGAGGATGGGGATAAGTAAGATCTACGACTTCTATAGGGGATTCTTCGGCAGGAGTCCAGATTACCTAAACGTATGGACCATGTTATTCTACGCGCATGCTGACGACTACTTCGGTAAGGTGTTTGGAAATAAGATGATGGAGAACGTGATAGAGATATATAGGGAGGCAGCTAAACAGGACCTTTTCTACACGCACGCCATTGTCGCCCCGATGTATGATAGATCCAGACCACCCTCACAATGGGAGGATCCCTACATACAAGTGGGTGTGGTCAGGGAAACCACCGAGGGACTCGTGGTGAAGGGCGCCGCGCTACTATCCACTGCAGGTCCCTACTCTGAAAGGTTGTGGTACCTACCCAATATTAAGAGGGACACCGACCCCAGGTATTCCGTGTTCTTTTCACTTCCTACGGAAAGTAAGGGTGTAAAGTTCATCTCCAGGAGGGGGTTCCATCCCAAGGAGGAGTTCGGCGAGTTTGAGTACCCGATTACCTCTAGATATGAGGAACCTGACGCCATTATGGTATTGGACAACGTTTTGATACCTTGGGATAGGGTGATCTTTTACAAGAAACCTGAGGAGATAGAGGGGTTCATGTGGCATACGGTGAACCTGAGGGGATGGTTCAACTGGCACTTCGTGATTCAGCACTACTCCAGGACGAAGTTCTTGGCAGGCCTGGCCATAGCCATTGCTGAGGCCGTGGGGATTAACAATTTCATCAACGTGCAGGAGAAGTTGGGAGAGATCCTAATCTACCTAGCAATGTATGAAGCTGGGATGGTGGCATCAGAGGAACTAGGGGAGCAATTACCTGGAGTATATAGACCGAATCCGCAGATAGCCATAGCCACTAGCTCCATGGGAATGAAGGCATTACCCAGGATAAACGAGATACTTAGGTCCATAAGCGCTGGATCTTCTATCCCCGTTCCAGCTGGAATTAGGGACTTTGAAAACCCCGAGGAGAGAGCTCTCCTGGACAAGTACCTAGCGTCCAAGGGGTTGCCAGCCCTAGAGAGGGTGAAGCTGTTCAATATTCTCTGGGACACCATAGGTTCTGAGACCGGGATGAGGTATGAGCAGTACGACAGGTTCAGTAGGGGAGATCCCACAATTAGGTGGGCTCAGATGTATACCGAGGTGTATAAGGACAGAAAGCAAGAGTTTGTGAAGATGGTGAGGGACATCATGGATCAGATGCCAAACCCTAAGGCATAATTTTTATCATGACAATCTCTATGTGATGGGGATGAAACTCGTTTCGTTTATTCAGGAAGGAGAAAGGAAGTTCGGTTACCTGAAGGGAGATTCCATTATCCTAACACAGGAACTCGCGGGAAAGGAAACGGGCGAAGAGGTTAAGGTTAACCAGGTTAAGTTAACTGCTCCCCTAGTTCCGTCGGCCATATTTTGCACACTGGTGAACTCGCCCAGGATGCTGGGTGTGGAGAACAAGGAGGAGGCCAGGGAGATGCTGGGTTCCCCAAAGTTCTTTCTGAAACTTCCGCAGTTGGTCATAGGACCTGGAGATACCATTCTGGCCCCCAAGTCTGGCGTGAGGCCTGAGGTCGAGATAGGGGTAATCGTGAGCAAGCCCCTCAAGATGGCCAGCAGAGATGAGGCTAGGAATGCGGTACTAGGTTACACTGTGTTTAATGACGTTACGGCTCCAGGTGAGATGAAGGAGGACATGTATTACGCGTACAGGCGAGATCCCATGGACGGAAAGGTGAAGAAGATGGCCGTGAGGGGATCCCATTTCAGGAACAAGAACAGGGACACCTTTGCCCCAATGGGACCGTGGATTGTGACTCCGGATGAGCTAAGCGAACTATCTGGGTTGACCATGAGGAGCATTTACGGTGATGTGGTGGTCCAGGAGGGGAAGACCGACGAACTAATCTTTGGGGTGGAGGACCTTCTCGTGGAGGTGTCCAAGGTGCTCACGGTCCCCAGGTTAAGCTTGATCTCAACCGGTACCATAGGTTACAGGGGCGCTGAAGAGGCGTCAGAGTACAAGTTTCAGGCCATGGAGGCCAACCTAGTTGTGGAGGTCGAGAAGATAGGTAGGCTGGAGAATCCGGTGAGGGTGGAGAGATCGTGATCTTAGCCGCACTACGCTTCGTATCAACACTCCTGAACTCCTCCCTCACAGGGGATCCGAAATCCTGTACTCAGTCTCTCCACAATCCCAACATAGGATCTAGAAAATTCCCATGATCCAGAGATCATATTCGAAGTCCCTTTCCCATATCTCAAGTCTCTTCTTAGGACGAAGGTCAAATACCAACTGTAGTTACACCAGTTACTGGTGATAAACCAGTGAATAGCTTTCACCCGCTCGAGGAAGATGATCCCAGGTTCATGTTTTAATCACGATGATGGAACTCGAGTTATGAAGCAGGTTTGCAGAAGTTAGAACTCCTCGTCTCTTGAGCGGGGAAGCTAAACAGAAAACTTGTCCACAAGCCTATAGGTTAACTCTTGCATTACATTGGCTAGCTTAAGGAAATAGGGATCTAGCTTGAGTTTAGAGGGAACGTAGATCTCTCTCTTCCCCGTTCTTATTCCCTTTAGAATTGCCTTGGCCACCTTTTCCGGTTCCACAGCGTACTTGGGTGTTATTTCCCTCCCCTTAAAGGATGGGTGAGAAGAGAAGTTGGTCTTGACGGGACCAGGGTAAACCCCAGATACCTTAACTCCGTACTTTCTGGCTTCAGCCCAAAGTCCGTTGGTGAAGCTAGCTAGTCCAGCCTTGGTTGCGGAATACACCAGGAGAACCGGAGAGTTAACGTAAGCTGCCTCAGACACCACATTAACTATGGAGCCCGATCTCCTCTTGACCATCACAGGGTAGATGCTTTTCGTGACGTATATTGGGCCCAGGAAGTTGGTTTTAACCATGTATTCCTCTTCCTCCAACGAGGTTTCCAGGAAGGAGCCATACACCCCAAAGCCAGCGTTGTTCACCACAGCGTCTACTTCCCCAATCTCGTTCCTCACCTTCGCGATCAGGGACTCAACCTCAGCCCTATTGGATACGTCTAGCCTGAACCTGTAGTCGCCAACCTCTGGCTCGGTCCTAGATGTGGCCACAACCTTGTATCCTTCCCTCATGAGAAGTTGTACCGTGGCCTTCCCTATTCCCTTTGATGCCCCAGTAACTAAAGCTAGCATGTGTCTCACTCTTGCGGGAGGATATTAGAACTTGTCCCAAATGCTTTAACAAAATTTCTCTCTATCATTCTCTCAAGTTCTCCCTCATCGACTCCCTTCCTCTTGGAAATGAATTGCAGTGCATCCTTCACCATGTTGGGCTCTAGAAGTCTTCCCCTGTACACGTAACCTCCGTCGCTTTCGGTGAGGATTATTTCCAGGGGAGCAACGTCGAGAATTTTCTGGTGCTTCTCCTGGAAGGTGACAGACGGGTTAATCGTTATGAAGTAACCTGCTCCCTCAATGTCCTTGAGGAGGGTTTGTGGGCCAGTATACCAGTGAAATATCGCCCTCTTTACCCCATGTTTTAACGCCAGATTGAAGGCATCCTCCCAGGCATCTAGGGCGTGGATGTTCACGGTCTTATCTGGGAGGAGAAACTCCTGGAAATACTTGATCTGAACCTCCCTACTTGCCTTAGATAGTCTGTAATCCAATCCAACTTCTCCTATGAAATCTGCCCTTTCCACGAGTTCCTTGACCCTCTCGAGTTCACCGTTACCAGCGTTCCACGGATGAATTCCGACACCTCGTAGGACCCCTCTCATGTTAAGGGTCTTCATTGAGGTCTTAAGGTCCATGGAGACCGCAGCGACTACCACGTTATATTTCCCGTCTAGCTCAGAACAGTGACAGTGGGCGTCATATAGCATGGGATTTACTCGGTTTTATCCATTTAATCTTAATATGAAAGCTGGAAAATATTTATAAATGGCAATATCTCATTCATTTTGATAGCCTTGAACAAGGGTTTAGTTATTGGTGTAGTTGTGTTAGTAATAATTGTAGTAGGAGTTTTAGCATATGTGGAGATTGGAATGCCGAAACACGTAACTCCCTCGCCAACTACCAATACCACAACTACTACGACTACGACGACTACCACTACCTCTCAAACCCCGCTCTACATATGGGTAGCTGATGCCTACACGGCAGAGGCCCAATATCTAGGTTCGTCGTTCCAGAATGCCACAGGCATAACTGTGCCCACTCCCAAGGGAGGCGGATCCTTCGGGCTAGCGAGGGAGATCGCGTCCGAGGGTCCCAACGCCCAGGTTAGCGTCTTCCTTCCCGTGGCTCTCTCAGCTGCATCTCCCTCATACCTGGGAAATTACTCCTCAGGCTGGGCAATAGCCTTCGTAGCAGACCAGCTCACCATAGCTTACACTAACTCCAGCATAAACAATCCGTACGCACAAGAAGCCCTCAATTACGCCAAGGAGGCAGAGGCCGGAAACATGTCAGCGTGGTACAACTTCTTCCAGATACTGAGTAGCGGTAAGGTTAAGGTTGGTATCTCAGATCCCAACACAGACCCCGCTGGTTTTAGGGCGTGGATTACCCTAGAGTTAGCTGGATATGAATATGCCAACAACACTTTCCTATTCTACAATGAAATGCTGAACAACAAGGGTAACGTGACCGCGTCCAACGCAGCTGAGCTGGTATCGCCGTTGGAGGCGGGACAGATCAACTTCCTGTTCATTTACAAGTCGGCTGCCATAGCCAAGGGGTTGGAGTATATACAACTTCCCAATCAGATTAACCAGGGAGATCCTAGTTACTCGAGCCTTTACTCTAAGTTTGAGTACAATCTATCCACAGGACCGGTTTACGGTTCCCCCATCTACCTCTTCATCACTGTACCCAAGAACGCAAATAACCAGGCCGAGGCTCTTGAGTTCGTGACGTACGTGATTGAGAACTCCCAGTCCCTAAGTAAGTTCGGCCTACTTCCGCTGTCTCCTGCAATCCTGTTCAACTCTACGGCAGTTCCTCCTCAGATAGCCTCTTTACTCTCCCAGGGTAAACTGGTTGAAGGAGGTACGCTTTGAACTGGATAAAGGTAATCTCGATTTTTTCTGCTCTTCTCCTCTCAGTTCCGGTTCTCTACATTCTTATTGAAGGTTTCGTGGTTAGATCTCCACAGGCCTTCTCATCCTCTTTTCTGGAGGGAGTAGAGCTCTCGCTCATTTCATCTGTAACGGCTGCCCTCATAGATGTGGTGGTCTTCACTCCCCTGGCATATTACCTCTCTAGGGGAAGGGATCCAATTGTGGATACCCTGGCTGACGTCCCAGCCTCGATCCCGCATCCTATCGTTGGAGTCGCGCTTGTGTTCCTGGACGCAAGCTATTCTCCCGTGGGAAAGTTTCTCCAGGCCCTTGGGATTAACTTCTTCGATACTTTTCAAGGCTTGGTCGCAGCCCTAGTGATAGTTTCAGCCCCGATTTACGTTAGGGGAATGAGATCCTACTTTGATGCCTTACCTAGATCCTACGAAAACTACGCCATGAGCTTGGGGGCAGGTCCCCTCAGAACCTTCGCGTATGTGGTTCTGCCAGAGTCCCTCAGGGGAATGGTTTTGTCGGCGTTAACCAGCATGTCTAGGGCATTGAGCGAGTTCGGTTCCATAGCTATTATCGCATATTACGTTCTAGGTCAGCCCTTCAATGGCGTCTCGCCAGCATCAATACAGATCTATAACTATTACGGATATTACGGACCACAGGTGGCTATCTCTGCCTCCGCGGTAATGATATTGGCAGGCCTGATTCTGTTGATAGGCATAAAGATTCTAGGGTTAAGGTTGAGATAAGAAACCAGTCCTAACCTGAGAAGTTTTAGTAAATGTCGGCTTTGTGGAATTTACTCTGCCCAATGCCGAGAATGAGTCGTCCCAGAGAACAGAATTGTGGAGATGGGGCCGCCGGGATTTGAACCCGGGACCACCAGCGCTCTGGTGGTTAGGGAGTTATCCCCAGGCTGGCATCCTAATCCAAGCTAGACTACGGCCCCTCTACTTATGTGCTTCTTGCCTCGCTTATAAATCAATCTACTAGTAATACCAAAAAGTTTCAATCAACTCTCCGTGTCTTCCCAACGGTAATGATAGATTGAAATAAGGGACTTCCACCCCGGTATCACGTGCCGATACTTTAAGAGGGATTACGAATATAGAATAGGATAGGTGGAAAATTTTGGCGATTGTTTATAAATGCAAGGGATGTGATAGCGAACTCTACAAGTTCGAGAAGGTAGGCCAGGACTTTTATGGGGTGAGGACCCCCTCAGAAATAAGCTCAATTTATGGGGGAAAGTGCCCCAAGTGTGGGAAGAAGCTGAACCCTCCATCCGTAGACGACGTTAACCTGAAGTTGAGGGATAGGAAGTCTGGATCCTTTTGAGAACCTCATCTAGATCAATTTCACCTTTCTTGTAAGCCCTAGCTAAGTCGTGAAAACCGAACGCGTTTAAGATCCTGTTCACATTGAAGGGCCTCTCCTTCACGGACACGGAATCGTAGTCGAGGATGTAGGTTCTTCCCTGGGTCACGATCACGTTCTTCCAGGGGTGAACTAGCTCCTTGTGTTCCAGGTTAACACTCTCAAGGTACCCGGCCCTAAGCAGGAGATCCGTAATTACTTCCGTGCTCTCGACGTAGTCCAGATGCCTACCCTGGACATACTCCATGAGAATGAAATTCCTTCCGAATTTCACTACCCTAGGGGCAGATCTCTCAGCCCTCATCTGTAGTCTAGCCTCAAGTTCCAGGCTCTCCTTCGGGGAGTCGGTCCTCCTAATCTTGAGAGCGAGGCCGTCCTCTGTCAGGACCACAACCCCAGTCTTTCCCTTCCCCAGGACCTTGTATCTCCCAAGGGTTGTCCCCCCGATCGAGTATGCCCTGGTTAGTCCAAACGAGACCAGCTCCTCCTCAATCTCGGGAGAGTAGGTAGGGAAAATGAACTTCGCTATTTCAACCAGAGTGGCCTTTTCCTTAAGAAAGCCCTCGTGCAATCGTCGCTGGCCTCCGTGAGTTTATACTGTCTTACCGAGTACTTATACTTGAGAGAGATCGAGTTAAGGATTATCCTCTCAGGGTTGACCTCCTTCCTGCTCTTCACCGCGTAAAGTTTGCCGTCATCACCTACCCAGACGTGCCTGTTGGAGAGGATGAATTCAGTGGAGCTTTCAAGGTAGAAGGGAGGTCCCTGTCCCAGGTAATGATCCCCTATCTGTGTTGACTCCACCTGAACCAATAGCCTGACCCTCTCGTCCTGGCACCACCCAACATCTACTACCCTGAAACCTGCGTTGAGCAGTGAATTCCTCATCTTCTCCACGCTCCTTCTTATCTGTCCCCAAAGAACGTCGTCAACATAGGGCTCCAGTAGCTCGATCTCCGCAACCAGGACCTCTCCTAGGACGGGTTGCGGTTCAGGCGAGGGAGGATAGAAGAAGTCAAGCGAGGCTTCCTTAAGAAACATCCTAGAGGCTATGGACATTGTTGCCAGACTTTTCATGGATACGGCAGCAGCGGCGTTCCTCCTGGGGTCTACGGGATCTGGGATAACCAGGGGTGAGTTGAATTCCTTGGTTTCCCTCTCCAGAACTATCTCGGTACCGGGTTTCCAGGTTGACGCGCCCTTTAACACGTTCAGGAATGAGCCGTAGTAGATCGTGAGCAACTCAGCAACATATCCAGAGAAACCCATTACTCTTATCTCGGCGCCGTAAACCCCTATCCCCTTCAGGAACCTCTTTAGGAGTCTAACCTGGTCCTTTCCCTCATCGCTCAACCTGCTCGTAACGTATCTTGTGTGAAAGGGGGTTCTATCTACAGCCGTGATAGCCTGATCCCCGCTCTCTACCCTGAGCGCAGGAACAACGTCGACTTCAACTCCGTCCACTTCAACTATGACGTATGGGTGCTCAGCGTAAGCCAGCCTCGTCCTTAGTCCCTGAAGTCTGTCCAGGATTTCCCTCAAGGCTTCACGGGCCAAGTATTCCTTCCCAACACTTCTAGGGTAGAACACAAACAGGTCCACGTCAGTGTCCCCCTTCAGCCACGTACCCTTCCTGAAGGAGCCGTGAACCTCGGCGTCAAGGTCCTTGAGCCTGGAAATCACCAGGTCCACGGCACTCTGAATCCTGATGGCGTCCTCAGGTCCCGGTTTCACTCTCCTCAAGACTTCCTCGAGTATCTCCAAGGCAAAACCCCATTATGCCGTGATTCTGTGAAGTGGATCGTAGATAGGCCCCTTGGGGGTTAAGGTGCTCTTGAACAGGACTATTTCCTTTACCTCCTGCTCACCAAACTGCTTGTCCGACATCTCCTCTACGAGTTTGGCAAGCTCGAGCACACCTCTCGGTCCCTTCACCCTTCCCAGGGTAAGGTGCGGAACAAATTGTTCCTCTTCCACCCTAACTCTCCTGGAGTTTAGGGCTTTCACCAGGGAAGTCCTGATCCTTTTGAGCTCGTTGAAACCTTCAGTTATTCCCACCCACACAACCCTAGGTCTGGACACGCTGGGGAAAGCTCCTAACCCCCTGAACACAACCCTGAAGGCCGTGAACTTCACCTCGTCCAAGCTCTCCCTCACCAGGTTAACCCTGTCCTCTGCAACTTCCCCCAGGAAAGCCAGAGTAATGTGAACGTTTTGGGGTTCCACGAGCTTCACGTCAGCCCCAGTTCTCTCCACCATTCCAAGAGCCTCCCTTAGCCACGGCGCATCATAAACTGGAATCCCTATGAATAGCCTCACGTTTTTTAACCCCTCAATCCTAAGGAAAGGTGGTCTCCAATTAAAGTCCTTCTAATCACTGGAATGCCCGGTTCCGGAAAGTCCCTCCTCTCCTCAATCTTGAAGGAGAGAGGTTACACGGTGATCGTGATGGGTGACTCGGTGAGGAAGAGGTTCGAGAAGGAGGCAAGACACGGTGAAAGACTCATGGATTACGCAAAGAGGTTAAGGGAGATCTATGGTGAGGGGATAGTTGCCAGGTTAAGCATAGAGGAGTTGAGGGGAAGGGAGGAAAGGGTAGTCTTTGATGGTGTGAGAAATCTTGCTGAGGTTGATGAGTTTTCAAGACTTGGAAAACCTGTGATAGTCGCAGTTCACGCCCCACCTGCTCTCAGATATGAGAGGCTAAAGAAAAGGATGAGGGCTGATGATTCCTTGAGGGAAGAGGACCTAAGGAGAAGGGATCTCGAGGAGATCGCTCTCGGAGTTGGGGGAGTTATAGCCCTGGCGGACGTCATGGTAGTCAACGACTCCACAGAGGAGGAGTTCAGGAAGAGGGCCCTTGAGGCCCTGGGGAAGATAACTTGACTAGGATTGTGGTAACAGCCGAGATTAGGCCATCGGAAGACGAGGATAAGGTTAAGGTGGCAGTGGCAAACTTCTTCTCGTTCAAGTCAAGCAAGGTTGAGGAAGGAAAATTCAGGTTGTTCGTGGCGGAATCGGACACGCTATCAAGTCTTTCAAAGTTTCACAGGGTTCTTAGGGAAGAGAGGATACTGGACGCTGCCCGTAAATACCTGAGGAGGGGCATTGAAGGGGACAGGCTGACCTTCATGATCCATAAGCAGGCAGCATACGTTGGGAAAATCACCTTTGTGGATAGTGAGAACGAGTCGCCCCTGGGTCCCATAACCTACACGGTGTTTCACAGGGATCTGGAGGCCGTGGTGGACTGGCTAGCTCCCAGGACCTCAAGGGGAAGACCCCTCTGGGACAATCCTATGCCCGAAGATTGAGGAAGGAAAGGTCCTCTGGGACGAAGGACATGGGGAAAATTCTCCTGGCCTGCTTCAACATCTCTGACGTGTCCCTGTACCTGGCACTTATGTGAATTAGGGCCAATCTCTTGACCTCTGCTTCCCTGGCTACGGTAGCAGCCTCGGTTGACGTGGAGTGACCGTACTCTGATGCGTCAACCCCCTGCTCAAAGGTCGAATCATGGAGGAGGAGATCAACTCCCTTGACCGAGTTGATCACGCTTTCACAGGGCCTTGTGTCTCCTGTGTAAGCTATCCTTATCCCCCTCTTCACGATTAGGTAGTCCTCAGGTTTCAGAACCCTGTCACCCCAGGGGACCTCCTTCCCCTCCTTAAGCGCTCTCATTACTCTCCAGTCAGTAATCCCTTCCCTCCTCAACCTCTCGGCGTCAAGGTTTGCGCTGTCCTTCTCCTCCACAAGGTAGCCCTGGGAGGGAACCACGTGGCAGGTTCTAAAGGGCCTTACCCTAATACCCTGGTTCTCGTAGCTTGAGACGAACTCTATGGGAAAATTGGGCGAAAAGTAGGTTCTCTCAAAGGTCTCGGCTAGTAAGTCCTTAAGCCCTTCTGGACCAAGGATATACAGTCTCTCCTTCCTATCGTACATCCCCATGGTCTGGATCAGCGACGGTAACCCAAGTACGTGGTCTGCGTGGAGGTGGGTTATGGCAATCACGTTAACGTTCATGATGTTCAAGGAGTTCCTTATCATGGTTATTTGTGTTCCTTCACCGCAGTCCATGAGTATGGAGAGTCCTTCCCTCCTCACCAGGTAAGCTGGGAGTCCTCTCCTAGATGGTGCTCCCCCACCTGTACCAATGAAGTAAACCTTCATCATACGCTGGAACTCCACGAAAATGATGTCGGATGGGTAAAAAGGTTGAGGAGACGCTCATCTCTCCACAACGTATATGGCCCTTGACAGGCTCTTGTGTTGATAGAGGAAGTGGGTGTACACGGTCCTCAGCCCAGCCGACCTTATGACGTCCCTCCAGTCCACATTGGAGTCTGCGGCGAAAACTAACCTCCCCTCCAAGATTTCCGCCACCTCAGAGAGAAACCCTTGGTACAGCTCCTCCAACTTCATCCCCTTCGCGTTACTTGATCTACCGTAAGGTGGGTCAGTAACCACGGAGAACCCTCTCGTGTAGGGGAGAGCCGTGGCCGAACCCTGTATCAGTTCACTGGAGTATCCGAAGTACTCCAGGTTAACCTTTGCTTTTCCTATCATCCTGAGGTCCACATCTAGTCCCACCGCTCTATAACCTAGCCACTCAGCTTCTATCAGGATTGAACCCAGTCCCGCAAAGGGATCTAGAACCCTTCTGGGCCTAGCCAAGTTCACCATGAGCCTAGAGGTGTAGGGATCCATGGTTCCAGACTGGGAAAAGGGCTTCCTCGAGTGCTCAATCAGGCTCTTGCTATCTCTCTCCTCTTCTCGGAGCCCAGCCAGGATGACCCCATCCGTGAAGACTAAGTCAAGTTTCTGACATGACCTAGACGTCTTAACCCCGCGAACAGACTCCGAGTATAGGGCGTGAAACCTCTCCTTTTCCCTTCCTAGGATGACGTCGGGATAGATCGAGAAGCAATTTCCCTTGAGGCTCTCGTTTATCTCTCCTGGATCGTGGGAGATGGTCAGGACCTGTCCCACAGCCTTTATCGTGGACGACCTTCTCGCAACCCCCTTCACTTCACGATCGTAAAGGCCAACCCCAGTTAGGAAATGAACCTCCTCCCCAACTAACGCCCTGAGTTCAGCCATGGAGGCAAAGGCTTCGTCATTGCTTAGCTTAGCGTATTTCATAGCTTCACGGCTATCTGATCCGATATATCCACTAGGTTAACCTTTTCCCTTGGAACCACGGTGTTAACTCCGACGATCTCCTTGATCCCTGCCTCCCTTAACCTGTTGTATGCCCCGTTAACCAGCAGGAGGTGAACGGCAGCGGCACTCACGGTTTCAGCACCCAGAGATTGGGCTATCTTGGTTGCCTCTACCAGCGTTCCACCGGTGCTGATTATGTCGTCCACGAGGACAACGTCGTAACCCTTCAGCGACCCTAGGTTTCCTGCTCTAACCCTAATCTCCCCGGTGTGCCTATCCCTCTCCTTTTCCAGAAAGGAGTACCTGCATCCTAGTTCCTTAGCGAGTCTCTCGGCCCTCCCCATGGCTCCCCTATCTGGGCCCAGGACGAAGGGGTTCTTGACAAACTTTTTCACCTCCTTCGCCAAGGAGGGAATAGGATCCACTACCCTCACCTCTCCCCCAAAATAGTCCAGGGACTCTTGATGATGTGGTTCCACTGTGACCAGGGTTGAGACACCCAGGGAACGCATGACGTTGAGCACTGTCTTTATGCTTATTGCCTCTCCATCAAGGAATCTCCTGTCTTGCCTGGAATAGGCTATGTAGGGCACAACGGCCGTCACCCTGGATGCCCCCACGTCCCTTAGGGCCTCGACCATTAAGAAAAGTTCCATGAGGTTCTTATCCTGCGGTGGTTGAGTTGTCTGGACTAGGACAACCTCCTCACCTGAGAGGGAGGAAGGAATCCTAACGTAGGACTCCCCGTCTGGGAAAACCTTGTGTTCAACCTTGATCAGCCTGGCTCCCAGTAACTTGGATAGCCTTTCGTCGATCCCGTTCGTCGCAGTACCTCCTACAATGATCATTGTAGTGAATGTAAGGGTGAAGTTTTAAAGGTTAAGCAACGACGTAAACCCATGTATTACGTGTTCTTCACAGGAACTGCCGGCTCAGGGAAGACCACCATGGTGAAGGAGTTCCAGGAATACCTCCTTGACCAGGAAATGGACGTTGCCGTGGTCAACATGGACCCTGCAGTGGAGAGGCTTCCCTACACCCCGGACTTTGACGTAAGGGATTACGTTGATGCCGTGGAGGTAATGGAGAGATATGGCCTGGGTCCCAACTCATCCCTCATAGTCTCCGTGGACCTCCTCCTCACCAAGGCAACGGAGATAAAGAACGACATTGGGAACATAGAGGCCAATTACGTTCTCGTGGACACCCCAGGTCAGGTAGAACTCTTCGCGTACAGGGACACCGGGAGGACCTTCTCGTCCCTACTGGTGGGGGACAGCAAAAGCGTCAACGTGTTCCTCCTGGATGCGTTTCTGGCCAGGGATGCCAGGAGTTACGTGTCTCTCCTTCTTCTCTCCAGTTCAGTTAGGTTCAAGTTGGGAATTCCACAGCTGAACGTTCTCTCCAAGATTGACTTGATCTCCAAGGATGAATTGAATAACCTCCTTGAGTGGGGCCAGGGAGAGGGACTCATGGACAGCCTGGGAGTCATAGATGATTATTCCTTTGAGCTAGTGAAGACACTCGTGGAGAGCCTGGAGGTACCCCCCATACCCGTTTCCTCACCAAGTAGGCAGGGATTCGATGAGTTATACGCTGAACTCCAGAGGGTTCTAGCTGGAGGAGAGGACTACGCCACAGAGGAGAACAATAGCAGACTGTAGGGAAGGGACCTCTTCTTTTTTAACCTGAACCCTTAATGATTCATCCATGAAATTCAAGGTTATTGACGCTAACTCGATGGCCACGATCTTCAGGACCATAGGCGAGTTCATGCCCGAGATTACCTTGATAGGAACCAAGGAAGGCGTCAGGCTCAGCGGTGTTGATCCAGCCAGGGTTGCACTCATAGATATCTTTATTCCGCAGGCCTATTTCCACGAGTATGAGAGCGCGGAGAAGGAGACCGTTACTGTTAAGCTTGAGGAAATAATAGCTTCCCTCAAGAACGTTAAGAAGAACGATAGCTTAACTTTCCAGTCAGGGGAGGACAGGCTCATGATAACCTTGGACGGTGACTTTGAGAGGACCTTTTACCTACCCATCCTCATGGGTGAGGAGCCGAGTCTACCATCGATCAAGCTGGAGTTCGCCTTTAAGGCCAAGATGCTCACCTCGACCTTCTCCAACGTCATGCAGATACTTGGAGACCTAGGCGATGCCCTAACCCTGTCCGCAGAGGGAGGAAAGCTCACGTTCATGGTTGAGGGCGATGTGGGCAGTTCCAAGGTGGAGTTGTCTGAGGAGTCTGGGACCCTGCTTGAGGCCACCGGTGCAGACGCGAAGGGGACTTACGGCATGGATTACCTGGTGAAGACCGCGAAGATGAGGAACTCTTCTGACATAGTGGAGCTCATGTTCGGTTCCCAACTACCCATAAAGTTGAGGTTTGAGTTACCTCAGGAGGGTTACGGTGACTTCTATATTGCCCCCAGGGCAGAATAGGATAGTCAGGTCTCTGATCAGGAGCTATTACGAGAGGGCAGAGCTATATCTCCCCTTCGACATGGAGTTGAGGGAGTTCGCCTTTCAACCGCTCTCAGGAGGCAGTTACGTTAGGCATCTCTCCTTCCAAACTGCCCAGGAGTTGAGGGAGGTGTTGTTGAGGGAGGTCCCAGGTCACGTCTTCTACTCCTCTGCCAAGTATCAGAGACCCTCAGCCAGGGACATGGAGGAGAAGGGTTGGATGGGGTCAGATCTCCAGTTCGATCTAGATGCTGACCATCTATGCGAGCCCAGGAAGATCACCTTCTGTCCCGTCTGCGGAAAGGAGGTTATGGGCGAAAGGTGTCCAGATCACGACGTGGAGGCGAGGGAGTACGTGGAGATTCCCTTGGACTGTCTAAGGAAGACCTGGGACCAGGCTGTGCTTCTCTCCAGGATATTGAAGGAGGACTTTGACCTGAGCCCCAGGATCTTCTTCTCAGGGAACAGGGGCTTTCACGTGCTCGTGGAGTGCAGTGGAGATTGCGCACTCATGGACTCAGACGACAGGAAGGAGATTGTGAGGTACGTCATGAGGGACCAGGTTCCCTTCAGGGGTGTTGAGGGGGATCCTGGGTGGGCCGGAAGGCAGGAAGGAGGGGTTAGCGTGGACGAACAGGTTACCGTGGATGTGCACAGGCTCGTGAGAATTCCAGGGTCAATCCACGGAAAGAGTTCCCTCCTCGTTAAGGAGATGAACGATTTCCTCTACGATATATCCCTTTCCCCCTTCTCGGGAAAGGCGGTCCTCCTCCCCTTCATTACAGGGGACTTCCTCCTAGTGGACAGGCAGTTTCACCTGAACAAGGGGGAGCCAGTTTCCATGGAGGCCGGTTACGCGGTCTTCGCATACCTCAAGGGCTTGGGTGAGGTGACCTATTACGTTAGATGAGTTCCTATCAAGGGAATTGAAGGGAGAGGACCCCCAGAGTATCCCAGGGGTCGAAGTGGAGCAGATTATCTCCACCTTCAAGAGACTAAGGTATAAGTACAAGGACAAGATACACGATGCTGAGCTGAAGATCTATTCCGAGATCGCAGAGTCGCTATTCGAGATGAGGCTCATAAAGGTCGTGGAGAACAGGGAGATCAAGGACAGCTTTGACTCCTGGCATAACGAGGCGGTCAACAAGATGAGGGACCTCTACGTTAACTATCTCACCGGGGCCTACGTCAACAGGGATGGGAAAGTTCTGTGTGAGGTGAGGTCGAACCTGAAAATGGACGGGATCGAGCTCAAGCAGGGAGATTACGTGATGCTAGGCCTGAAGAGGGCCTTCTCCCTCTGGCTGGCAGGTTACGTTGAACCGTGTAGGGTGGAGAGAAGGTAGTTCTAGTTGCAACTAGGGATTCCCGGGATACCATAGGGCAGTTGTAGAAAGTCTCATCGCAGGTAAACCACTTTCCCTCGCGTTTCTTGTAAATTTTTATTCTCGCGTTTCCTTTTTATCCAGTATATAGACTCGTCAATAACGAGTGGAACTTAGCTCTCCATGAGTTCTCTAGCCTTCTAATAGAGTCCCTTGGACCCAACCTATCCATGGTCCTAGGGCTGGACGAAGACTCTTGGATTAGGGACAGTAACGTCCTCGTAGTCGTGAAAAAGATTGATGACCAGGTGAGGAGGAAAGTAGCTAGATCGGCACTCTTGGTCAACGACAAACACGACTGCACCATTAGTTACTACCTTGTTGAAGAAGGAGAGGAGCTGATACATGAATTCCAGAAAATCGGAAATACTGTTGAATGAAGCTAAAATCGATATCCAAGCGGGTAGCCTTAACAAAGCTGTCAGCCCTGTACTTCTCGGTAAGAAGAGAGTTAGAATCTATTCTGGAGGCGATGAATTTAGAGGTACCCCGTCGCGACGACAAGCTGGCAAATGTGTTGAAGCACATGGGTTTCAGCTCGGAGGCAGAAGATTTACTACACCTCTACACGCTCAGGAAAAAGGCGGATTACGATGAAAGGTCGGTCACCGAAGAGGAGAGTAGGGAGGCTCTCGTGATAGCCACGCGACTTCTTGATGCATTAAGGAAAGTGAAACCGTGAGCCTCTTGATGTGGGACTAGTCATCTCTTTATCCTGATCATAACCAAGTTTTCACAGGAAGGTGGGCCCGGAGGGATTTGAACCCTCGACCTCCCGGTCTCTGACAGAAGTTATCAGCCGGGCGCTCTAACCATGCTAAGCTACGGGCCCCTCGAGGCTTATCCCTCGACATCATAAAATCGCCCCAACGTTCATTTAAAGCTTTTGCTTTGGATTGGGGTATCCTACCCTCATAGGGGCTCTCAACGTTTATTACCTCTGAAAATTCTAGATTCCAAGGATGAAATTTAGTTAT
Source organism: Metallosphaera sp. D4-4 (assembly GCF_046245145.1). Taxonomy (NCBI): domain Archaea; kingdom Thermoproteati; phylum Thermoproteota; class Thermoprotei; order Sulfolobales; family Sulfolobaceae; genus Metallosphaera; species Metallosphaera sp. D4-4. The sequence continues at coordinate 414,339 of NZ_CP176412.1, read as the reverse complement.
GGTTTACTGGCGAAGTGGTCATCTGCCCTTAAGATAGCCGGATCCCTTGAAGCCATTGCCATAGCCTTCCTCTACCTCTCTAGAGAGATAGGAATCAACCCAACCCTATCCAGTTTATCTGTGCCCATCACCTCAGTTCTACCCCTGCTCTTCCTCCTCTTCGTGTCCTTGGCATCTATTCTCAAGCATAGCACGAAGGCTTACGGCCTCGCGATCTCGCTTTGGCTCGGACTAGCTCTGATCATGCTCAACCTAGCGAATAAGGGCGGAGAGCTAGGAACAGTCACTGGGTATGCACTGTCTTTCCTTACCGCCCTCATCCTTGTGATCGCGTCGATCGTTCTCTTCACTCACAAGGGGAAATGGAGGACTTTTGTTTTCTCCTTTCTTCTCTACGTGATCCTGATCCTACCCTTGATCTCCTACCTTTTCCTGGGCAATCAGTTCATTTCCCTCCTGATCTCCTTGGAGGGAGGTCAACTCTCAGTCATACCCAACACCCTGGTCTCGGAACTTCACTCCTCAACGGGTTTAATCTCGATGCTTCTCTCCTCACTTGGTCTTGTAGGCTTCCTCATGTTGAGTTACTCTCCAGATACGAAACCCTTCCAGGCCTTCAGGTCAGTGGGACTGACGTATCCCTCAATTCCCGTATTTGGCTCCCTGTGGCTTCTAGCCTTCAGTCAAGTTCTAGGAGGAGACTTCTCCCTTCCCTTCATGATACTGGCCTTGGCGTCCCTAGTCATGATCCCCATCAGTCTTGTCCCCAGGCTAAGGTTCAACGCCGTTCCGCTGGGTCTCATCACGTCTACTATCTCCCTAGCCCTAGGGGGAATCATGTTCCTCCTCACCTCAAGTCCTCTGCTCCCCCTTCTCCTGACGGGCGCAGGCGGTTCAGTGATACCGAGGGGGTTAACTGATCCGGATAAGGTTAAGGCTAAGCTCGTGGAGTCAGTGAGGCTCAAGAGATATAGCACCGCAAAGAGGTACGTGGGCTTCCTCAACTCACTGGGGATCTCCACCAGTTCCTTGGCCTGCCAGTTCTCAAGGGACAAGAACTGTACAGTTCTCCTCTGGTTGATTTCTAACTACAACGTTGACTACAATTCATGTCAGGACCTGAAGGGCTTCGTTCAATGTATCCTGTCCTCAGGCAACCTTCCGAACAACGTTGATCCTCTCCTTCTAGCCCTGGAGAAGAGGGATAGGGAGAACGCCGAGAAATTGGCTGGGCTGGTCCTGGCCAAGGGAGTCAACGAGAGGACCAGGGAGACGGCGAGGAGGATAATATCTCCCTCAACTCCAGCCCCCGCGCAGGAGAAGCTGAACCTTCCACCTCTAAGTCAATGGGACCCCTCACTCTGGGTTAATAGGGAGATTTACGGTTATCAAGTTAAGAGGGTAGTGGGCAAGGGAGGCACTGCCTACGTCCTTCTGGGGGAGAGGGGAGGACAGGCCTATGCCATAAAGATCCCCTTCATATCCCCCGCCTCCGCTGGGGAGAGAACTAGACTGAGCAAGACCACCTTCGCCGATATGGCCGGGGAATCATCAAAGTTGCAGGAGATCTCCACCAAGACCGAGGACATGGTAACCCTGTATGGCATCTTCGTGGATAGGACCGCAATCACTGAGATACTCTCGGGGAAGGTAGAGGTCTACCTGAAGTCTCCCCCAGCCATGGTCATGGAGTTCATGGGCGGAGGGGACGTGGACTCCCTTCTCAAGGAACAGGCGGTGTTCTACTCCGAGAAGTGGGAGAGGATAGTAACCTTCATCCTCATGAGGGTTGCGAGGGCACTCAATGTGGTTCACAGTGAGGGTTACGTTCATCTCGATGTCAAGACTAAGAACATCTTCTTTTCCTCCTTTCCAGGGAGGAGCGGGGATGAGGTATTTGAGAACTTGATCACGGGGAGAGTCAAGGCCAAGCTTGGTGATCTAGGGGCGTCCAAGAAGGTGGGAGGGGTTCTGGACCAGTACACGGCAGAGTACTGTCCCGTGGATCAGGTTCAGGCGCTCCTCATGAGGAGCGGGGCCCATCCAAGGATGGACATTTACGCACTAGGGGCTACGGGTTACAAGATGCTGACAGGACAAATCCTGAATCCTGCGGAGGTTGTTAAGCTCATGGACGGTGCTGTGGACGAGTACCTCAACAGGGGTAACTACAGCGTCTTAATCGATCAGGCATTCAGGGAGTACCAGAAGTTTTACGCTGGGTTAAGCCTACCAGGCGTTGATCCCGAGCTGGCAAACGTGATAAAGGCCATGGTAAACCCAGACCCCGTGAGAAGGCCTACAGCAGGGCAAGTGGCGACTAACCTGGAGAGAATTTTGAACAGGATGGGGAAATGAGGGGAAGATAGAAAGAAGAGGAGCCCCTGCGAAAAACGTTTAATAGGGTATTTCCACTCCACCATCATGAATCGCGTTCTAGTTCCCGCAGTGATCGCTGTGGTCGTCGTGGTGGCAGTGGTTGCGTTTCTCCTGCTACATCCTGGAACGCCCCCTCTCCCTCTCAACGAGACCGTGATAAACTCCACTCTGGGCCCTGGGAAAATACTTCCCACTAGTGGGTCCTATCAGGTGAAGGACGGTTATGTCATAGTTCATCAGCTTAACGGGGAGACGACAAACCAGAGTTTCTCAGTCCTGGTGAACGGGGTCTATCAACCCTCCGAGGTTAAGTCCGGCGTCCTGGAGTACGTGAACGGGAGTAGCTATCACGCGACAGTGATTGTGTTCCAGCTCGTTAACGTGGTCAGCTCCAACTACACCCAGATAATTAACGGTAGTGGGACCACGATAATCCTAGTTCACAGGGGCTACGCCGAGGCTGACCTATACTATTTCGGAGGTCACCTCACCTCGTCGCAGGATCAGGCTCTGATCTCAGTTCTGTCCAGGTATCTCGAGAGCCTCTAAGTTTTTAGCCATTCCCTCTCACAGGAGGACATGAAAGTTCTCACGGATCAAGATCTCCTGGACCTCCTTCCCCCGGAGAGGGCAGTATCAGCCATGAAGGAGGCCTTCTCCCTCCTGTACAGGGGAGAGGTCCTCTCGCCGCAGAGAACAGTCCTCACGATCAAGGAAGATTGGTGGGGCGTTATGCCCTGCAGGACCAAGTACCTCTTCACAGTGAAGGTTATCGCGGTTATACCAGGGAACAGGGATAGGGGTCTTCCAGCCGTGAATGGTGCAGTTCTGGCCATGTCACCGGATACAGCTGAGCCCTTGGCACTCCTTCCTGGGGCAACTCTAACCGCAATCAGAACCTCAGCCACCTCGATTCTGTCCACAGAACTCGCCGTTGGGAGGAAGGTGGGAGTTCTTGGGGTGATCGGTGCAGGCCAGGAGGCCGAGTTCCACATTAGGATGGCCCAGGGGTATCTATCTCCCTCGAGGATTCTCGTGACCTCGAGGAAAAGTCACGTGGAGCTGGCAAGAAGGACAGGTGCAGAGGCAGTGGACCTGGATACCCTCCTGAGGGAGAGCGACGTAATCTTTGCGACCACGTCATCAACTACCCCAGTGGTGAAGGGCAAACTCCTCAAGGAAGGTTTCCACGTGGCAAGCATAGGGGCTCACACCCCTGAGGCTCGAGAACTCGATGACGAGACTGTCGGGAGGGTAAGGACATACATGGTCGATTCGCTTGAGGCAGTTTCCAAGGAGAGCGGGGACTACATACAACCAGCAAGGAGTGGCGTTCTCAGGGGTAAGGTGGTGGAGCTAGGAGAGGTTCTGGAGAGGGGAGTGAAAGTGGAGAGGCCCTCAATTTTCAAGAGTGTTGGGGTAGCAGTTCAGGACAACTTGGCGAGTTACTACGCAATTAGGCAGGTCTCACTCTAGACGAGTCATGGAAACTTCGGGGGCCATCGGTCAAAAGCTCCTTCTACGCTCTCGTAACGTTTTCTCCCCCTCTCTCACTCGAGATTCCCTAGCAATCAACACGGGCTCAGCTCGAGAACGTTATCCCAATCAAGGGCTCTGCGGGACAATACTTCCCGTTCTCCTTCACTATCCACGACGATCTCATCAACTGCCTCAAGTAGTTTGAGATCTCGGAGTCACTAATCTCAACTCCTTCCCTCGCCTCTAACGAGTTCTTTATCTCTCCCCACGAGGCACATCTAGACACAGCTCTCATCACGGTGAAGTATCTCTCCCGAGCCAAGCTCTTGTCCCTCAGGAAGTTCTCGAACTCCTGTGCTATTAACCTCGTGGCAGTGTCAAGGGTCCTCTGTAGGGATGCAGTAAGATCAAGCTCCTGCAGGAAATAATAACCGAAGTAGGTCAGCCAACCTGGTATGCCTCCTATTCTCTCGTACACCACCTCAGGTTTATTGAACTGTATAGAGTGCTCCTCAAAACCTCTTCTTAAGAACTCGATTGACTCTTCCTTGGAGAAGGGTTGCAACTTCACCTCAAGGAAAGCCCTCCCGTAAAGTGGTGCCCCTGGATCCTCGACCCTAAGGTAATCATAAAGGAGCCCCATCTCTGAACCTCCCAGGATAAACTTTACGTTCCTGAGGTTGTCGTATGCGTAAGCAAGCGAAGGCAATAGGTTCACTCCCCTCACCTTCCTGAGCTCCTGGGCCTCATCAATTACCACCACTACCCTAGTGCCGTGATTCTCGGCCCACTCCTCAAGTACCTCGAGAAGGGATGAGAAGGAGACTCTCTCCCTCTTACCCCAGCTGAACTTTACCTCGTTTCCCAGGATCGAGACCCCCTGAACGTGCTTCAGGAAGTTGAGGAGAGAGTTATCAGTCCTTGTGAGCTTGTTGATCTCCCTCTGTATCTCTAGAAGGAAGTCCCTGTAAGGCACGTAAGCCTCTTGAAATTTTCTAAGGTCCAGGTACAAGTTGGGGAGACCCAATTCTCCCAGGGCTATCCTTATGAGAGAGGATTTTCCGGTCCTTCTCAAACCCAGGGTTAACGCTATGGGAGACGACAAGGTCTTTAGCCTCTCCAGTTCACCCTCTCTGTCAAAGAAGTCCTTCCTATCTCGTTTCGGCGAAGGGTCAAATAACACTTCTACCCCCAGAAGTAACTTCTACCCCCAGAAGTAAAAACTTGAGCATCAGGTTCACGATTGGACTAGCGTGAAGTGGGCTCAGTGCTGCAGTGTATCATCACAGATCTAGCCGCCCATCGCTCTTCATGGCCCCGTGTAAATAGTAGGGCTAGATAAAAAGTCAGCAGACTTTCCCTCTCCTGGCCAGGATCCTATACTTCACCATTCTATCTACCGGAGAGAACCTGGGAGGGTGGGCAGGCTTCGTCTCACCTCCGCAGGCGGGACATCTCTCGTGAAGGGTGTAAACCTTGTCCTTGGGACACTTCCTGATTAGCCTCACTTGGCAACCTCCGCTGAAACGCCCTCCTCCTTTGCCCTCTCCAGTATCCTTTGAACAACCTCCTCGAGCCTCTGTGCCACAGCCTTCGGGTCAGTCCCTGAAACCTCAACCCTATACCTTGGGGCACCAATCGTGAATATCCTTATGTCCCCCTCATCCTCGAGGTCGAACACCTTCCTGATCTTGTCCACACCATCAGGGTCCAGGCTCTTCACCAGGACCACTTTGCTCTCCTTAACCTTCTTCTCTTCCCCGTGTTTGCTGGCCTCCTCAAGGATGGGCTTAACCCAGATCTCTGGCACCCCCGCATCCAGGAGGACCTTCTCCCCTTCCTTAGATGCCTTCTGGAGGGCCTCGTACACGTCGCCGTACTTCTCCTCGAGCTTCCAGGCCACCTGCTCCCATGCTTCCTTCTCGCTCTTCTTGAGCTTCTGCGCCACTATCTCCAGGATCTTGTCGATCTTCTGTATCCTCTTCCACTGGGCGTTCTTCTTCCTCCTATCGTCGTCATTGACCTTCTTCAGGGAAACGTCAACTGACCCCTTCTTGCGGTCAACCCTAATCACCTTGACGATGATCTTCCTTCCCTCCTTGACCACATCTCTTATGTTCTTAACCCACCTGGTGCTTATCTCGCTCCAGGGAAGGAAGGCCTGAAGCCCACCGTACTCGTCAAGGGTGACGTAACTACCGTAATCAAAAACCTGCTTCACGGTCGCAATTAAGATGTCCCCCTCACGGGGGAGAGGGTACCTGTTGTAGATCATTTTAACCTAGCTGTCTTAGTTCTTCTCCGACTATTTTTGCTTTCCCGCCCCTCGGGTAAACGAGCTGTGTCCCGCAGGCGAGGCAACGGGCAGGGAAGGTGGAGTGGGAGAAGATTACCTGCTCGTTGTTGCAGTTGGTGCACTTCACGCGAACGAAGTGGGATGCAGGTTCTGGGATTAGTATCCTAGTCTTCCTCATTTGATCACCTCAACTAGTTCGAGCTTCTTTACCCTCATCCCTAGCTTGGAGTAGGTGTAACCGCACTTCTGACACTTAAACATCAGGGTCTGCTTCTTCGTGACCTTGGCGAACCTCTTGGGAACTGGCTTCCTTGTGCTTCCGTAACCTAGGTTCTTCCTGTTGTACCTGCGCTGTCCCTCTGCGATCTCCCTTCTCTTTCCACCCTTGTAAAGGGAGATGGAGTGGTCAGTGTGAGTCTTACACTTGGGGCAGTAAGCCTTGACTAGCTTAGGGAATTTCATGGGAGGAAAGAGAAGTCCAAGTTTAAAAGTCCATCTCCAGCGTGTTGGTGCTCTGGTTAGAGGGTGTTATGAGGATGAACGATTGTGGTAAGGTTAAATTCCTGATCAGCCTCAAGTCGACATGCCACCTAAGTTCCTGTCGTGATGGGAATCTGTTCAGGGATGAATGTTAAGGGACCTAGGAGGCGGTTTAGACGGGGGAACTAGCCTTAGTCTGGATTAAGCTTAATTATGTCCCACTCCTTATTCCCGCAATGGCTCTTAAGGAAGTCTCCAACGTTCTCAGGAAGACAACCCTTGTGGATCTAGTAGTCGTGATAGGAATCTCCATTATCTCGATCGCTATACGTGGCCTTAGTGCCACCTATCCTCTCTCGATCAATGGCTTCGACTCCTGGTACCTCTTCTACAACGCTGTCCTGATAGCTCAAGCCCACGGGAATTGGTACGCCGTCCCTCCAGACGTTCACTCTTGGTTCCCGTATGGTTACTTCATCGAACTCGGTGACACCATAGGGCTCCCCTTCATCTCAGCCCTACTTGCCCTACCCTTCTACTCTTCCTTTGGAGCAAACGCAGTATATACAGTGGTCCTCTTCCTGGACATGGCTCTAGCAGGGCTAGGCGTTGCATCTGCCTATCTAGCTGTTGATGGCCTTACTAAAAGCAGGGTTGGAGCCGTGATTGCGGGACTAGTGATAGCAGTTTCGCCTGCGCTAACTTACAAGAATCTGGTGGGTGGCCTCCCCAAGACCTCCTGGGGAGGAGTTTTCGTCCTCTTCTCGATCTACCTCCTGAACCTGGCCATAGAGAGGAAAAAGCCGTGGTACGGCGCAGTTGCCGCGGTCCCCCTCTTCCTAGCAGAGATATCCTGGGGAGGTTACACCTACATCGACATAAGCCTTCTAGCAGCTGCCTTTCTGGCCATCCTCCTGAACAGGAACGATGAGGTCACAGTGAAGTCCTTCACGTTAATGGGCGTCATAACAGCCTTCTTGACCTCCTTCGCACCCAACAGCATAGGATTTCTATCAGGTGCAGCTCACGGTCTCTCTCTCCTCCTTGTTTCGCTTCTCTTGTTTGTGGACCTTTACCTAAGGAAGATACTGCCGAAGGAGAGCTCGTTAACCAGGTCCTTAATACTCACCTCGTTCCTAGTCTTGATCTTCGTCCTCGCCATAGGCGGTCTATCAGCTTTGAGGGCTACCCCTATTCCCTCTAGATATTACGCAATCGTGGATCCCTTCTACCAGTTCACCGTGCCCATAGACAGGACGGTGGCGGAGTATATACCTCAGCCGTTGACTTCAATGCTCACTGACTTCGGCGTAGCCATATTTCTCTCAGTGATTGGGATGTACTACTTCCTAAGGGAGGGTAACCTCTCTGGGTTATGGCTCCTTGTCCTGGGAGTGGCGAGCATATACGGGACCTCGGAGCAACCCTATCTCTTCAACTACACGGTGTACATGGTCGCTCCCCTGGCAGGGGCAGGGATCTACTTCGTGGTGTCTAGGCTGAAACAGGCCAGGGTTAGGGTCGCTCCCATCCTTCTCTTGGCGGTGGTTGGGATCTCGCTCGTGGCTGATGCCGGTTCAGCCATCATGGCTAGCAATACACCTAACGCCATCATCACCTCCGCTTCACCCTACCCCGTGCCCAACTATGCCTGGGTCACTACGCTTGACTGGCTTAGGACGCAAACCTCACCTCACGCCTTCGTCCTGAGTTGGTGGGACTACGGTTACTGGATTGAGGTGGTGGGAAATAAAACCGTGATTGACGAGAATAACACGCTTAATGACACCCAGATCAAGTTAATGGCTGAGATCTTCCTGAATAACGAGACTTACGCGGCCCAGGTTCTCGAGAGAGACTTTCACGTATATCCCTACGGAAACCCCAACTACACAATCCCCACGTACATAGTGGCATATGACGCGGTTACCATCTACAAGGGGCAGGAGGCCTTCCTTGGTTATCCCACGAACTTGGGCGGTCAGTTCCTAGGCTATACCTCGAGCCTCGGGGACATTGGGAAAGCTATGGGTGCAATGACCGTGATTGCGGGTTACCCAGTGAATGACTACGTGAATATTACACTTCTAAACCAGACTGAGACGCAGATTGCCAGCGAGTTCTCATCAAATCCCACACTGGCTCAGGAACTCGTAAGTCTAGTAGGCAACTCGTTCCCGTTTGCATGGACCCATCGCGCGTATCAGTCGCTGATAGCCAACATGTTCATTGAAGGACTACAGAGCCAGGGTTACCCCGTGATCGCCCCATTCAGTACCCAAATCTCGACCTCTGGCGTCAGCCTTGGCACTCCTCTACCGCAAGTCAGAATGGAGTACTTCCAACCAGTGCAGATATCAATGGACCCACTTTACGGAAATGGAGAGTACGAGGTTTACATTATGGTGGTAGTGTATCAGTTCGTCCAGCCCGGGTATGTGGCACCTAACTGACCAGACTCTACTCCCTTTTCTTGCGCCCTTTCTTGTTTGTATACATCAGTAGTCAATCGCTTTTTATATTATTACACCTTATCCGACTTTCAGTGAAATTAGTATGAATAAGAATGCGATAAGATATCTATCGCTCCTCCTGGTTTTCTTAATGGGAGGTTCATTCCTAGCTGGAATAACAACATTTGGTCAAACAAGTTCCACAGCTGGCGGAGTTACCATATCAGTGAGCAATCAGTGGGTAGGCAACGACACAGTGGTACTTGTAGCAATTTACAATCCCAATGTTCCTCAAAATCAATATGGTGCCAAGTATGTAGCGGGTAACGTAACAATTTCCGCTGCAGGCGTTACAGTACCTCTAATAAGCAATGATACATCAAATGCCTCAGTGGTATATTACCTGAATAACGGGCAACATTACTTCTGGTTCTTCATAACAATGACCCCAGTTCCTACTGCCACTGCTTCATCCCTATCCATGACCAAGTCCCTTACAATAAACAATACACTTACTGCAGTGACGTTGACCAATCCCTATCTTAGCTTCACTACTCAGTATACAAAAATCCAAACTGACGGACAAAATGGCGTATTTCAGCTTACACTACCCTCATCCTTCCCCAATCAGTTGTGTGGGGAGTATGGTCAAACCATATATGGAGGCCATAAAGTAAATATTACTGACTTATATTACTTTTATCAGCATTACGACGCTAAAACAATTACGATCTCATATAGCACAGGTGCATCTGTAACAATTAACGATTACTTGGCAGACTCAAGCAATTACGCAGCTACCCTCCAGACTACCGAGTCCACAGTACCCCTTAACTCCACTTGGCCAGTATACTTCGTGGACAATATCATGCAAGCTGATCCACTTGTTGGCGGAAATGGTGGCTTCATGATCACGGTAAACGGAAATCAGGTATCTCCAGTTATTCAAAACGTATCCTACCTAGCGATAAAGAACGGAGTTTACGTGAACACAACTGTATTTACTAATAACCCTGTTCCTAATGCACAGGCGATGTTTGGCTATGGAAAAGTCTACTACGGAAACTTCACCATGTACACCAGTTCGATTGTCACTAACAAGACGTATGCAACGCTACTATCTGGGAACAACTACTACACCCCAGCTAATGTGTCCTTTAGTCAATACAAGATGCTAGTGACCAGCGGTTTATTCACCACAAATACGCCTATAACCATATACCTGTCCGATTGGATTGGAAATAACGCCTCGGTATCCGTAACGGGCACTATAAAGGAGACGATTCCGCAACCAATTTCCCTCTCAGTTCTGAAGGGAGAAAACTTAACAGTAAACGCTTTCGATAACATATCGAACTTTAGCGTCAACGAGAACATAATGGTGTATGTGGCTCTCCAGAGTATTACAGGATCTACTTATAAGACTGCTATGATTTCTCTTCCTGAGACCTATGCAGGTTCAGGCGTATTCAGTTTGCCTACGGTTCTAAGAATCGGCTCATCGCCAAGTATTACTTACTCATCCTCTCAAGTGACAATAACCCTACCACCTTATGATTTCAGTAATACTTCCCTATTGATAACAGCTACTAACGATATAGGTGCCTCGTATTATTATCTTGGTACTAACGTCGTTAAGAATATATCCACTCCCGGTACCATAGTTGTTGAAACTCCAATTTCACTTGTTCCTATACCCAACGAAAAGTCTATCGCCAATGTGACTCCTGTGATAGAGCTAGCGTATAATGAGCCAAATCTAGCTTTCGGAACTGCTACCGCGTTAACAGTTAGTGGTACAAGTATAGAATATAATGGAGTGCAAGTAGCAACTGATAGCGTAACTGCAGTTCTTCCAAATGGGACAGTAATTAGCGGGAATCTTAATGGATTAAATATTAACAGTTTAACATCTGCTAACGGTAACGGTACATTCTTCATTGTAGTACCTAGCACTGTTATAAAGACTTTCTTAGGAACTCATACTTACATACCTTCAGGAACAGAGTTGACGTTCAAGATTTATGATGAGTTCGCTGCTGAAACTCTTAGCGTGACCTATACGTTCACGACCATAGCACCAGTAATAGCCATTAAGACTCCAACTTCTACGTCGTTCTCATCAGCCGAGACCGCATACTTGCCACCACTACCTTATAACATAGTCCCAGAGAAACACTACATTTCAGTTAACGTTACTGATACTCTATATGCCCAAAGCATTCCATCATCGGCTCTTCAAACTACAGTCCAGATAATAGTGGAGAATCCATCAGGACAACAAGTAGGTAACATGATAACTACCGTGGTTTCCGAGACTGCTGCCAATAGTGGACTCTTTACAGGCGAGATATACTATACGGTAAATGAAGACAGTTATGGATATTGGTTATTCATAAACGGCCAAAATATTACCAACTTGAAATACGTCGTTAATGGTGGTCTCATAGTATTTGAGTACACTTCTCCATCATCTCAGTCAACTGTTAACGCTACGGTCGTGCTCAAACCATCACCATTCACCCTAAGCGTAAGCAAGAATTCAGCCAACCCTGGACAGTATGTTAATGTCTCCGTGAATAGTCCTGGACTCGTAGAATCTAGTAACATGAAGTTTACAGGTTCACTAATAATCTACGCTCAATTTGCGGAATGGAACGGACCTGGTTCTCAACCCACAATTGCTGTGTCTCCAATCACCTTGAAGGAAGTTTCTGCCGGGTCTCCAATATTCGGAGGAACTATAGTATTAGGTAATTCAAGCGTAGTCTCCTCGGGTAATCTTACCTCCTTAATAAGTACCTCAGGGTACACTGTTGCCCCTGGATCTGTGGTGCTTGTGAATGCGAATGCCACCATAGGGCCAACAAGTACCTCCAGTTCCATAACACCATACTATCAGCAGCAATCGATATCCATCAATGTAGTTGGTGTCAACGTATCGATACTTAACCCATCTCCAGCATCACCATTCGCTAAGCTTGAGATTGAACTCCAGTCTCCACTGTTCAACCTGCTTAAGCATCCTCCAGCAGGGAACTACACTACGGCAGGATCTAGCGCTGGAATATTAGAGGGAATACTTTCGACCGTAACCACCCAGCAGTCCCAGCAACTTATTACTTCAACTCAACTTGTGTCTTCAAGCACCTCATTCTACTACAACAATACTATATGGATTATAGAGACTCCAATGACCTTATGGAGTGGCATCCCTGGAAGCTACGGAGTACCTATAGAAGTGAATCTGACTGATCTCCTAACCGTAACTCATAACGTGTATACAATTCATGTGGTTGAAGTTCCTAACGTCACCACAGGTACTGTGTCTCTGGTATCCGCCTATGCTGTTCCCAGCGTCTCCAGTAATGTTGCCCAGCTACAGATTAATGGATTAGTGCCTCCAGTGATCTCCGTATTCTTCAACGGTAACAACATCACGCAGTCAGCAAGTGAGGCAATTCCGTTCCCCAATACTACAGCCGGTGAGTTAGTGAATATCACGGTATATGCACCTGATGCTGTCAATAATTTCAACGTGCCAGGCTCCGGTACTACATTCAATGTTACGATAATGAACATCGCAAATGGTGAGACAACTACGCTTACACTAACACAGATGACTAAGATAATCAGCGGTGTAGCTGTTCCTACTCCATACTACACAGGGTTATTGAAGGTGGTTGAACCAACAGTGTACACTCCTGGTATACCTGGCGAAATCTCAGCTTCCTCTGGAGTTGTTAATAAGGTAGAGGTCAATATGAACCTTGTAGAAGGTTACTACTTCAATGCGCAGGGATTGGCGCAACAGCTAACGATGAAGGCTAACTCCTACTTCTATGTGGGAGTTATCAAGTTGAGCGTCTTAGTATCTCACTTCACAATATTGAGCAACGGAACACCCGTAACTAGCATGCATGTAGGAAAGTCTTACAGCCTATTATTCAATGTAACCAACAACGGTAATGTGAACGAGACAATATATGGTACACTAGAGGTACTATTGAATGGTACTCCAGTTCAACCAGAGATTGTGGCCCAGATAACCTTAGCGCCAGGACAGAGCACCCAGATAGGTACACTGTTTACTCCCACAATGGCAGGTAACTACACCATAACCTTCATACCATTCCAGAACAACCTGTTAAGTATACCCTACAACCAAGGATTGACCGAGGTTGTTACGGCAAGTTAATTTTTTTCCTTCCTTTATAAGTTAAGGGTGATTAAATATGAAGTATAATCTTCTTCCCTTGATTCTTTTATCCCTACTAGTAGCACCATTGTTGGCCATGGGTTCAGCTCCAGCTATTACAGTAACTACTCAACCAGTATATCATCCTGGACAGACTGTATTCATTTCAGGAGTTACTTCTCCTAACACTCTTGTGGGCATAACAATCTATAATCCGCAGGGGAAGGCAGTTTACTCCAACACCACCACAAGCGGACCTAATGGAGATTACTCATTGAAAGCCTTCACATTCCCGCTACAGGAGAGCACAACGTTCCCATTCGGGACTTATACCGTTCAGGTTGGGACCCAGACTGGGTTCACCAACTCCACAACGTTCCAATTCCTACCTCTAACCGCTACGGTAAATGTATTAGTGGTTAATCCACAGGGTGTACCAATTCAGGGAGCCACTGTTACTGCAGATAGTGTGACTGCCACTACCAACGCTTCAGGTCAGGCAGTTTTGAACCTTCCCACGGGGACATATACCTTGAAGGTAGTTCCCCCATCTCCATACTCACCTGCCAGCGAGAACATAACAGTAACAGCACCTAATACATACTCATTCAAGATAACTGTACAGATCCAGGAACTGGCTCTCCAGGTAGTTAGCGCTACTTCACCCAACGTTAATCTGAAGGATTTGACAAGCGGGACAAGCATAACAATGATTGGTGGCACTACACTCACATTGATGAGCATGGTAACATTCGCAGGCCAGCCAATAAGTACGGCTACTGTGACTGCTATGTATAACGGAACCATGTATAATGCAACCTATATGAATGGTTACTACGTTATCACCATATCAGTTCCCAACACGCAGTATGAGACTGACTTAGTAATACAGGCGACCTACTCTGGGATGCAATCCAACACTGTAACCCTTCCGTTAACCGTGAATGTTAATGAACAGGCTATAATAGCAAGTCTTAACTCGACAATACAGTCTCTCGAGTCTCAAATAAGCTCACTAAGTAGCACTGTCTCCACTCTCAGTAGCTCAGTCACAAGTTTGAGCAATACTGTATCTAGTTTGAGTAGCACCGTCTCTAAGCTCAACGGCACTGTGGCAAGTCTACAGGGTTCCGTGTCCACACTGTCTAGCGAATACAGTACCCTAAACAGCAGGGTTAATGCACTTTCAGGTCTCTCTGGCACGGTGGATATTGCTCTAGCAGTTAGCATCATAGCCATAATCATCTCCATAGTTGTCCTTATCCTAGTCTTCAGAAAGATAAGTTAATTTTTTTCTTAAAACTTTTTCAAATTAATTCTTCTGCTTCTGCTGTGACATATATATTTTTCTATATTTATGCAATAAATAGTATACAGTTAGCTAGAGACTAACACTTAGCTTAAAATGTGGTGCTTGGATCTGATTTCATGAGAGTAGGCCTAGTTACTTTTTCCTTGATGAACCTACGGGAAGGTGGAGCAGAGAGGCATGTTAGAGAATTTGTTAATGTTGCTAAGAATAGATTTGAACTTGTTCTCTTCCCCACTTTAAACACGTATTTACAAGTTGAAAACGAGGAAGATAAAAATGCCCTAATCAAGAGAGCTCAGGAGCTAGAGAAGGAGGGTATTACACTAGCCTCAGAGTTTTACTCCTTGGTTGACCGCTCGATTACCAGGAAAGAGCGTCTCTTGAATTTTGTGGACTTTCGTTTACTGCGCGAGTTAAGTAAGGCCTACTATTCCGATCTAAACAAGATTGATTTTCTTTTCTCCCCGAACTTTATATCTCCAGACGTAGTTCTCCTGGCTAGCCACTCAGGAAAAGGTTATGGAATTCTGATAAACGGGTATATAGCGCCCCTTCACATGGATCCCCTCTCATATTCCATTTATAAGTTTAGGATTGGTCAGGAGAGCTTTCTTAGCTCATTGCCTAAAAACCTTCTAATTTCTAATTATTGGGCTAAAGCCATTAAGATTATGAAAAATAATCCACCTAAGTTCGTGGCAGGCGTAAATAGGGTAGCTATTGAAGGAGTGATAGGTAAATTGCCAACTAATCACGTCATACTAGATCCTGGATTTGCAATTGATCCATCTATCATAAAGTATAGGTCTGAAGCGAAGGATAACTATGCAATCTTCGCTGCAGCTAGAGTAGAACCCAGTAAGGGGATGCTAGATCTGTTGAGGATCATGAAGCTCCTTAAAAGTGCAGACGTGAAACTAAAGATCATGGGAAGGTTAAAATCAGATTCTTCCAATTTTTATCGATTAGCGGAACGTTATGGCGTAAGGGATAAGATAGAATACCTAGGATTTCTATCTGGAGAGGAAAAGTACAAGGTCATGAGCTCTGCAAGGGTCATGGTTTACCCGTCTCATGACGATACCAATGCATTGGTTGTGATGGAATCCCTTGCAGTTGGGACTCCCGTCGTTACCTATGCTATTCCTGGCATTAAGTACGTGTATGATGGTGTTCCTGGTGTAACGCTAGTGAAAGAGTTTAACTATGACGGAATGGCGAAAGAGATTAACAAGATCATGCATACTCAATATTCGTTAAATGATGAGAAGCTACAGAAATTACTCTCCCATCATAGTTCTTGGGCCAAGGTGGTCGAACAAGAGGTTAACCTGATACTTAAATATATGAATGAGAGTCAGAAGTAGTGCTAGCATAATTTTAACTGGTCCAAGAAAGGTCGTAACGGTGGAAGAGCTAAAATACTAATTTACGTTAGCTCAAGAAAAGCTAGATAGTGTTATCCTTGACCTATCCCCAACCACGAGTCGCGTGATCCTGGGTACTCCTGTTTTGCTCTCTACGACCACATCGTTACCTATGATGCTGTCGCTTATCCTGGAAACCCCCCTTATCTTCACGCCCTTCATTACGATCGAGTTCTCTATCTCTACGTCACTAAGCTCGCAGTCATCCCAGATCGAGGTGTATGGGCCAATGAACACGTTGGGGCCTATAACGCAGTTCTTCCCTATGATTGCAGGTCCGCGAATTATTACGTTCTCCTTCAAGACTGTCCCCTCCCCGACCTGTACCCTGCCCTCGATCCTCGCGTGATCGTGTCTAAACCCACCGTGAAGAGAGTCCAGCACAAGCTGGTTCGCCTCAAGCAGGTCCTCCGGCTTCCCGGTGTCCTTCCACCATCCCTCCACCTGGACCGCCTCAACCCTCCTACCGTCCTCGACCATGAGCTGTAACACGTCTGTAATCTCGTACTCCCCCCTCCAGCTAGGCTTCAGCCTCTTCGTATAGTCGTGGACCACGGGAGTGAAAACGTAAACTCCCACAAGTGCCAGGTTAGAGGGCGGATCCTTGGGTTTCTCCACGAGCCTCTTCACCCTCCCGTCCTCGAGGACGACGACGCCGTACTGCCTCGGGTCCTTCACGGGAGTTACGCCAATCACTGCGTCTGCGTTGGTGTCCCGGAACTTGTTCAAGAATTGGGAGATCCCGTTCTGCAGGAGGTTGTCCCCAAGGTGCATGACGAAGGGCTCGTCCAGGTACTTCTCAGCCTTCATGACCGCGTGGGCTAGCCCAAGGGGCTCCTGTTCCACGTAGGTGAAGCTCGCGGGGTAGTTCCCGTCGATGGCCTCCTTTATCCCCTCCTTGAGTGGACCCAAGATCACCACAATGTCGCGTATACCCGCGTTCACTAGGTTCTCCACTGCATACAAGACCATGGGCTTGTTAGCGATGGGAATCGCGTGCTTGTTCCCTGTGTGAGTTAAGGGTCTCAACCTAGTTCCGTGTCCTCCTGCGAGGATAAGCCCCTTCATGAAGTGTAGTTCTAGTCTCGGTAAATAAGCTTTGAAGAAAATAAAGGCTCAATATCCTGCAGTTTATTTCTCTCTAAACTTATAAGAAATATATATAGTGTAATCATGAAGCCTCCAATATATGTACAACTAAGCGATACCATGCGCAAGAAGGATGGAAACAAGTCTAGCAAAATATTCTTTCCTCCACAGGAAATATGCAGAAATAGTTGGAGCTAGTTCCTCAATGGACTATGTAATTCCGAAATTTGGGACTTTACGGTGATGCCATGAGATAGTAGTAATTCAGACTATCTTTATTAAATTAACTAAATTCAGATTGTAAAGTAAAGCTGAATTATCCATCAACACTAAGCTTAATAATTTTCACTCAAAATCATAATTTGTGGAGAGATCACCCCTTATATCAGTCATTATAACAGTATATGAAAGAGATAAATTCATAATGCATGCGTTAAAGAGTGTATTAAATCAGACGCTTGATAACGATAAGTATGAAATTGTGGTTGTAGGAAAACTTCAAAATAGAGATATCCTAGAATTCTTACAAAAAGAACGGATAACTTTCATCGAGAATAAGGAAAGAGCGATAGGTCCAAAGATAGTGGATGGATTAAGGAAAGCCAATGGGGACATTATTTCACTCCTGGAAGATGACGATTTATTCCATGAGGATAAACTGGAGGTAGTTCTAGACACTTTTACAAAAGATAAGTCTTTAGGATTTATGTCTCATCCATTACATATAATAAATGAAGAAGGAGATCATGATCCACTGTCTAATACTGGATATGAGAGGGTTTACATTGATAAAAGTCTCCCTGATAGGAAGATGAGATTTTTTAAGGCTTGGGCTCAGGGAAGTGAGGCAAGATATACATCTTCAACAGTTAGCATCCTTAAGAATATATTGGTTAGTAATATCGAATTCTTACGTCAAGTGAATTTTTCTCCCGACTCGTTCTATATATTTGCATCATATAAATCTAAATACAATATGCTGTATAGCGAAAAAAACTTGGGAGACTTTAGAATGTCTACAGCATCACTCAGCAAAAACATATCTAGTAAAGAAAATTTTCTTCAACATAAAAGGATGTACGCATACCACTTTTGTATTGATTACCTAAATTATGCACAAATGCTTAAGAATACAGATTTAGAAAACTTTATCGAGGGGGCATCAGTCTTTCATAAGATCTATTATAACATTTTTAGTGATGATAAAGTAGATAAAAGGTGTAAGATAACCACCATCGATACAGTTAGATGGTTGTTTGATTTCCATGATTATTCCATGAGGCACTGGTATGTTAGGTTCTATCCCTTTGTCTCTAAAATGCCTTGGTTTATACGTGAACGGTTTATTGAAAAATCCTACGAACGACATAAGAAAGGGTATTTGTCTTTGGGGAAGAGGCGCTCTAACTGAGAAAAACAATGAATGAATATTTGTTGTCTGAGAGTTAATGAAGAACTTCAAATACCTATAACCATGTGTTGGGTTCATTGTATAGTTTTCGTGTTTACGCCATGATTTCTGCTCCTTATAACTTAAGCTTACTTCAAGTTCTTCGTATGTCAGAGATTCAAATAATTATTGATTGAACTTTCACAATTCGATCCTCTTCTAAAAGTTATAGACGTAGTCTGAGGTAGAGGGGATAACAGGTACGTCATAGTTAAACTAAAGCATATCAAGGCTAGATGCGGTTGGGAATCTCGTCCTAAGGATAGTTGCTTTACGTGGGAGGAGGGTCGTCCTTTATAATGTCATGGTCAAGGTAGAGATAATAAGTTACTATGTCTACAAGTAATCCTGTTTAGTCGTTAACTTATTGGTTTAGAAGATAAGAAGTTTGGTTTCTGCGTGATCTATTTTGTCTAGGAGTGAGGTAAATCGATTTTAATTATATAGAGAGTCATTAAACCAAAGTCTAAAAATTCAAGTTACAAAAGTAACCTGAACTAACTTAAGAAGGTTCGTCCATCTCAGGATAAATAATTTATAATATGTCGTATTATATAGCAGGTTACGTGGCATAGTAATGGGCCTTAGGGGGGATAGTATCACTATCGCATTTAATAAGCTTTTTAATTATATAGATATAATGATAATAACTGCGATTACTTTCTTAGTATTTCACGAATTATTGCTTAATGGTTACATAGGCTATCTTGACATGGCGACCTATCCACCCTTCATTCGTGCCTCATTTCAACTATCCACTCTTTTAGGTATCTCCTCTTCTCCTCCCATTTTTACTGTGAACTTGAATCCAGGATTAACGCTACTAGAGTCTGTCTTTGTTCTCTCCTTTCATAATTTTGGATTGAATCTTTTCTTCTTTGTTTATTTGCTAATTTGGATGCTAGGAATAAGACAACTAGCTTCCTTATTTACAAGGAATAAGGCCTTAATTATACTATCAACACTAATGGGAGGACTTAATCCAGGAACAATAGCTGTAATCGTCGACTCCCCAACCACGTTATATGTAGCTCCTATCCCATGGTTCATCGCGTTTTACTATAAGTACCGTATCAATACTGGAAGGAGAAAGGATCTGTTATACTCACTTGTTCCATTGACTATTCTGGGAATATATGGACCACCTATTCCCTCTCTCATAGGCTCTCTTCTATCAATAGAGATATTCTCGATCTTGAGGAGAGGAGTTTTTAAGATGAATATTAAATATATAATTAAATATATAATTTCACCTCTTGTAGTACTTCTATACTTCTCCCTAGTTCACGTTAATACGCTTTACTTAGTATTATCCCATGGTTCTCAGCTTTCTATGTACCAAACAGCTGTAAACATTTTCTTCCATGGAAGTTATTCTCACTCTTTCAATCTAATACAGGAGCTGGAGCTATACTTTGCTTTGACTAAAAGCGGATCTACATTTTATAATCTACTATCCTCTTGGGCTCCTCCCATTGTGTCTGAGCTATACATTTCTGCTTTGATAATTTTCATTGTTCTAGGACTGGTTTATCTTATTAGAAGAAAAATATATTTTCCCATAATCTTCGCGGGTATAATCCTAGCCCTCGCTAGTTATGAGAGCAATTACCTTGGTATCTTCTCACTGGTGCATGAGACTTTACCAATATTTTCAGGTATAGATCCATATGAGTACGGTCCCATGATTGGTTTACTTTTCCCCTTGATCATATCTAATCTATCTGGCCCTAAGCTTAAGGTCGAGAAAAACATAGTCCATATTCTTCTTATCTCCTCAATCTTCATGATTGGGGTATCTGGAACCATAGCAGGAATTGATTTTGCAATTATTTGGCACCCCATTTCAGTCCCCACGAGTTTAGAGATGGCGTATAATGAGCTTTATTCTGGGAGCAATGGGAAATCTGTACTTATTTTACCACCTAATATCAGGTTCCCCTTTTCTATTTACACACTTAACTTTTCCCAAGATTTTACCTCAGCTATCCCAAATTATCCCCCACCGTACTTCTTCTCTATCCCTAAAGGAGATACTATAACTATTTCTGATATTCCTTCTTCAGACAATCCTTATACATCGCTGTACTTAGCGTTAATATCTGAGAACTTGTCGGGGACAATGTATTACTCTAGGGAACTGGATATAGGTAAAATTCTCTTAGTTAATCCCTCGGTTTTCATAGGATACGGAAATGTTATTTACGTTTCTAACTCGACACCACTTAATATTACCTCAGTTTCCGAGGCCTTAACTATTTATGTGTATTATGTTCCTAGATTAAATTTTTTTAACAATCCAAATTTTACGATCTTATATAGTAATAATCAACTCGCAGTTATAGGTATAAATCAGACTTCGGTCTACAGTTTCAGGATATTATGGTATGGTATAGAGATTGTGCCTCTCACCAATACCACAAAGGTAGTAACGCCAGTGGGAGCTGGTACGTCTAGTGTAATTATGGCACCCTATAAGCAAGCCAATTATGGCGGGCAACTGGAGGTGATGTCAGAATCTCCCATGAAAAGTTTTGTTATATCATCATATTATGTTGTTTTTAATGCAATCAGCTATATAGTTATAATTGTTCTATACCTCTATTTAATTTTCCCTGTTCTAGGGCATCTAGTAAAGAGGATTAGATTTTCATTGAGATTCATGTAGTAAAAGCTTTCTTTGTGTACCTACGCTACCACGGAAGTTAATCCATGAAATAGTGCTTACTACAGGGGATTTAACAAGCAAACTGCTTTCAAAAAGTCTGCTAGGTTATGGCTCTCTCAATTACATTCCACATTCTCTCCTTAAATATCCTCCTGTCAAAACCTAGCGCCTTCTCCCTTAGATCTCTCCTAACGGAACTAGGAGCCTTAAGGTTATTTTTCACTAGTTCAGATGCCTCCTCAAGGGTGTCATAACTAAACTCGGGTACTATCTCAAATCCTCCGCTCTCCCTGGGAACTATGGGAACAAGGCCTGCAGCCATGGCCTCAACAATGGGTATACCGAAGTGTTCCCCAAGGGTGGGATGGAAATAGATAGAGGCCCTTTTCATCACCTCTATGAGGTGTTCCCTTTTCACGTTAGGAAGGAATTGAACGTCTGCCTTAAGCTCCTTACTTAACTTAACCAGCCTTTTCAGATAGCTATCGCTTTCCATGGAACCCACAATCACCCCCCTTATCCCTGTCATAGCGGATAGGCGCACCGCGAGATCTAGTCTCTTTCCAGGCTCAAATCTCCCGATAGTCAGGAAGAAGGGTTCACCCTCCTCGTGATATGCCTTAAGGAAATCTGTAACATCCACTGGAGGATACACTACCTCAGAATCTACTCCATAGATTTCTCTTATTGCCTTAGAGGAGTAACGGGAATTAGCTATGAACACAGATCTTTGAGCCTCTTCCCTGAATCTTTTAAGGAGACCACGCAAAGGTAGAATATAAAGCTTCCAAACTAGGGAACTATTATACTTAGACGGAACAGAGGAGAATTCAGGCGCTACGCCATAGATTATATGTTTGGCTATGTCCGAGAGAGGGATGGGAATTGCTGTTATATTCAGGAAGAAATCTGGTCTAGTTTTCCTGGCAGAGATATAGGTGAAAGCCCTCTGATACTTGTCAAATAGCCTGAGTTTAAACGGAACTACCGACAAATTAGGTAGGCCCAAATCATCCAAGGGAGGAGAGAATGTGGCCAATGTGGTGTCCACTTTTTTCTCCTTGAGTAACTCTGCCGATGCCCTGACTACGTTCCCTTCTCCGCTCACCGACTTCGTCACTCTATGAATTACTAGGGTAGATTTCATTCTCGCTATGAAACGAAGCTTCTATAAAATTTTAAGTTTATTTGGTGACAGATTTTCATGTCTTTACCTGAAAACTGTTCAGGCCATGAATCTAGAATTGAGACCAGACAACTTGAGGCTCCTTTAACCCCAACGTTGTGTGTTTGATATTAGACAGGCCTAGAATACACAAGACGGCTGAAGCCTAAAACCGGCTAAATCAACAACTTCCTTTTAACTCAAAGAGTAACTTAAAACTAACTTTCAATTTTATCGAGAATTATCCCAACGAAACGTCTTATTTCGTTAAGCCCCTCTCCTACCCTCTCAGATAGCAAGGCTATGACGAAGGACAGAATGGACACATAAAGACTTGGGATTAGGAAAACCTCACCTGGATAGAATAACTGGATCACATGTGTACCTGGACTTAGCTCCGTAATAAGACCCTTAAACGGAGAACCGTCAACCTTGTACCCAATCCCCTTTATGGGTATTATAGTCATGTTCAGGGGAAGATGGGAAGAGACGATTAGCTCCTCCCCGCCAATTAATTGCTTTGTCTTCACTTGGTACGTGGTGTTTATGGGAAGGGCCCCAACCACGTAAGTAGCTGACTTATCATGAGTAAAGTAAAGAGCAGTGACATTAACAGGTCCAGGACCCGAGATTAAGGTGATGTTACTCACTTTAGTAAAGGAGGATCCATTCTCTGCGCGAACTCCATTAATCTCTACTGATATTGAACCACTAGACTTATAATAGACTGTGCCGTTGAGCGCGGTACTAGGATAAAAGGTAACTTGGAACTGCTTTGAGGAGTTCCAGTAAATCCAGTTCTGAGTAATGTTGACAGGAACAAAGGATGATACCTGAATCTGGGTCAAATTTAGTTCGTTTTTAAGGGGGAGAATTAAACCCAATGAGTCAATCTCATTCCAGGGCAAGGTAGTGTTGATATCGAGGGGATGAAATCCTCCATCTATCGTCTCACCAGTGAGGAATGTGAAGTTACCCTGTTTCTCTAGGTAGAAGTTCAGGCTGAACTGCCCTGACGTGGGAATTGGATATCCACTCGGTAGCTTATGGACGCCCTTCGAGTATAGCAATACCTGCCCGTTATTAGTCAACCAAAGGGTAAGCGCAGTGAAATTTATGGGGGTTACGGAACTTAGATTCGAGACGTTATAGCCTAGGAATAAGATAGGGTTTCCAAAATACGAGATCCAACTCCCGTTAAGGCTCACCAGTAAACTGGATTCGTTGTTGGGGATCCTCCACGCTATAAACTGTACACCAATTTCGCTTTTGATTAGAACACCCTTTGAAACATTCACGAGAAGTCCATCGGACTTATAGTTCCAGAGGAAATGTGATGAGTTGAGAGTTAGTAATGGATAAACTCCAGGGACCCATGTTCCGTTTGCTCTTGATAAATTATCTGGAAGAATCACCTCAAAGAACGCCGGGAATCCCGCGTAGTTAGGGTTAGGCAATACCTCCCCCTGGCTGTTTACTACGTATTGAACTCCCTGCGTAACTACTGGAGACGTATTGAAGGGAACTGGAGATAGGAGTGGGTAGGAATAGTTCCACCAGACCAAGGTAGCGTTCTCCACCTCCTTGCTGATCTTCTGTATAGTGGGTGGGATAGTCAATGCATGATAACTTCCGACCTGAAACACTGCAGTCACCAGGAGTAGAGCTATCGTGATCCCAGCCAACACCTTCTTCACTCCTTCCCCGCTCACAAGGAGGAGAGAGGACATTATGGCCACGGGGTAGGCCAATTCCGAGTAGGGAAGCCCCGACACTAGATATGCCAGCGAAACAAGCGCAGTTAACACCTTCACCTTATCCTCCAGTTTGGCAGTTACCACAAGCACAGGAAGCAGGAGAGCTAGGGTTAAGGAGGACGAAATCTCGCCGAGACTGGGCCCACCTAGCACCAGGTAGGGTATTATCCAGAACGCATTAGCCCCCACGATTGCAACCCCAATCCAGGGTAACTCCTTCCTTCTAAGGAAGGCTCCCATGACGATCGCGGACACTGGGAAAAGAGGAAAGGACGAACCAACTACGCTGGTCAACATTATTGCAGAGTACTTTACGCTTTTCCTCGCGTTAAGGCTCATGAGGTATACCGTGAACGGAAGTATAGCATATCCCAGAAGAAGGTAAGGATGAGGAAAGGGCGACAGAACCTGATACACAAGGGAAAAGAGAGTCGCTTGCCTAACTCCTAGCTTCTTGAACATCAAGTAACTTCCCACACCTGAGATGTAGGTAAGCAATGCCATGTAGACGTTAACTCCGAGGGGTAAATGCACAAACACGTGGGCCAGGGGCCACGATCCAAGTATTTGGTTCACCTGTGGGAAATAGATGACAGGAACCCAGAGGGAGAGCGGGTTCGCCCTGAACACAAAGGAGCTTTCGCTCCACCAGTAGTACTCGGGAGGGATACCAAGCCCGAGAGTCACAAGCGCGTAGGGAACGAAAAGTAGAGGAATCCTAGGAAATCTCCTAGGCAATCTAGAGTTCTCGATTACTAGACCAAGCATGCCAAAGAAAAGCGAATAATAGGCCCCATCAGACAGAGCGTTTACCGTGGCAGAGTCAATGCCCTGCCTAATGGCGACAACCGAAGCTACCAAGAGTAAAAAGATCCCGTTAGCTACAATTCCCCTAAGATCTACCTTAAGATATGCCAGGACCCCCACAAGGACGATGAACCCCAACACCTGATATCCTGCGTTAAGGTCAAACACTAGAAGCGAGACGCCCAAGGCCAAGAGAAACGCTGTTGCCTTATCCCTCAAATAAAAGGAAAGAGCAACTGAAAGGGAGGAGATAGCAAGGAAGAAGTAAGAGTGGGAGAGAAGGGTAAAGGGCACAAGGGATGCAGGCAATGATACCGATAGGTCAGTTAGAATGAGGGAATAAATCGCAGATCCTAGTAGGATGATGGCCAGGGTATCATATGTCGAGAGCCCCAGGAAAGGCGAAGAACCAACAACAACGTCAATGATAACGGCAACAAGATAGCTGATCGTTCTATCCATGACATTTAAAGGGAGAGTCATACTTTTAAATTCTTTGATATTATAAAGTGGAAAATTATATAGGGAATGGTAAAATATATCTCCTGTCTAAATGCAAGGCCGAGATAAAATGTGAGATTTATTTCATGGGGATATTTTGAAAAATGAGTTAAATTCATTTGCTCCCTCTCTCGTCAACACGTAAGATTGACGATTTTTGTGATAAAGTTCAAATCCCTTCGAGAACACTATAGGAGGCTTTACTAGATTTAGAAACTCTTATAAATATCTTTTCGTATCTTAGTTATGCCCCTTTCCATTGTGATTCCAGCTTATAATGAGGAAAAGAGGATTGAAAGGACTCTCTCCGAGCTTGTTTCCTTGTTTCATGATGACCAGATACTTGTGATATTTGATGGTAACGATAAGACCCCAGACGTGGTTAGAAAGTACCCCGTCGAGCTTGTGGTGAGCACTCGAAGGCTGGGGAAGGGAGGGGCACTAAGGGAAGGGTTACTGAGAAGTAAGGGAGACTACGTGGTTTTCCTGGACGCTGATCTACCAGTGGGAAAGGAGGACCTAATGCGAGTGATCCAAGAGGCAAGGGATCACGACCTAGTGATCACCACTAGAATATTCAGGAATATGCCCACGAATAGGAGCTTTCTCCATAGGGCCTTCGTTTCTGTAGCCAAGGTGTTTTTCCCCTCACTTTCCTTCGTAAGGGACTTCCAGTCAGGACTGAAGGTGGCAAGGAGGGAGAAACTCCTCCAGGTTAAGGACGAGCTAGTGATGAGTGATTGGCTCTTCGACGTCAACCTAATCTACTCCTTTGTGAGGAGGGGCTTTTCAGTCAAGGAGGTTGAGGTTAGGTGGGATCACGAGGATCAGGGAAGTAAGATCTCAAGGAAGGTGATGAAGGTGTCGCTAATGATGTTCCTTTCCCTCGTGAAGTTAAGGACCTTCTATTCCCCCTTCAGGGGGATCCTGCAAACTGGGGCGTACAGGTGGGCCGAGTCCAGGATAGTGGATGCGTTAAGATGAGCGCTACTCGTAGAGTGAGGGGAGATGCAAAAACTTCGCGGAAATTTTGGGTTTAGTTTAGCCCCTAGCTTACTCTCCCTTCCTACTACTCAAGAGTTTTATAACTCGTTAAATCTGGCATAGGGAAAATAGTGGACAAAAAGAGGTGCGGAGGATTAGTCTCAACTAGAATGGGGTTAGTTTATTTTAATTTAAATATAAAACAAAATCCTAGGCTAGAGATCCAGAAGTTATATGGTCATACACGTTACCTTGAAAAATCGTTGTGCCCTTTAGAGGACCCCTAAGCAATAGAAGTCTAGAGTGCATCCAGGTTAAGGCATAACTTTAGTTCTTCTGCGGGAACCTTCTCTGCAACAGAACTCTTGGACTAAACGATCCCTTTACCTACTTTACCTAATTGCTCAACATCTAATATTTCATAGGGTCACTAGCGCCAGTTCAGGGCTGAAACTTGGTCTAATACTTACCAATTAACGGTAACACGTCAATCATCTCTTCATCTTACTGAAGAACAAGTGAATGGACTTAATTCTACAAAGCTACTAAAAGATCTAAAATTCAAATCAGGTACAAACCTGAATTGGCTAGGTCAAAATTTGTGTCACTCTAGTTTCTCCATTAACTCCTTAACTTTCTCGGCATGATTCTTCCAATGAAGAGATTTAGCAATTTCCCAAGAGTTCTTACTGAACTCGCGTCTCAAGTTCTCCGACTCCAGGATTTCATTCACCCTATCAATGGCCTCTTCCCACTCTTTTACCACAAAACCGTTGTCCTTGATCAACTCCCTACTTCCTAGACCATCATTCACGATCACTGGCATACCACTGGCCATGGCCTCTAAAACTCCTAGGCCCGGGCCCTTCTCGTGATATCCAAACCTTATGAAGACCGAAGCCCTATCGTAAAGTCTCTGCAATTCTTGTTCCGGTAGTGGTCCTGTCACGTCTACCTCTGGATACATTCTCTTAAACTCGTTCATATCCTCCTCACTAACCCAAGAACCTGCCAGGACCATTTTGCCCTTGATCCTTTTAGCGATTTCACCGTAGATCTCTGGCTTCCTCCCCTTATCCCAAAGGGAAACCGTTAATACGAGTTTCTCCCTCTCTAGATTGATCTTCTCCTTTGGATAACAACCTGGGTAGACAACCGTGGAGGCGAAACCTTGCTCCTCCATGATCCTCTTGTTCCAGTAACTGTTGGTCATCACGAGCTTGCTGTGTCTCAAGATCCTCTTCTCCAACATTTTAGGGAAGGTCCATTTCACCCCTTCATTGTCCAAAGATGTCTCGTGAATATAGACGGCGTAATCTTCACCGTGATCCCTTTTCCTCAGGTAGCCCGTAAGTCCTGCAAATTGATCGTGAAAGAGGGAAGGTCCCTTAATCAGGTCCTTAGCCTTGATTATTCGATCCAGGTCAACAGTCGCCTCACTACCCCTCTGCTTAGCGTAAATGGAAGTTAGAAAGGTGTAAAATCTTGCAGGCCGTCCCTGAAATAACACCTGAAGATCAACGTTAGATAAATCGTAGTTCGTCTTTTCCCTCCTGTACACGACGAGTCTAGCTGGGATGAGCCTTGCCTCCTCCAAAGCGACCCTTGTGACTCCTCCCTTCCAAAGAATTCTTAGAACTACGTTCACTAGCTGAACTTCTCTTAGAAAATAAATGCTTTCTTGATCTCGTTGGGTGGGGAGTTTCAACGCTTACGAGACAAGTAGATCGTGTCCCGCTTGTGCCTCTCAATGTTTTTCACCTTCAAGTTGAAGGTCAAGCCTCGTTAGTCGACAATTCTTTTAACCCTCGATCAAATTCCCTTGAATGCGATGGGACGTAGTTCTTGGGCCCCTCCTGTTCCTTTCCTCCTTCTACCCGCATTTTACCCTGTCTGTCCTTGTGGTGTATGCCCTAGCATATTACCTTGGGGCCAAGGACTTCCCTCCCCTAGTTTCGGCGTTCCTGATCCCGTTCTCCCCAGTTCACGCCCTGCTAACTCTTCTCCCCTATCCTCTTCTCTTCGTGGAGGACAGGCCCTTTACCCTCACCCTTCTCCTATCAACTTTCTTTGCCCTCGTGACGGGGAATTACCTGATTCTGACGCTTTCCGTGCTGGAGAGGAAGGGTCTAATCACCTCAGCCATCCTCTTCCTGATAAGTTCCGCAGTCTTCCTTGATCAGGCCGTCTCCCTTGGCAACATCGCCTTCTTCCTGCTTGTCGCGGGCGTGATTTCATCGATCCTAGAGAGTAAGTTCCACTTCTCGCTGAGGACCAGGGGAGCCATCTTCCTCTCTTCATTAGCAGTGTATTTCCATCAACCTTGGCTGGTTCCCCTGTTGAGTAGTGTATCCCCACTCACGGCGTTGGTATATTCCCCCTTCAATCCCTGGCTCGTGTCAGTGGCCCCTCTCTACCTAGAGAAGAGATGGAAATGGTCGTGGGTTGTCCCAGTGATAGCAAGTTTCTTCAGCCCCGTGATTTCCCTGTCCCTCGTGACGAAGAAGATGGTGTACGGACTCATCGGGCTCTTCGCGGTGTCCCTGGTTCTATTTGCCCTTGGACGGTACACGGGAGTAGAGATCGTTTCCCTTGCCTTGATCGGATCGGTGGCGTGGCCCTACGTGAAGAGGGTTGTGGGTAAGATGAGGGTAATCCCCATTAGGATCGTGTTGGCGATTACGTTTCAGGGGCTCGCCCTCCTATATTACAGTGACCTCCTTAGGTTTGTCCTCCTATCCTTGGTCGCCATCTCCTTCGTAGCCCCTAGGGTGAACGTGAGGGCCTTAAGCTTCTCGGTCCTATCTCTCCTTAATCCCTTCGCTGGGTTAGGCGAGGCCGTCCCGTATTTCCTCGTGGTTCCCCTAGTGGGGGTCATCTATTTCCATTTCCCTGTCATTTCCTGGGCTGTCTACGCTGTGGGAAGTATGTTGGGTTGGCTCCCCGACAGGAAGATCAAGGCTAAATTCGCGTTCCTTGCAGTCGCGTGCATCTACTTGGGTTATTCGTTATACCTGTTTGGTGATGGGAATGTGGTGATGTCCACCTACTTTTCTGTTCTTGGTGCAGGCTCGGCAATCCTAAGCATGAGGGAGTGGGGAGATTCCTCGTTGAGGAGTGCAATGAGGTATATAGGGGTCTCCCTTCCTTTCCCTGTGCTGGCGCTACCTTTCTTCGCGATGAGGAAATACGACCTTCTCGTCATCGAGGCTGTAGTAGTCATCCTCGTGATCAAGTACCTGAGTGTGGCCAGTTTCCTTTTCATCGCATAGGGCGTGATGTGTGATGATTTTGGGGGCCTGAGACGGTACTGCACTTGACATTAAGTGTTTCAAGAACTAGATGTCACGTAAGTGAAACCGAGACAAGTTGCGATGTTCGAAATGCCTAGGATGCACAAAAATTGATCGGAATCTTAGAACCGTCCTCATCGCGAAATACTGAGTTAGTTAGATGATGTTGATATATAACTGTTGATATATAGCTAGGCATGTTGAGTCAGCCGAACTTATTTAGGTAATATAGTATTACCTTTAAAATAGAAATGTTGAACGAGATACAATGGCCATCTTCACGGGAAAAGAAATATATGTTGCAGATCTAGTAGTCTTTCAATGTCGTTGTCAAGGGCAATCCTGTTATCTCTCATATTTGCGTTTCTGACTTCCCTTACAGTGTCGAGTTACACTGTGCAGGTTAGCTATCCCAGTAACGTACTCTTGGGCCAGAATTTCAACATCTCGTTCTCCCTTGTTTCTAACCTTATTAATTCAACTAGCTTCCAGTACATGACACCTGGAACTAAGCTTGTCAATGTTTCAGGAAAGACAGCCTATGAAGGATTCGGTGGTTACTGGTTAATCGATAGGATAAACGTTACAGACTCGAGCCAAATAACGATTACCTTTGATGGAAACGTGGTAGGCGGCTTTAGTAACGTCCCCGGCATAGTACTCTATGGTAGTAACTTCACATTATCCAATAGGGATGGTCAGATAGGCAACTATGAAATTCTTGTAGGGTGGAATGGAGGTTTGTATCTAGATAAATTGACAGGTTATAATGAGTTATTATACACACTACCTTCTTTCTCCTCCGGGAACTACACCATGATTTTTAAGGACGTAAATTCTTCAGTTTGTCTTTACTCAATTGCTATTAATTCATCAATTTACATGATAAAATATAATACTGGAATTCCTTGGAGGAGCGTGGGATATGCTGGTATTCGGACAGACACCGACACTATATTACCACTTTCCTTTCATGTCCTCTCCTTTATTCCGTCAAACTACACGGTGTTTGTGAACGGAAAAGAGTTTAGGTCCGGATTTAACAATGGAACTACATCATTAACCTTGAGGCTCTTCTCACCTACTACGTTAAACATTTCCTTTCCCCACTACCATGTGTATAGGGTAATTGTGATCTCAACAGGCGATAACGCTAACATCCGTGAAGAGTTTCCATTTATTCAAATTATATTAATTGCCATTACTGGAATACTTATTGCACTGTCAATTAGAAAGGATTATAAGAGACAAGATAGAGCCTAATTGGATGCGCATTTTAATCTAAATTCTCCTACAATTAGGGGTTCGCTCATAATTCTTCACTGCTTTAGTTCATGAAGTCTCTCTAGGTTAACCTTAAAATCGCGTAATAATCATAAATATCTACAAGAAAAGGAGATACACCAGGGATAATGCGATCTATTCCTAGAGGGAGTGATCCCGCCGATGGTCAACATTGATAGGGCGAGGAGGAGTTAACTCTCTCAAGTATGGGGTGTCGGGCCACTGATGTGGGAGTCCATAGGAAGGGGAGGGTCCATATAGTATTCATTAAGAAGATGTTCAGACGGGATGAGGCGAGAAGGATCTTCTAAGGCTTGTACTCCAGAAGTTCTGGCTCTACTATAATGCGGCTGGCTTATCTTAGGTTCACGCGATTCGTATGACGTGACCAAATTTTTCCGAATAGGATCATATAGACAAAATTTTATGAATAAGATATATAATCTATTAAGAGTAAATTTGGATGATATGCATTCTAACTCCGAACACTCCCCTAAGAAGACTTTATCTGACTCTTCTTTAAATAAAGAGACTAAGTATTCTCGTAAAGAATCTGAGCTGAGGCGGAATGAATTTTTGTATCAAGGCTATCTCCTTATTAGTTACGATTCCGAGAAACTTCAATCCTAGAATAATTACAAGTGCCCCAATCGCCCAGGAGAAGAGGGAGACCAAGGAAAGTGATATCAACAACATAGAATATATAATCTTTCTATTAGGTGTTATTATTCCCTGTTGTAGTGAGAAAATTACATAAAGAACACTGGTTATTATGGCATTCCCTGCCTGGGCTATCCCCGCACCTAAAATTCCCATTCGCGGGATCAGGAGGAAGGAGACTAGAACCACTTCAATGGCACTAACGCTCCCAATTACCAGGAAGGGTCTGTAATTCTTATTAAGTGCAATCAAGAACGTGGAGAGAACTTGAAAGGGCATTGTAACTGTAATGAATAGAATTAGGATCCGCAACACCTCAACTCCAGGTGAATAGTCAGGGAAAAGCTTGAGAACTAGATATGGGGAGATTGCATAGCTAGATACTCCTAGAAGAAGGGAGAGGAAGGTCAAGAGTCTAAAGGCACTGGAGGCCATCTCCCTCATCTCGATGCCCTTAGTGTAATAGTAGGTCGAGGAAGGTAGTAGGGCAGAGGTCATGGACCAAATCAGCGTATTTGGTACAACTGAAATCAATGCTACCAATTGATAAATACCTAAACTATACGATCCCAGTAAAAAGGCCGTAACAACTCTATCTCCTTGTCCGGAAATGAAAGATACTATTCCTGACAAATAAATTGGAAACCCTATCTTGACTATCTCCTTTGCAATCTGAAAATCGAAGTGAAATCTAAATGGAAGATTATGGTTATAATAGATAACCTTGACCAGGGCACCTAAAGTCCAAATCAGGATCAAGAGTGATATGCTGTGATAAAACACTGCAACTGAGGATATTCCCCATCTCGTTACGGTAAAGATAACGTTGCCTAAATTCGTTTCAGAGAACTTCCCCAATCCTGATAAAATCTGAGATTGATAAGTGGAAAATAGATATAAAACAAAGTACGGTATCGATAACCATACGTAGGAGGGAAATAGAAACAGAAAAAGGAGAAAAGGTGAGACCAAAAGGGAGTATGAGAGTGAAGTAGAAACTACCTTCTCATAGTCCTGAGAGGAGGCATATTTATGTGAGACATCTCTCGTGACAAGATTTAACGGCAGTAAAGCAAAGAACGATCCTGTAATAGTCTCTATAAGCTGTATTATCGCGACCTTTCCAACAAATGACGGACTAGAAAAATGAGCGACAATAAGAAAGAACAGTAGAGCGGTGATTGAGTTTAGAAGTGTAGTCGCTAGGAACTTCAATGAACCAGTTAATGGATTCATGATCTTGACTCAACATATAACAGGGATTCAAAAGATTTTTCTCTCCTGAGTTGGTGTGTCCAACAACATCGCTAAATTAGACAAAATAATATTTAAGGGTCAGGACGAGTCTATCACGTGAGCAACCGTGAAGAGGATCCGTACCTTTCCTGTCCTGACCTAAGTAATGATTCACCTTCTCCAACTTAATAACCTTAAGCCCCGACTCTGGCCCCTTCAGGAGTTTGGGGGAAGCGTTGCAGGTTATTTTCTCGGGCTCTTGCTCAGGAGGTTAGGGGTCCCTAGGAATACTGTTCACTATTACTGGAGGAGAGTCACGATGACAACGCTCGACCTTCCCTTGACTGGAGAGTACGCTGTTGACGAGACTAAGGTCCTCATGGTGAAGGGAGTGATGTACTACCTGTGGGTCGTGAGGGACGTTCACACGGGAGTTATCCCGTTCTTCATGGTCACCGAGGCCAGGTCGGGCCTAGACGTGATAATCCTCGTGAATAAAGTGAGGCAGGTGGAGTTGAGGGTCAGAGGAGAGTTCCTGAGGGCCAAGTAAATACACGACGGCCTCCCCGCGTACAACTTCCTCTCCATTGCGGGGGTCGACCACGAGCACGTCACCTTCGAGATTAGGAACATGGTTGAGCAGGTGTTTAGGACCGCTAAGCACAGGCTCTCTGGGATGGACTTCCACTTCCCGTGGAACGCGAGCAAGAGGAGTCTGGAGTCCTGGTTCTCGGCCTTCTTCACAGTCTATAATCTATTAGAAATTTGGAGGGAGAATAAATTGTTGGACACACATCCTGAGTTGCACGTTCAATAATTCCGCAAAATTATACAAATGATATATGAAAGGTTTGATAAATTTTTAGGGGTATATTAGCTTTCACTTAACGTTGATGAGGGCGTGGATTTAATCATTTTAATTTGTTAACTCAAAATATTCATTGTTCGTCTAGCGTAGACTACTTTTATTTGATTGTTACTTAATGCTGGTACATTATATTTTCTTGAGAAAATTGTTGAGGCGAAAACTTTAGTTTTTGTTTCAGCCTTTATAAACGATGGAAAATGTGTAATTATGTTTTTAACTGTATTAAACAAAACATGTCTGTAACTCATCTCTATCAACTTATAACTGTTTTGTTTCAAATATTGACTCACGGCCTTTATGTTATCCTCGCCATGAAGTTCAATTCCTATTTCTCTAACGCTCTTGATGTAATCCCCATAAATTGCCTTTCCTTCGGCCCCTTCAATATCCATTTTCATTACAGTGATTTTTCCCCCTACTTCGTTTACTAGCTCATCTATGCTGACTGTTTCAACTTTAATTTCACCTTCGCCAACACTGCTTCCGACACCCTCGTTTTTCATAGTTACAACTGCCTTGGAGTCGTATAATGCTTTATTAACTAGCATGATATTTTTTAAATTATTTCTTTCTATATTACTTTTTAATATTTCAAATGCAGATGGTATTGGTTCTACTGCAATAACTTCTTTAACGTGCTTGGCTATTTTTAAAGTGTAGTCACCAACGAAGGCTCCAGCATCTAAAACAACATCATCTTTTCTTACATGAAGGAAGTCATACTCTCCTAGAATAAATGTAGCATAATAAACGTATTCATAACCTTGAGGAATTTCAATCTCGAGATTTCCATATTTAAATATCATGCTGGTTATATCTTGGTTAAGACATATAAAATTTAGACATTCGTGCTTATCGAGTTATTCTCTTGACGATAATTTAGTTACTATCGTCAGAATTTACTACTGATAGGTCATGTAATATAATTAGTTTACAAAATTTGCCTAGACGATCTGGTTCATAAAATCACTTCAAGTCACGCGAATCATGCGGACCTTGGGGGCCTTTCTTCCATGTCGCGGTAGAGCCAGAACCTCTGCCAAGAAGGCAAGGAGGACGCACTTGAGTACGAGGATCTACGCGATTGAAGTAGGAAAAGGGGTTACAGCAAGAGAGGGAGGGTAGAAATCGTATCCGTTAACAGGATATTCAGACGAGACAAGGGTGAGTGGTGTCCTAGAGGGTAGGTTTGTATCCGTTAGCCTTCGGCGAGATCATGACCTCAGGATCTAGAACACGTTTAAGTCTAGATGTCGTAGAACTTCGAGAGTGCCTACCTTCCTCGCGTCTTTAACAGCATTGTCATGGAATCAGGTCAAAATTCTCGACCTCAGTCTTCACGAAAGGACTTAACGTCAACGCGACGACCTGCAGGAACTTCTCCCCACGTTTGCCCTCATGTACTTCCCTGCTCAGCTTATTATCGTAGCTCGAGAACTCAATATCTTCCTCATCTCGAAATTCAGTGATTTCCTCGACTTAGGTCTGTGACCTAGGTGGGCCATTATCTACATCCTTGAAGCGCCCTATATCCTCTTCCCTATACGTGAACGCGTAAAGGAAAGCGAGGAACCCGTTGAACATGAACGGCGCCCTATACGGCCTCGTCCTTTCCCTTGTGTGATCCTCAGGAAGCTCGTACCAACGCTCAAACACGTGAAGGGGATAGTCCGTTACTGTTACGAAGTTTCGTACTTAGTCTAATCCTTGGTGTTTTTTATTAAAAATACCTTGTAAAATAGAATCTTTAATAAGTTGTAGTAAGGACACAATTACACGGAATTATTTTCAATTATATGTAATAAAATATTTGTAAAATTATTTAAAACTTTATTCTTATCAAATTCTTTCGCTCTTCTTATTGACTCTTCAGAATACATTTCAAATGAACCAAGCATAGATTTTATCATCTTAAATTTTTGTATAAAATCATCATTATTTGAGAAAAATACAACACTATTTATTGCTCCAGAGACTTCTCTCAATACAGGTAGATTTCTGGCCAATATTAAGTTACCTGAAGCTAGACACTCAAGAAAAGTTATTGGGAACTGTTCTTTCCTCGTAGGCATTAAGCAGATCTTTGACCTAGATATCAATTCTATGTAATTCTCCCTGTCCAAATATCCAGTAAATTTCAAATTAGGAGGATAATCCTTTATATTAGGTTTTCTCCCTGTGACTATAATATCTTCATTAGTCTGTTTTGCTAACTCTAGAATTAAATCTAGTCCTTTTTCCTTAATTACTGCACCTGGTGCTATAAAATATATATCTTTGTCTTTAGATCTCTTAAACTTTTCAGTATCTACAAAATTAGGCACTATAAAAATTCTTTTGAGTCCCTTTCTTTTCAAAATCTCGTAATAGTAATGTGTTAAAACATGATGATAACCTATATTTTTTATTCTTGTGTATATAAAGGAGTAAAATAATTTTTGTATAAATGTATCGATATACGCATGATATCCAAATATCAATTTATTATGAAGGTTTTTATCTTTAATTAAGGGAAATTGAGAACCTAAAAAAGCATTGAAATTGTATACAAGGTCAGACTCCTCTAGATATGGCAAAAGTTGAGATTCTGCATAAAGGCTTAATCCTAAAAATTTTTTATATTTGATTATTTTATATTCAAAATCTGTTTTAATAGGATTTTGAAAACAACAATCTGTTGTAATAAGACGAGCTTTAAACTTAGCAGTAGAGTTTAAATAAGAGATTACTTCTCTCGTCCATACTTCTCCTCCTCTACCCTCACTTAAATGAACTACGTTAAAGAAGGTTACAGTATACATATTCATTTAACATATTGTATATAGGCTTTTTAAAACCAACTAAAAGATAATGAATATTAATGTTAAGCGCCTAATTTCTTTTTATCCAGAGTATAGTAACATACACATAAACATAAAACAAAATTTTAGTTGCAGTAGTGCATTTCAAAGATTAGAGATAACTTGTTTTAAAATACTGCACATTGTTTCGAAGGAAAAATTCTCTTTAAGATATTTTCTTAAACATTCTGAATCAACTTTTATACTTTTAAAATCTATTAGTGAATTAATTAACTCATCTAATTTATTTAACACAATAACTCCACAATCTTTAATTTTATCAATGTTATCTAGTCCTTGTACGCCAACGGGTGTAGTTATGATACCTCTTCCGAACTTCAAACATTCTAAAACTTTCGTTTTGATACCTGTACCAGTAAACATAGGTATCAAACATCCCTTCGCTTTTTCGTAATACTCTTCTATATCCTTTACAAACCCTGTGAAAACGATGTTCGGAGGGTAGTCTCTAAATTTTTCACTGCCACGACCAACAATAACAAATTTTTCCTGAGGCATTTTCTTTGCAATATTAATAATATTGAGTACACTGTCATAGTTTTGAATAGAGTACAAATCTCCTACAAATATCCAATATTCACCTTTACCTCTAGTAGAGTATTCATATTTTGAGTCTTCTAGAGGTATTACATGAGGTAAAATTAATATTTTATCCTCATCTATATGGTATTTTTTTGCAGCGAATTCCTTATCAGTGCTAGATATAGCTATTGAGTAATCACTTATCTTAAGGGATAAGTAATCTAAGGTTTGACCGATTATTTTTCTAAGAATGAAACTCTTAATACTTTTTAATTTTTTTATCCCTTTATACTTTATGTCTATCATACCTATAAAGCCATGAGAATCGTATAAGATTTTTTTATTAAGTAACTTCCCAACTATAGCGAAAGGTAAAAATAATGAACCTTCTATAATTAATATGTCGTTTTCTTTTATGGTCTTTATAAGGCGAAAAGAATCAATAATAATTTTTAATCCTAAAAATATGTAATTTTTTGAAGCTCTCAATACGATTATATTTTTATAACCTTTATCTATGGGATCTGAAAATATTGGGTACTGAAGAAGAACCACATTATTAGTAATTAACTTCATACATTTATAAATATTGGATACTCTAACTAGATATCCACCCGTAATGTTATTTATATCACCTCCAGATATCATTAGAATCTTGATACTTTTCATTCTACCACTGATACATAAGTGTCATGTACACCAACTAAAAAAGGTATTTTTCCGTTGACGAAACAATACAGATCGTTTATTGTATTTTACTTTCTATATTAGCGTTATTTGTCGCGGAATCTACAGCTATAGGACAAATTTATAACGCGACTTCATACTCAAATAATGTATATGGAAAGTCTGAGATCAAGATTTCCCAAGATTTTCCCTTATGCTGTTGCATTTATAGTAAGCATTATTTACTTCTTTATTCTATATGGGAAAGATTTACCGCCAGGCTTTGGGTACTTACCATTACCGAAAAGCGATGAAATCCAAT
This sequence comes from Metallosphaera sp. D4-4, assembly GCF_046245145.1. Classification (NCBI taxonomy): domain Archaea; kingdom Thermoproteati; phylum Thermoproteota; class Thermoprotei; order Sulfolobales; family Sulfolobaceae; genus Metallosphaera; species Metallosphaera sp. D4-4. The sequence goes on along the minus strand of NZ_CP176412.1, from coordinate 376,182 downwards.
TCATGTTTAGTCCCTTGAATTTAGTTTATGTAGGATTGGAGGGTATTATGATTTACTATCCTTTAAGATTAATTTATGCTTTTACAAATTTTCTGTCTTATTCTACTTTATCTTCGCTTAATTTCGCCTTAAACTTTATTCTAGCCTTTATGTTAGTATTTGTTTCTATAAGATATTTTCTTATAAAATATTTTAATGCATCTAATTTTAGTGCTACTCTTATTCCAATTTCTATTGATATTCCATTTCAAATAACTTATATCAATTATTCGTTTTTTCCAGCATTTTACTTAATGACACTAACACTTTACGACTATGGCCTAGATTTCGAGTCTTTAACTTTTAAACAAGCATTATATAGAGGACTTCTTTTAGCATTCGCAACGACATTATCATTTGATGATCCAAGAAGCATTTTTTACGTATCTTTAACTTTTATAATATTCTCATTTTATTTTATTATTATTAAGAAAAATAGAATAAAATATATAAAAAGTTTTGGAAAAATGATAATTTTTGGTGTTGGCTTTCTCATTTTATTAAATATAAATACATTAATAATAACTAAATTTACTTCCTCCTATATTTCAATAGTTGGTGATAGTACTGTATTAAATCAATTAGCTATGCCATTAACCTGGTATTATCCAATATATACGCTAATAATGACAATTAACTGGTTCGGTCCTTTAGCGTATAAAGCTAATTATATCTTTGGTATACTATCAGCCTCTATAGCTTTTATAGGAATAATTTCCAAAAAGAAAATTAGTCTTCTTTTTGGCATTTTACTATTAGGTATAATAACTTTTGACTTTATTGGTACAAGGACAATTAATTATTGGTTGGCTCAAACTCCATACTTTGGATTATTGGTCTATTTTTACGTACAGTACATTCCAGGTTACCTTTACTCCGCCTACTTTTATTCATTATTTTCATTTGTATTAATTTCAATATATAACTTTTTTAAAAATTATAAGAAACCTATTAGAAGATCCCTTTTAACTCTAGGTTTGATCTTTGTCGTCTTGTTATCAATAATACCTATAGCTTACTATGAGCCTAATGCAGCTGAATTAAGTAAAGCTTATGCTACAGTTCCCCTATCTCAGGAGACTAAGGATGTAATCCGCACAGTATCTAACTCTACCGGAATTACACTTGTTTTAAGTGGAGGTGAGGATTATTGTTATTATCAGCTTTATTTACCGTTTATGACTTCCCCATCTGGTTATGGGTATATGAGCTTTATTTGGTATAGCATTTTAAATTCTAAAAATCCGGCTAAGGCTTTATCCCATTTAGGCGTAGAATACATTGTTGTCAACAGTACTGGTTATTCTGAATATCTTAAAGTTTTAAATAATTCCCAAGGATTTGATCAGATATTACATGAGGGACCTATGTACGTATTTAAAAACTTATACTACAAGCCGTATATCGTAAATAAGGGAATTTGGGTAGCTTTCAACTTTCCTTACGTTATTCTTAATCTAAGTACGCTGAGTGAGAACTTTTCAATAGTTCCTTTTTATTATGTGAATAATTTGCAAGATATTTTACCCTATGTTGAAGGTTTCATAGGACTTAATGTTACTCCTAATGACCTTATACCAATGTTAGTTAATTCCACCTACGTTATCTCAGCTTCTAATATTTACATTAATCAGATACAAGATACAAATGGATATAATAATTATGAAGTAGGTTGGACACGTGGTGACCCTTTCTGGACTCCTGATGTCTTAAACTCTATTGTGTTTGGTGGCAGTGGAAATCCACTAACATTAAACGTAAATCTTCCTAATGGATATTATTATGTTTATATTCTTCAAACATTTTATACATATAGCTCTGCTATAATTCAAAGTGGTGGTTTTACTATTTCGTCTTATAATTCCACAAGTACTTTTGTAAGCAATTATAATGTATATAATCTTAGCTGGCATTTTGCGGGTTTACTTCAGATAAAAGATCATAAGATAACAATTAAGTCTAATGGGGGAACAGGATTCGTAAAAATTGTCTTTGTTCCCAAAGATTTATATCCAAGACTTTATAACGAAGCAGAGTCCATTCTAAATCATAAATCTTTAATAAATTTTGATAGCGATATATACACTGTTAATAATTATAGTTCAAAGGATTATGGTGTAACAGTTTTTGCTAATCCATGGATATTATTTATTAGTTTCACTCATTTAGTCACCATAAAAGACAAGATTACATCGTATTACACCTATTATTTTGGGGTTGGAGAAACCTTTGTTGTCAACAGTAATCCAAATATTATCTTAAGTTATCCGATAGATTGGTATTTACCCTTGATTTCATTCTTTACGGATATACTATTGTTAATAGTCTTACTAAAAAATAGAAGATTTTTATATATATAAAAATATACTACTTATCTTATTAATTTTTATTATAAATAATATATTATTAAAAGATTATATTATAGGTTTTTAGATATAAGCTCATGATATTAAGAGTAGATTAAGGCTCTAGAAATGCATGAAAATGGGTATGATAAGAAAAAAGCGATAGAGAAGAACTTCTCTCACATAAATTCTACTGAAAAACTGCTTTAATTATATTAAGAACTATAACATCTAGAATCTTAATTCGAGGGATACTGTATATGACTGATCACCTAGTGAAACTGTACATGATCCAGTATGTTTTCACGATCACGCTAGAACATATTCACGTTAACAGAAAACCCTTTTTATGCCAGTCTGCATGAATTTTTGTGATTTCGATAGAGATTCCTGTTGTTCATGGTAAATACCTATACGAGGTTCTAGAGTCTATTCGTTCCCAATCCTACCAGGACTATGAGGTTATAATTGTGAACTCAGGATCAGATCAGATATCCGATTTAATAAGGCAATACGGATTTAAAGAAATCAGGAAGAGCACGAAACTCCTGTATGCGAGATACCTAGCTCACCTGAACTCCAAAGGAGACTTCTCCCTTCTCCTGGACGAGACTAGGTACCTGGGAAAAGACGCCTTGTTGACGTTATCTTCCCTTAAACGAGACATGATAATTATTCATGAAAGGGAGGTGGGTAACTCAATTTGGATTAAACATGCTCAGTTAGATAAGGATAACATCATCTACTGTAATTCCGCTGACGCAATCAAAGGATTTGCCTTGCCAAGATATTTCAGGTCCGAAATACTCTCGAGGGCCTTCGAAGCTCTTGAAAGCAACCTGAAGGACAAATTTTATGATGTGATATTCCCTGATCATGAACTAATATACTATGAAGCCTCTAAGATCTCGACCGACATACATGTCGTTAAGGAACCTTTCATCTACCATAACGGAGACTCTTCTGTTCTGGACATTGCTAGAAAATATTATAGATATGGTAGGAGCATTAAAGTATTAAAAGGAACACTGTATGAGAATTTTCTTTCCACTAGGAGAAAGGTTAGGAAGATTTGTCGGGGATCGCTTCTTGATAGAATTGGGGTCTATGGACTGTATTTAGTAAGAGGTATCCCATTCATTTTGGGAAAGTATCTTTAAGGACGGACCTAGAGGAACTTCAATAGAACAATTCATCGAGCTTTCTCTTGCCCACTTCATCTTTTTACCTTCTACGTTCACTAACTCCCGTGAGGCTTCTTTTCGTAAATCACAGGGACATTTACCATCCTCAGGCGGGTGGAGCCGAGAGGGTCATCCTGGAGGTTGCGAGGAGACTGGTGAAGCGCGGGATTGATGTCTCCTGGTTAAGTGAGTCCGTCAACTCTTCGCGCGACTACGAGGATGGGGTGAAGCTTCTCCATGCTGGTAATCGTTTTTCGCTCCACCTTCACTCCCTGCTCCGCGCGAGAAAGTACGACGTTGTAATAGATAGCGTGGCTCACGCTGTTCCCTTTTTCTCATACCTGGTTAACAGAAGGTCCATAGCCCTAGTTCATCACGTTCATCAGGAGGTGGTCAAGTATGAGCTTGACCCCGTCACTGCTTCCCTCGTGAGACAGCTCGAAAAGGGAGTTAGGAAGTACCCCTGGGTTATCTCGGTGTCTAACACAACGAAGCGCGACCTCGTCTCGCTGGGAGTGGATCCACGAAAGATAACAGTGATCCATAACGGGATTGACCACTCCCTTTATCAACCAGGAGAGAAGTCTCCCACGCCCATGGTCCTTTGGATAGGCAGGATGAAGGAGTATAAGAACCCCCTAGACCCCATCAAAGTGTTTAAGCGACTTAAGACCCGGGCTACCCTCGTTATCGTGGGGAGTGGCGACCTCGAGGAGGAAGTGAGGAGGGCCACCCTCGGGGAGAGAAACATCATCTACCTGGGTAGGGTGTCTGAGGCCAAGAAGGTGGAGCTCTACCAGAGGGCATGGGTTACGCTATCAACCTCGTTCATTGAGGGGTGGGGAATGACCGTGGTAGAGGCTAACGCCTGTGGGACGCCCGTCCTCGGCTACGCCACTGGCTCTCTCCCAGAGATAGTTGAGGAAGGGATTAACGGGTTCCTTGTGGGTTACAGGGACTTGGATGCGATGGCCCAGAGGCTGGAATACATGTTGAACGAGGATGTGATGAAGAGCCTTTCTAGGTCTAGCTACGTGAGTTCTCTTAAGTATGAGTGGGATAAGACGGCAGATCAATATTATGCGAAGGTGAAGGAGGTTCTAGAGACCTAAACCTGAAGAGATCTAGTCAAGTTAACGCATGCTCCTCAAGCTTTTACTAGATATTTACTTGTTCATTCAAAGAACTAGTTTTAGGGCGTGTGATCAAGCCAGAGAGTTCTCCTAGATCTCAAAGGAAAAAACTAGATGGACACGGGCCATTGAGTGAGCCAGAGACTTTCTATCTCTTATCTCTAGGCATTTCGAACCGAAATACACAATCTTGGCTAACTCAAGTTAGCACTAAAAGTCTCCTTAAGCTCACGCCTGCCTTGTGATATTTATCAAGTCACGTCTCCATCTAGTCCCTTGTAAAACCTTGAAAGCTTATTTGGCGAGACTAGGACTATACTTCATGAAGGGGCTTATCCTCGCGGGAGGACACGGAACTAGGTTGAGACCCTTGACTTACACGGGAAACAAGCACGTGATTCCCATCGCTAACAAGCCCATGGTCTTATACGCAGTAGAGAGCCTCTTGAACGTGGGCGTACGCGAAATTGTCGTGATCTTGGGTCCGCTCAAGGAGGGGATAAAGGAGGCCATAGACGGTAACTACCCCGCGAGCTTCACCTACGTGGAGCAGGAGCCCCTCGGGCTAGCCCACGCGGTCATGAAGGCTGAGAAGTACCTGGACGAGCCTTTCGTCATGCACCTCGGCGACAACCTCCTGCAGAACGGGATCTCCCAGTTCGTGAACAAGTTTCACGAAACCAAGGCCGACGCTGTGATTGGTGTAACTCCAGTGAGGGATCCGAGGCAGTACGGTGTCGTCGTACTCGAGAATGGAAGGGTGAAGAGGCTCGTGGAGAAACCCAAGGATCCGCCCTCTAACCTAGCACTTGTGGGAGTTTACGTTTTCACCCCCGTGGTCCACGACTACACCAAGAGGCTGAAGCCTAGCTGGAGGGGGGAGTACGAGATCACCGACGTGTTACAGCTCATGGTTGAGGACGGTAGGAGGGTTGAGGTGGTTCAGGTGGAGGGATGGTGGAAGGATACGGGGAAGCCGGAGGACCTGCTTGAGGCGAACCAGCTGGTACTTGACACGATTCACGGTGGGTTTAGACACGACCACGCAAGGATCGAGGGCAGGGTACAGGTAGGGGAGGGGACAGTCTTGAAGGAGAACGTCATAATTCGCGGACCCGCGATCATAGGGAAGAACTGCGTCATAGGGCCTAACGTATTCATTGGTCCATACACCTCGATCTGGGATGATTGCGAACTCAGTGACGTAGAGATAGAGAACTCGATCGTCATGAAGGGCGTGAGGATAAGGGGAGTTTCCAGGATAAGCTACAGTATCATAGGTAACGACGTGGTCGTCGAGAGCAAACCTGGGGTGCCCAGGATCACGCGACTCGTGATCGGAGATAGGTCAAGGATAACGCTGTCAAGTTGAGACTTGATAGACTTAATATACTATGTGGGTATTTAGAACACCGAATCATAGCAATCTTGGGTAGACCCTTAAATTCTTCTAAATCTAGCGTTTAGGCAAAGAAATTTGAGAAACCATGAGATTTTCCGTAAGGCCATAATATTTTCAATACAGTAATGATATTCAGCCATAGATGTTAATGTGCAAAATATTGGTTTGAGTTTGTTGAAAATCACTCTTAAATCATTTCATGGTCAAGATGATAACTAAAATCTGGGTTTATGTTTTAGACAAGATGGGTTTTGAACTAAATAATTCGTAATCTCATTATGGTGGAGTAACCATGAAACTCGGCCTTCGTGATCAATCGATCTTCAATCCAAAATTATTACTATCATTCTTAGAGCTCGAAAACGAATTATCTAAGTTGGGCTTACTCAAGTAAAGGGTTTATATACTTGAAAATATATTCAATTCTGATGGTTATTAGGTCAAAATACAACGCTGCTAGGGAAATTTCACGGAATCTCCATGTCAGTATGCCAAGCCTTCTCATTTCCTATCTCTTTAAACGGAACTTAGAGGTTAGGCTTCTGGGCTCAACAATTTCAATTTCACCATTAAATGCCTATATACTGGCAAATATCCTCTCAAGGGGATGGAAAGTCACGGATGTTCAAGGTAACCTGATGACCTTAACTAGCGGGGATGGAGAAGTAAGTATAACCTGTAGAACCAACAAAGGTGGAGACCTTGGACAGATAATGGAGATATTTTTGGACAATTCTTACAACTATGATGTGAGAAGCAAAGTTGTTATAGACGTTGGGGCAAGCAACGGCGACTCAAGTATATTTTTCGCGAAGAAGGGGGCCAAGAGGGTTATAGCGCTTGAGCCAGATGAGGAGAGTTACGCCTTGGCCAAAAGGAATGTTGAGGCCTCTCGAGTAGGGGATAGGGTAATACTCCTGAACAGGGCGCTATCCCCACAGAGGGGTAAGATTACTCTTTACGTATACGAGAATAGCGTAAATGGTAACTCCATAGACCCACAAAACATGGTCAAGCTGGGTGAAAGGGTGATTCCCAAGATAGTGGAGAGCGTAACATTGACGGATTTGCTGAATATGGTGAAGGGCGAGACTGTGGGTCTGTTAAAGATGGACTGTGAAGGTTGCGAGTATTCTGTGCTGGGCAACCTGGAAAGGGAGGCGTTCGAAAGGATTGAGGCTATCTCCATGGAATATCACAACGGGTTACAGAACCTGAGATCTATCCTGGAGAGTAATGGATTTCAGGTTGAGGTTGTGGGGGGACAGGATGGAAAAATGGGGTATATACGCGCTAGAAAACTCTAGCCCATCTCACGGATGACAAGTTACGCGATTAACCTGTGAACATAATCCCCCATATCACGCCACGAACAACTTCTCCATTGACGCAAAACAATAAAACGTGCCTCACTAGACTATCCTATGCAGGGAAAAGTCCTGGTCACTGGAGGCTACGGGTTCATAGGTTCCAATTTCGTGAGGATGATCGCCAACCAGGTAGACGTCGTGGTTGTGGACAACTTCTCCGTGGGGTCCAATAGGGCCAACCTACGTGACGTCCCAGTTAAGACAGTTGAACTGGACATTCGCGACCCCAGGATACTCGACCTCATCCGCGACGAGAGACCTGACTTCATCTTCAACTTCGCAGCTGAGAGCCACGTGGATCGCAGTATTGTGGACCCGCTCTCCTTTGTCTCCACGAACGTCCTCGGGACAGCGAACCTCCTAGAGGGGGCAAGGCGTTACGACGTCACCTTCATTCAGATAGGTACCGACGAGGAGTACGGCGAGATATTCTCGGGGTCCTTCCGAGAAACTGATCCCCTCAACCCCTCTTCCCCTTACTCTGCCTCAAAGGCTGGCGCCACTCTCCTAGCCATGGCCTACGCCCGCACATATCACCTGGACGTTCGCGTTACGAGGAGCGCCAACAATTACGGTCCCTATCAGTACCCGGAGAAGTTGATCCCGAAGACTGTGATAAGGGCGCTTCACAACCTCCCGGTTCCCGTGTACGGCACGGGGAAAAACGTTAGGGACTGGATCTACGTTCAGGATAACTGCGAGGCTATCCTCACGGTTGCTGAGAAGGGGAAGCCCGGCATCTATAACGTGTCCGCTGGAGAGGAGAAGACTAACCTAGAGGTGGTTACCACGATCCTCGAGATGCTTGGGAAGCCGAACCTCATCAAGTTTGTGGAGGATAGGCCGGGACACGACTTCAGGTATAGTGTGGATTCCACTAAGTTGAGGGAACTGGGGTGGAGGCCCAAGACGAGTTTTAGGGAGGGGATTTCGCTCACCGTGGATTGGTACGTGAAGAATAGGTGGTGGTGGGAGGGGATTAACAGCAGGGTGCTGGAGGAAACGCCGTTTAGAGGATCAACAAATGGCTAACCCGGGACACGGAGCGGAGACGCGAGGATTCACGCGATTGGGACCCTAACAAACTTGACCTTATGCTCTCTAGAGCCTCACGGGTACTCAAGACTCGCCTGATTGGGCTTCTCAAGGACTGATCTATTTCTGTTGGGTTTCTGCCGTGAACATAACAATCTCAGGCTCGTGCAATACACAACAATTCGAGCCCCAACTCCTTCAACCATTTAAGCTCTTCAGCAATCTTTAACCCATGTTCAAGTTCACCCCCATCCTTGGACCTGTTACCCTAGTCGAGACAACCCAATACCCTGACGACCGCGGGTTCTTTCAGGAGCTTTTCAGGGAGTCGCAATTCCCCTGCAGATTCGTTCAGGTGAATCATTCCTTCTCGAGGCGAGGGGTTCTTCGAGGGCTTCACTTTCAGGCCATGCCAGTCCCACAGGGGAAGCTAGTCACGGTGATCACGGGAAGGATTTACGACGTTGCAGTTGACCTTAGACGCGGTTTCAAGGGATGGGCTGGCGTCGAGTTAACCCCAGGGAAGCTACTCTGGATACCGCCTGGCTTCGCGCACGGGTTTCAGGCGCTTGAGGACTCGCATGTGATCTACTTCGTGACGAGGGAGTTCTCGCCACAGCACGACGCGGGGGTTGCGTGGGATGACCCTGAGATAGGCGTGAGGTGGCCCCTTCCTAACCCCATCCTGTCGGAGAAGGACAGGAAGCTACCGAGGTTGGCTGAGTCGAGGGCTAACTTTCCCGAGGATCCTGGGACCTGTTGAGGAGTTCAGAAGGCTGGTAGACAAAGAAGACAGGAACTTAGATCTGGGCATCTGTTTCTGGAAGCGGGAAGCCCAGGACTAGTTGAACTGTGGATGTCCACCGAGCCCGCACCAGGGCAAGTTCAGTGTTGCTGGCGCATCGTCCAGTGCGTGAAACTCGAGGGTTTTCATGCACGTGACTTTACCAGCTGAGAGTCAAGCGGTGCCTTGGGGATCGCTAATCTACCCTTTTCTCTGGAGAAACACGGGTCTATTTGTCGCAGTTGACCGTTCAATCCTAGAGCGTTCCTAAGCGCACCACGGGGTTGGCTCAATCCAGAGCCTAACTAACCTGATGGACCCTAGAGAGCTTATTATTTCCACATGCGAGATTATCCCATGGACTTGAAGGAGGAGATCCTTAGACTGCTTAGGGAGGACCCAGAGTTTAGGAGGGAGGTCATGGAGCTATTGGGCCTAGCCCCAAATGAGATGAGGGAACTCAAGGAGCTGGTGAGGCAATTGACTGAGGTCGTGAACAAGCTAGTGGAGGGGCAGGCCAAGATCGAGACGAGGTCAAGTGAGGCACAGAAGAGAAGCGAGGAGAGACTAACTAGACTCGAGTCCGCGGTTGAGAAACTAGCCGAGGCACAGAAGAGAAGCGAGGAGAGACTAACTAGACTCGAGTCCGCGGTTGAGAAACTAGCCGAGGCACAGAAGAGAAGCGAGGAGAGACTAACTAGACTCGAGTCCGCGGTTGAGAAACTAGCCGAGGCACAGAAGAGAAGCGAGGAGAGACTAACTAGACTCGAGTCCGCGGTTGAGAAACTAGCCGAGGCACAGAAGAGAAGCGAGGAGAGACTTACCAGAGTTGAGGAGAACCTAGTCCGCCTTGAGAGAAAGGTGGGAAACATAGGCGCCCGTTGGGGGATAGATCAGGAAGAGGTGGTTAGGGAATTCATGGCCGAGGTCTTCAAACAGGAGGGGTTTGACGTATCACTGTTGAGCAGTTATACCTACGTTGATGAGCAGGGCGTGTTTGGGGAAAAGGGAGACGTATACGAGGTAGACATCCTAAAGAGGAATGGTACCACCTACCTCATCGAGGTCAAGGCCTATGCCCAGCCGAAGGACGTTTCGAGGTTTAACCACACGTGTTACGTGGTGTCCAAGGTCCTAAAACTTGAGAACCCCGTGAAGATGATGCTGGCTAACGTCGTGACTCAGAAGGCAGTGGAGAGGGCCAAGAACCTAGGAATCAGGTTGATTTATGGAGAGGTTGAGCAATAAGGTTAAGCGATCGCGACTTGCTCTTCATGTTGTTACTCCCTTCTTTACCAGGGAATTATTGCTGGTCACTTCAATGGAGTAGCGCACGCTTGGGTATCTGAAAATCGTTCGTGTTATACCGTCGTTACTTTTGAGAACTAGTCGAAGAATCCAAAGATATGTTGCTAACGCGATGAAGCTAGCCCGTGAAGTGGTGCGATGCATCCTGGGTAATGCCTTGCCCTCATTTGCACTCAATTTTATTCCGAAAATTTTAATCAGTATTCAGAACCGAATTCTAGAGCTAGAAACTTGGAAAAGGTTTTAAGTTGCTCGCTACAACATTTAAGTGAGGACTGCTCCGGGACAGGAGCAGGATGATCCATGAAGCTCGACTGCTCCGGGACAGGAGCAGGATGAAGAGCTAATGACCTGCGTATTCACATTCCACTTGTTATAAAGAGCTAAAAACCTCAATCAATTAGAACTTCGATCACATGACCGCATCTCTAATAGTTGCCGTTGACGAATCTGGAAGTCCGTCAAGGACAGTGGATGAACCCTTTTGCCTAGGGATTTCGGTAATTCTAGACGTAGATAGGTTCAGGGATAGTTATCGTGAAGTTTCGGAAAGGGTATTCGGAAGAGAGGCAGTTTTCAAGTATTCCCACGACAGACCGAAACCAGGAAAAGCAGGTCGCGTGAAAGACGAGTTCATTTCTCTCCTGAGTCGACATATTTTGGCCCTTGGGATAGTGATATATAAGGAAGAGGATATTGGCAACCTTGTCCTTGAGGTTTACGGTAAACTAGTGGCCCTTCACTTGGAGAGGATATTGGGAAAGAGGAAAGCTTCACATGTAGGCCTAATCTACGACAGGAATCCCCTGTTCAGGGAGGATCAAAAGACGTTACTGGCGAATAGTTTTCATAAGTGGGTTAGATTGGGTTCGCATAGCTTTACCGTGAAGTTCGGAGGAAAAGACAAGGATATATGGGTGTCCTCTGCAGATTACGTGGCTGGATTGACGCGGGAAATGACTTTGTGCCAAGGACGTAAAATAAGCGATATGGAATACTGCGAAAGGGTGGGGCTATGGTTCAAGGGTCTCAACGTGAGCAGGAGTGTGTATAGAACATCGGATATAAGGAGGATGTTTCTGAGGTGATTCCCTAGGTAATTCCTGTATTACGTCTCGATATTTCAACGAGTTTTCAACATGAACGTAGAAGCAGTATAAGGTTAAAGGGAGCAAACTCTCAACTTCCTCAATGCGATTTTCCAGTGCCATCGCGTTCGTGGACGAAGCCGGACCCGTGAAGATACATGATCGCTATCACATGTTCCTTAGTTGTGTTGTCACGAACGACTACAGGCTGGACTGGATCGGAGATTCCAGGTATCACTTTAGGAAGGATCATGAAGAGAGACGAAAGGAATTTTTGACCACACTCGTTGGAAACAAGGGGCAATTCAGGGTAGTTCTGCTAAAGTATGAAATCCTCTCGGATGAAATCTCAGATCAATATTTCAGAATTTATCTGGAGTATCCCCTGAGGGAGATCATGGAACTTGTGGAAAATGAGGTTGAAATATTCTACGATTCCTTAAACGACAAGTTGTCAAAATCTCGAAAGCGGGAATTTAATTCCAAAGTGGGAGAGATCATACGTAAGGAAAAGCGTAGAGTTAGCGTCAAGTTAAACCTGAGCCTAGGGGATTCGAGTAATAAGAAAAACTTATACAAAAAGGGGATAATGATAGCTGATTATGTGGTCTCTGCTGAATTTGCTTCATTTCAGGGGAGCTTGTCCCAAGACCTCTATACATTACTAAACACATTAAGAGAAACCTATGTATCTCAGAAACAGGTTACGTTGCCTTAGCCCTTCATCCCCGCTGCCTCTCCAGGCAACGAGTAAAAGGCTTCATCGGTAGTCTTCCGTTGCCTTAGCCCTTCATCCCCGCTGCCTCTCCAGGCAACGAGTAAAAGGCTTCATCGGTAGTCTTTATTTGTTTTATACTCTTTACTCACACAGTTAAAAGGTTTTTGACCGGCTAATAGCAAGAGTTCACTTGTCTCCTTTGTCGAGAGAATCCCTTAACGCCTCATGAATGCGAACCTTGTCTTCTCCTGGGCTTTAGCCTCTCCAACTGCTTCAACAACTCGTCCCTATCCTCCTCCTTAACGTCACCAAGGAGCATAACCATTGACCCTATCACGGTCTGATAGCCCTCATATACCTTCAGGGTTGGAAAGGCCTGCCTAACCATCATGGACCTAAACACTCCCCCTGTTCCCGCAACCCTCTCCACCTCCTTCCTCATCCTGGTCAGCATGGAGTCTATGTAGGCAATCGCCTCATCCATCACGATCCTAGCCCCTGGGTCGCCCTCTTCAGCCAACTTGTCCACAACCTTCGCAAAGGACGCAATTATCCTCTTATTGGGTCTCTTCGTGAGCCTCTCGATCACAACCCTGATGGGGGCACCAAAGAATCTCTCAACCTCCTCCGGAAGTCTGCTCTCAATTAACCCGTCTAGCGCCCTCGTGGCCATGGCTATGCCCCTCTTCCCTATGTAGGAAGCCGATCCCTCATCTCCGAAAAACCAGCCCCAGCCGGCAAGCTTCTTGAGTTCACCGGCCTTTTGGATGTAACCCACGTTACCTGTCCCTGCCACAAGCGCTCCACCATCCATGTTGAGGTGGGCAAGCTTCACTGCCGCAACTCCGTCATTTACCACTAGGGAGTTGGGAAAGATTGACTTAACTAGATTCTCCCCTATTCTGGTGAAATTTGGGGAATCACCTATCCCTGCGAGGGCAAAGGACGCCCTCTCCACTTCCGCGAGCGAGAGGTTAGCCATGTCTAGGGCCCTCTGGATTGCCTTCCTCAGGGTGTGCTCTGCCCTCTTGCCTACCTCGACGAAATTCGAGGATCCAGAGATCCCCAGGCCTAGGATCTCAAGTCCCTGAAACACAACTGCAGTTGTCTTAGTACCTCCTCCCTCAACTGCCAATCCTTTCCACAAGTTTCCTTCCCTCAGGTATCCTGGTTAATTTCTCGGGATCCTCCCCAAGTTCCCTTGCTAGCATGACGGAAAGGAAGCCTGCGCTCTGAATGAGGAGGGAGACGTCCCTGATCCCTGAAATCCTTATCACCTTCGCGTTCACTAGGCTTGCGGTCACCTCGTCTAGGGGACCTGAGGAGAACACAACTGGGAAGAGTCCCGATCCGTGCGCGTAGCCCTCAATCTCGTTGTGGTTAACCTCTGGTATCTCGCCAAAGAAGGCGGGGTACTTCGCGTTCTCGTTGATCTCCTGCTTAAATCTCTTGGCGAGACCCAGGTAGATGGACGCATAAAACACGGGTATTCTCCCACGGATTGCGGAGAGGAGGTCCCCTGCCACCCTTCTCGCCTCATTCGCGTTGACGCCTCGGATGACCTCTTCAGTGAGCTCAGGTCTCAACATCTTTACGAGGGGGAGAAAGAGGAGGGGGAAGGAGTACCTAGGTTGATCCCCACCCCTCACCAATATCCTTTCCACGGGGAGCGTAGCCAGGGCTCCACCAGACGTTATCGCGACTATCCTTTTGCCAGCCGAGGTCGCCTTCCTCACGATCTCTAGGGTCTCCCTCGTGTTACCGGAGTAGCTCACGGCAATAACGACGTCGGCGTGTCTCATGTCCCTTAGAAGAGGGTAAAAGGCGCTCATGACTTCACATGCTACACCGCTTCCTCCCATCCCGAAGCAGAAGACCTCCCCCTCAACTCTCGGAACTTGGAGCTTGTTGGCCTCGGCGTATAGCCTGTCCCAATCTTCATACAAGCTGTCCAACCTCCTGTCCTGCCTCCTCCATATCCTTGACGCTGTCTATGGACCTCCAATACACCCTCTCGAACTTCACTGCCCTCAATAACCCCATCTCAGCGAGCTTCGGGAAGGTTGTCCTCTCTATGTCACCTTTCTCCGGAAGGTAATCAAACACGTCAGGAGAAAGTCTGTACACCCCTGCGTTAATCCAGTGGTCGTACAGCGTTGGCTTCTCGATGAACCTGCTAACTTTCTCTCCATTAACCTCAACTATCCCGTAGGGACTCTTCAGCGGGACCAAGGCTATGGACATTGGGGTTAATCTCGACACATCTAGGTTAGTCAGAATATCCCCGTTCACCACAAGGAAGTCCTCGTTTATGAAGTGCTTCACCTTGCGTATTGCCCCTCCCGTACCAAGGGGCTCACTCTCCACGCTATACACGAAGTTAACCTCTAGCCTGTCAGCGTTGGATGAGGCCCAATCTATGAGGGTCTCCTTCTTGTATCCTGTGAGGATCACAAACTCACGGATGTTGTACTTCTTTAGCCAGGTGATCTGCCACTCGAGGATTGGTCTTCCACCTATCTCGAGGAGGGGCTTAGGTTTCTCGTCAGTGAAGGGTCTAAGTCTCTTGCCGTAACCGCCAGCGAGAATTAGGGCCTTCATGTTTGGGAATAATTTAACATGAATAAAAACTTAATTGAACAGATAGCACACACCTTAAAATGACTCCCTTTAATCTCCTTTATCGTGTAGCGTGGGATTTAGTGATCCTTTTATGTTCGTTAACAAGATGTACTCAAAAGGTTTTGTCATGTGATATGGCGGAGAAGTAACTCTCACGCAGTTATACCTCTAAGAAGTCTAGGAAGTGCTCTAGGCTCTATCACGTTACTACCTTCTCAATGATGTTTCACATTCTCTCCTTAGAGGTTCTCCCATCTAAACCTAGGGCCTTGTCTCTTAGGGCCCTTCTGACGGAACCGGGAGCATAAGCAGTCTAAGTTTAAGATCTAGTGTCATAAAGTTCCTTGGTCGTCTTCACTATCTCATGCGGGCCCTTGGACACGTAAGAGTTTAGGTGCTACACTGGACTTCGAATCCTGGAGACAGTTCAGGCCATTCGCAGGTTCTCCAGGCTTTCAATATCTTCCAAGAATTCGCGAGACTAGATGCCGGATCCAAAGATGACTTCTCCCTCGGAAAGATTTACGATTCTCAAATTACCTAGTTTGTCTAAAACCCTTTCAGCCACTTGCCTCCATTTGTCGGAACCGCCTTGTGTATCTTGTTTATTACGTGAATTTTCTAGTGAATTTTTAAGGTCGTTATATATTATAAATGGATCATAATCGTTAGTAACAAAGAAAATTTTATCATAAACTCCACCACTTAACGCTAGGTATATTTCGGTTAAAATAACCCTATCCATCCTGTTGGCACTTGCACCTTCTTTTTTCTTTAGATTTTCACTTACTATTTTTTCATCTATAAGAGTAAGTTCCATCATTAAATTATCTTTCAAGCTGACTGTTGAAGGTAAAGGTTCAAAATTCTCGTCTAGTCTTTTATTCATCGAAGCTATCACTGGTTCCCAATTTTTACCTCCTAACACATCATTTATTATTTCTTCCCTAGTTCTGGTATGGAACCTGTTTTCAAGCTTCCTGAAAAGCCTTAGCCCAATCTTCGCCTTTTCACCGTTATTTTTAGCTTTATACTTAGTTTTATATAGTTCCTGGAACTTTTCAGTAAAATTCTTGTCTAGATTCTCAAGTAGATTAATCCTATCTTCAAGAGACAATTGGTCCCAGTT
Organism: Metallosphaera sp. D4-4; assembly: GCF_046245145.1. Lineage (NCBI taxonomy): Archaea > Thermoproteati > Thermoproteota > Thermoprotei > Sulfolobales > Sulfolobaceae > Metallosphaera > Metallosphaera sp. D4-4. The sequence goes on along the minus strand of NZ_CP176412.1, from coordinate 360,025 downwards.
ATCAGGCAAATTAGTTTCAACTATCGTTTTAGTTATGTCTAAAATACTAATAGTTACGCTGTTAAGCTCAGTCCTCACAGTATTGAGGAGAAATATTTCGAATTGTTCATTGCTTTTAGCACGTCGAACAATCTCCTGTACTTGCCTTGTCTTTGCCTGGTCTAAATAATCAAAAATATAATAAAACAAAAGATTTGTATCAAAAGTAATACCTATCACTACTTAACCCCAAAGAGTGCGCTTAAGTAATCGTTAGTATACTCATTGAATAGGGGAGGGCTTACTCTTGAGTTAAATTCTATCAATATTGCAACAAAATCTGCCAAGGTTTTATAGTTCATTGGTTTATCGTTTATGTATAGCATTAGGGGGGCTAGAAACTCCATCAAAAAGTATATTATCGAATTCACTTCCCTTGTTAACCCAGGATTATCCTTAGCCTTAGCGTGGCTTAGTGTGACTGATCTCAAATTTGCGTACTTGAAGGATAAAACGTCCAGGAATTCCTGATAGTAAAGTTCCATGATCGGATTTGATTTATCTTTTCTTTTGATGAGTTCAACAAATTCTTTTTTCCCTTTAGTTAAATTATCCAAGACACGACTGATTCTCCTTAGCCAAAAGTCCTTGTAGTCCTCGTCGTTCAAGTTTTCAAGTAGTTTATAGACTTTCGAGTACTTCTCCTGAATCTCACGTAACTCTCCAGGTTCGATCTCCAGGTTACTTGACAGGTTACTTGACAGGATTATATGTTCAGAAAATTTTTCATAAAATCTTGATAAAGCGTCTGAATATTCTCTGTCTAGTTCCCCCAATAACCTTTCCAATGTCTCTACCGAGATGCCTGCCTTTCTCAGTTTGTTCTCGTCCTCCTTATCTATGCCATGCAATAGTGCTAGTTTCATGTTTTTATATAAACGTTTACGAACTTATAGATTTTAATGAATCGCCACACGCCGGCGATGGATTAAGTGACTTCGCCTTATATCGAGATTCTCTCTCCTAGTCGATCAAATAACCTTAGCTATAGCTCTAACCACGGTTTCGTTATGCATAAGAAGGATTCAAGTAGGAGCTAAGCGGTTCTAGTACTAAGATTACCGCTTGATAAAATTTGAATGCGGACCCGGGGGGATTCGGACCCCCGACCCTCGGCTCCCTTCGGCCTGTTAGAAGGCCGGCGCTCTATCCTGGCTGAGCTACGGGTCCCTACATCTAGAGGTGGAGTCATCAAAAAAGATTTACGCTCCAGATCTAGCTAAACTATATAGGTGAACTACTCCGCCCTTACGGACGGAGCATCCCCACCTCGTGATGGGGATTTCCTGCTTCTTTAGGGGAACTTACTATACGCAAAGGTATAGCAGAGGTTTCCCCTCCACAGGCAATCAGGTAATCCCAACCCTCATCAGCCCTACCGGCTCTTTCAGCCTTGTAGAGGTAAGTTGAATGATCGTTTGTATATAAAATCTTTTCCATGGGGGGCTATTTATTCCCACCCTTGCGGATGGGAACTTCCGCCCCCTTAACCCCCGTTAAGGTTAACAGTAACTGCGCCAAAATACACCAAGAAAGTCTCAAGTGCTCAAAATGACTAAATGTAGTTCTCTGTCTATCTACTCGTATTCCCTCCAGACTTTCCCACACTTGGTACACTTATAAAACCTGGTCGGAGGTTCGTCGGCTGCCCTTGTCTGTAGCATCCAGAAGAAGACCTCGTCGTTCCTGCAGTTGGGGCACATGACTCCCTTCATTTTCTGGGTTCCTGCGGGAACCTCCTCGTCCTCTAGCACAAGGGTTCTCTCCGTGGCTGCGTGCTTCACCTTTGAGGAAATTATCTCTGACCTTTGACCCTGTTCTTCGTAACCACACTTAACGCACTTGTAGATGGTGACACCATTGACTTTCCTGGGGGTCATCATGGACTTGCACTTGGGGCAAAATTTCAAATAAAGAACACCCTCAACACTCTTCACATCATCTTTTTTAATTCTTTCGATATCAACTTCACTATCCTGGAGCACTCTCCCTCCAGTTCACCGTGGTACTCTTCACCTAACCCGAAGTTACTTAGGTTGACCTCTTCCCTGACCCTGCTCCTCTCGAAGTCCTCCATATCAAGAAATAGGTGCTCTAGTCTGTCCCCCCTAAACACGCAAATGCCCTCTAGTTCCTCCCTAACCAGGATTGCGATCCTGCTCCCGGGTTTCAACTCCTAAACCTGTTCCAGCTCGTCGAGGAAGGACTCTCCAAGAACCTTTACGTCCTCTATCGCCCTATTGAGGGCCTCCCTAGGAGAGATCGTGCCATCTGTCTTTATCTTGATCACGAGCTCATCCTTAAGCGGATGAGGCAGGTAGTACGTCGCGAGGATAACTCCCTTAACGCTCCTCAGCCTACCAGCTATTAAGTTACCTAGAGTGTGATCCTCACCCTGGATCCTTAACTCCAGGTAATTTTCCTCTTCCCTCTCAACTGCGATTTCCATTTCCCTTCACCGAGTAAGGTCCAACTCTTCTGGTCTCAACGTTACCACAGTTCGGGCACTTTAAATGTTCTTCGTCCATCTTGAGCATTACGGTCCCGCAAATGGAGCAGGACGCAACTATCACTCCGAGGTCCTTTCCCCTGAGCGAGAGCTGAAGGGGGTAGGTGTAGGAGATTGGCCTGGCCTTTATCACGTCAGATGGCCTCACTGCGTCTCGTAGGGACTTAACGTGTTTGTGGGAGACCTGCGAGATGTGGAGGTAACCCGTTATTGACGGGCTCACGAACCTCTCCTCTACACTACTCACTGCCACAACCGCGTAATCTTCCTTCAGGCTGGTGACGAGGCCGTACATGTACTTGGCCTTCTTGAGCTTGTATACAAAGGTCTTCTTCTCAGGGATCACGTTGCTTTTCCTGTTGATCATGTCGTAGAAGACTTTCCCAATGATTGATGCTCTGACCTGACCCTGAAGTTCGTAACAACCCTCACCTGGAGTGAACTCCTCGATCACGGAGAGAACGTCCCCAGGAAGCGTTAAATCGCCCTGTTTTCCCATTTTTACCACGGAAATATGTATGGTTCTAGTTTATTGGTTATAATCATTTTCGCCTCTCCAGGTGTCAACACGGGCTTCTCGTAAAGGTAGAGGTCATCCGTGGGTAATCTTGGACACGATGTGACCACGAAGGCGTCGATGTAGCTCCTATCTAGGTTTCTGAGGGAGTCCTGGTTCAGAACCTTGCTTGTGACCACGTAGGTTGTCTTCCCCAGGGACTTGAGCCTGGACTCTAGGGACTTAACCATGAGGGGCCTGTTCTGGCCAACCTTCAATCCCTGCACAATGACCCAGGTCCTCGCGTCCATGGCCTCCATGATCTTGGAATATCTCACCTTGAGGACCTTGAAAACCTGAGGAGTTAGGTCCTCCACAGATCTCGTGTAGGGGTCAAGCTTGATGACCGGTTTACCCGTGGCCAGTCCCAGTCCGAGGGCGTGGAAAACCCCACCTGAGATGTTTACGTGCACGTCGGCCTCAACCTGGGCAGACTTGTAGTCACATCCCAGGACCTGTCCATCCCCCATGAAAGGTGAGGAAGGCCTTCCAACCTCCACGTGGAAGTGGGGGGAAAGGTGCTCCTTCACCTGGTTCAGTAGTTTCCCGTGCTGAACGGTCGAGGTTAGGGCGACCGAGTTAGCTCCTCTCTCGCGAAGGACATCAACTAGCTTGTCCAGGGTCTCCCTCTCCACTTGAGCCGTGCTCTCAGCCTTAACGAAGAGGGTTGGAAACCTGGGGTAATACCAGGTATAAGGAGAGTGGCCGAAATGGATGAGGAGGTCGACCTTGAGAAGGGAGGCTTCGTCTTCAGCTATGTCACAGGCCCCCCAGCTCGGTTCTCCCGATATCACGAACTCAACGTCTGGAAGGGATTCCCTTAACCTCTCCACCAACTCCGTGGAGAAATACCTTAAACCCTCGGGGAACTGAAGGAGAACCCTCCTAGCCCCTCTCTTCCTGATCTCGGACTTGAGAAGGTCTTCATCAAAAATGTAACTCACTGAGTCTTTTCCTCCTTTAGAGGAACCACGACGATCTCGGTGTCGAGCGGGAGCTTGCTCGAGGCAACCTTAAAGGCCTTCTTTGCGAACTCGAGGTGCTCCTTCTTCACCCTTATTGCCATGATGAGGTCGCCGAGCTTCGTAATCCTGGCTGCAGTTCCAATGGGCTTTCCGAAGGACAGCCTCATTCCGTCTTGAAGCCTGTCCGCACCAGCGAAGGCCATCATCTTGTTCTCCCTTATGACGTGGTGCGGGTACTTGGTAACGTAAAGGTAAAAGTCGGTTTCATTTCCCACCATTGAGGTCATCTGCTTCAGCGCTATGACCCTAGCCGCTTCAAGTGCGTTATGCCTGATCTGACCAATCTGCTTTGTGAGCAACCTCACCTCGAAGTCGTAGTCCTTCTTGTGGTCTCCCATTGTGAACTTAGTTATCTTGGGTTGGGGAACTCCCGGGATATACTCTTTCCTAGTGTAAGCAGGCCCCGAGAAGTGCCTGTAGCATCTTCCTGGTCTTAGTGGCATGGGTAAAGATTCAATCTCGAGTATTTAACTCCAGCGGGGGGACTCTCGTCAGGGCTTGCCAACCGCGTGGATCCCCTTTAACGACTTCTGCTCCTTCTCTACCTTATCCCACAGGGAGTCATAGTTCTCCATGACGTACCCGTAGACCTTCGCGATCCTTGTCATCGTGTCCACCTCGGAGAGAGGGTGTATCCTTAGGCCTACCCTTCCCACAGCCCCTCCCCTGACCATGAGCCAGTGGGCGAAGATCTCAAGCGTGTACCTGGAGAACAGTTCCTCTCTAGGGACCTTCTTCCCGTAGAGCCAGTAGATCTCCCTCACGAAATTGGATGAGATGTTCCTGAACATCCTGGGTTCCCATTCCTGGAGAATCCTCTCCCTGTCCTTCACCAACACGTTCCTCAGATAGTTGAATCCCTCCTCCGGGTTCTCTGAGAGCGCAAGCCCCGTGACCGCCATTACGAAGTCTCTCTGGGAAAGGAAGGAATCGAAGTCGCGGTTAACGTAGAGCCAAGCAGTTGCTGCGAAGGAGTCCACTATCCCTTCCATCAACCTAGTAACGAGTTCCTCCCTATTGTAGGTCCTGGCTACGCCTTTACCCTTAAGTATCTCCTCAAACTCCTCAAGGTCCACTTTTCCGGCATACACGAGTTTACCATCCACGAAAATTGAGGGGGTTGAGATGACTCCCCTCTCGAGGGCCAGGAAGGGTTGAGTCTCCGTGTCCACTAGCTTCACTTTACCTAGGAGACCCTTCTCCTCAAGGTACTCCACGAGGAGGTTGCACTCGGTGCAGTTTCTGTGCGTGAAAATCTCAACTTCCATGCTAGAGTTTCACCTTCTTGGGATTAAAACAGTTTATCTTTAGTTTCCACCACGAGGTTTCAAACCTCCTATCTAGTAACCAGACGGTAGCATGGTCCTGCCTGCTCCTGATTGCCCTCCCTATTGCCTGCTTCACCGCTATGAGTGCCGGTATCTCCATGAGAGCCTCCCTAACAGGTTGTCCCGTTAACTTGTATATGGCCTCGCTCCTAAGTTTCAGGTAATCGTCAAAGGAGGGATAGGGTATACCGCAGAGGACGACGTCGCTTATGACGCTGGCTCCGTCCCTGGTTAGCTCAATCCCCTCGGAGAGCTTACCCCGGGCAACTCCAGCAATGATGAGCTTCCTCTTTCCGGACTCACCGATCACCTCCTCTAGGTTTGTCCTGCTACCTTCGACGTACTTGTCAACCTTTACGTGGGCCATGACCTTCTCCATGATGGAGTAACTGGGGAAAATCGCGAGGATGTTGGCCTTGGCCAGGTGATATATCCTGAGGAGGTAGCTGGCGTATTTCTTCCACATCTCCTGGCTCCTCAGGGAGTAGGACGAGGTTACGTCAATTGCAAGCATACAATCAAAGGACCCTGTGACCTTCGCCTTCACCTCCTTCTCGACGTCTAGGTAAAGAATCTGCCTCTGTATTCCCAGGACCTTGCTCAGGTACTCCTTTGGTGGCATGGTCCCTGACATTAGTATCACGGGTAGGTCGTCGCGATTTAGGATCGACAGAAATGGTGAGGAGAGGAGGGGCTTCATCACCAGGTGACCACGGTAGGAGAAGACTGGGGCCTCATCTGAGCTGTAGAACTTGATCACCGATCCCAAGTGGAGTTTCCTTATGGATCTGTTGGCAATCATCTCGTTCCTTCTGTCCTCGTATTCCTCCTTCAGGAGCTTGAGTTCGTGTCCGTCCACCTTAGGATAATCCTCTACCTTGATGTATCTCTCCTCTTGGAGGACCACCTCACCTAGTTCCCTCTTGATTCTCTCAAGGATCGAGATTGCCTCCTTGCTCTTAACCTCCTTGAGGGCGAGGTCGAGGATTTGCTGGCTGAGCTTCCTCTCTGCTAGCTCGTTCAAGTTATCCAGGTTGTGGGCCTCATCCACCACGAGGACGAAGTCGTCTAGTTCCAGACCAAGGGCCTCCCACATCCAAGGCGTGAACACGTAGGGATAGGTCACGGCAATCACGTCGGCGACGCTGGTTGAGTTAATCAGGGAGAAATAGGGGCAAAACTTCTCCCTTCTCCCTCTCTCCTTGAGTTCCTTGAGAAGGGTAAAGGGAGGCTCCGTGGAATCCACGAACATCGCAACGTAGGAGTCACACAGGGAGCACTTTATGTCCTCAGGATCTGCGCCTTCATCGGCGTAGAGGCAGGCCCTTCCCTTCCCCATGACGAAGGAGAACCTCTTCCCGAGCCTGTTAACTTCCCTGTAAACAGGGTAGAACTCGTTGTGGGTTCTAACAGTGAAAAGAACCCTAGGCCTAACTTCAAACGCGGAAACGAGAGAGAAAAGAGTCTTTCCACTTCCAGTGGGGGACTGCAGGGCTACTAGATTGCCTTCCCTTAGCCCCTTCACTACCTTGTCCTTGAGCGCTAATTGCCAGTCCCTTAGCTCCACTCTTGCGTCCTTGCAATAACCTCGTCTAGCATTATATACCTTATGAATGACTTCTCTCCAAGTCTGGCAACATCAGAGGCCTTTCCCTTCACCTTAACAGTCATCATGAAGCTGAAGACGTTGTCAATCTTGGCGAGGCTTGATATCTCCTTAAGGACCTCCTCTGAGGGGGAGGTGTCGAGGACAAGAATAGCCCTGATCTCGGTACTTGGGGAACTTTGGGCTATTTCCACTATCCTGTAATCCACCTTTGTTCTCAAAGCTTCGTTGTAACTTATCATTTCATACACCTAAGATAACATAGTGTTTTAACATTATAAAATAATCTACTAAATACCCAAGGGAATTGGTATCATATAAGTGAATTATTAAGTCAATTATAAGTCGTGGGGTTCGTGGAACTTTTAACTTGAAGTGTGAATCTCAGAGCATGATACTTCAAAGACCTGAGATGAGGGTTGGGGAGAAGAGAAGAGTAGACATAGAGGGGAAGGCAATTCTACTGATCTACCTGGGAGGGGAGAGGTACCTCGCGTTCGATAATACCTGCCCCCATCTTGGTTGCGATCTCAGTAAGTACGGGGTACTAATAAGGGAGGAATTGGTGTGCCAGTGCCACTTCAGTCACTTCTCGGTGAAGGATGGGAGACCGTTGAAGGGGGCGTCTAAGAGGCCTATCGGCGTGTATTCGGTGAAGGTTGAGGGAGATAAGTTAATCCTGGAGATGACTAGAAGAGACAGTTGAGAATCCTTTTTGCCTCCAGATAGTGTAGTTGGCCCGTCGCCGTTGGGGAATCCACGTAGGTGTAGAGTAGCCTCGAGCCAAGAAGGGAGATCGCCAATCTCTCCAGGGGGTCAGGGCTCATAGGCATGAAAGTGGAGCCCGGCTTCGTGGAAATGTAGGAGAGAATCTCCCTGTATCCAGGTAGGTTGGACACGGCGATCTTCACTGTGAAGGCTTCGCGATATGTGGAGAATAGGCAGTCAACCTCCTCCCTGGAGGGTAGGCGATGAAAGTAGTGTGCGGATACCACCTTTTCCCTGAATTGGACTCTCCTCCTGGAAAGGAAGGATGCCTCTACGTCATAGAGAATGCCAAGTTTCATGAGCTCGTTAAGGAAAGTTTCCTTGAAATTGTCGGTAAAGTTACCTTGGCCTCCCTCTTCCCTGTCTCTTAGAGTGACCAAGATCCTATCTCGGTATGGGAGGAGGTCCTGAGGCCTTGGAAACTCCCTGGAGTAATCCAGTCTTAATTCAACGAGATCGGCATCTATGTCCTTTACTCTGCTTATGTCTCCAGGTGAGGTCACTGGCAGGGAAGCGACAATAAGTGGCCTATTCATGGTTAGAGGTTGAAGGATGAATTAATATGTGTTCTTGATTGGTGTAATGGTTTCCAGTGTTATCATCCAAGACTACATGAAAGAGCTAAGACTGAGCATAGAGGAGAGGTTCATTTGCGACTCTCGGAAACTATGTGATGTTGTAATGAGGATCAAGTAACTCTCATGCCCTCTCCATGTCACAATGAAGTCACTCATGAATCCTTATCTTCCCTCCCAGAGCCGAGAGATCGCTCCAGTATCCAGGGTTGCTCTTGTTCACGCACTCTGCACTCGTGATTTTACCACCTACCCTCAAGGCCAGATCGCCAGCCATCATGGCTATCCTGTGATCCTTGGGGCACTCCACCTCCCCTCTTCTCGGCTCTCCTCCCTTCACTGTGATAGTGCCGGCTGAGTAAGATCCTGATATCCCAAAGCTGGCTAACGTGTTCAGGATAGTGGATATCCTGTCACTCTCCTTGATCCTCAGCCTTTCGCTATCCATTATCCTGGACTCACCCGGTATCACGGCCATGAGGGCTGCCAGGGAGGGCGCCAGGTCTGGCACGTCGTTGATTGACACGGATATGGGGACCCTGACCCCGGTGTCCCTCACTATCCACCTGTTCTCGCTCACGTAGCTCTCAGCTCCCGCCTCCTTCACCATCCTAACCACGTCGTGGTCCCCAACGTAACTTGGGGGAGCGTAAAGGTTGGTGATCTCCACTTCCCCACCCGTTAGTACTGCCCCCACTGCGTAAAATGAAGCCAGGGCGTAATCGCCTGGAACAGATCCCCCAAACTTGCGAAGGTTTCTGCACTCCACGGTTATCTCCTCCCCCTGAATCGTCACCTTTCCCCCTATTGAGGAGATGACGTCAGCGGTCATGAAGATGTAGCCCCTTGACGAGATTGGGGGAATTACCCTGATCCTTCCCTCCCCCCTCAGGCAGTAGGCGTAGATTAACCCAGAGATGTACTGACTACTTTCCCACCCCTCAATCTGCGTCTCTGGTCCCAGGCTTCCCTCAACTGTCATGGGAAGGGAATTTGACGAGAACTTGCCTGGAAGCCATCTCAACGCGTTCAGAGGTCTCCTCCTCAGGGTGTCGTCTCCGTCAAGTTTCACCCTTCGCCCCATGGCTAGGATCACTGGTATTATCATCCTTAGGGTGGTGGCAGATCCACCCAGGTAGAGCTCATCCTTCCCCTCCTTCAGGGACTTGACCGCGTTAATTGCAACCCTTACGTCATCCGACTCTGGGAGGTTCTCGAGCGAAACCTCCGTCAGAAGGGACAGGAAAACGTACCTGATTCCAAGGCTCTTTGAGGGCGGAGCCTTAACCCTTCCCTTGATCCTTGATGGCTCAATTTCCACGAACAAGGTCTACCACCCTGGTAACCCTAACCTTCCCCCTCTTCTCAAAGGCCTCAATAACTGGCCCCTCGTCGCCCTCACGGGTCACGGCGAAATATGAGGGTCCATTCCCTGACAGCCCCGAGGCCAGAGCCCCCTTACGAAGAGCCTCCTCAACCAGGTCCGTAGGAAAGCCCAGTATCTCGGCTATGGCTATCCCGTTGAGTTTCATGGCCTCCCACAACCTTCCCTGTAGGGCAATCGCGAAGATCTCCTGGAAGAGTGCCCTAAAGGCCCTTAACTTACCCAGATCTATCTTTCCCTTCCCGCTCCTCTCCAGGATGACCACGGTCACATCGCGGGGAGCCCTTTCCCTCTTGATAACCTTGAACTCCTTATTATACGTGAACGAGACACCTCCACACCACGAGGCAACAGCGTCGTCCAAGGCCCCCGTGAACGAGACTCCAGCCTTGAGGGAGAGGATGGCTGATAGCTTGGGGATATCCACGTTCAAGGAGAACCTCTCGGCTATCTCCCCTATTAACGCATTGGAAACGGCACTGCTACTCTTCAACCCACTTCCCGGAGGGATCTCCGACTCAACCTCCACCTCGAGCTCCGGGATTCCCTGCCTCTCGAAATAGTTCAGTATCTCGTTGAGGAGTAGGTCCTGAACGTTCCTCTTCCCCTCCCTCACCCTCACGTTAACCTTCATGTCCACTGCCATGGCAGAGCCGTACCAAGAGGGTAAGGCGTTCACGACTGAGATTCCGCCGTAGGCCTGCATTCCTCCATGTACCTCCTCCATCTGTCCTCAATGACCTCAGCCTGCCTCTCCTCGAGCTTGACAGGTGGGATGACCCCAGACCTCAGGGAGTGATCCACCAGGGTCAGGGCCACCATGGACTCAGCCACGGAGACTCCCCTGATTGCGACAGCTGGATCATGCCTTCCCAGGACAGAGATCTCTGCCGGTTCCCCGGTTCTTAGATCCACCGTCCCCTGCGGTTTCCTTATGGAGCTTGTGGGCTTGAAGGAACATCTCACCACTATATCCTCACCCGTAGTTATTCCTCCCAGGATTCCGCCAGACTTGTTCTCCCTCCAACCAAGTCTCTCACCCTTCCTTACAATGGAGTCGTTTGCCTCGCTTCCCTTCATTCTTGAAGCTTGAAAGCCCAGTCCGTACTCAAACCCCGTCACTGCCGGGATAGAGAGGATCGCCTTGGCCAGGTCAGCCTTGATCTTGTCGAAGACAGGTTCACCTAACCCTGCAGGTGGGTTCTTCACGACTATCTCGGCAACTCCACCGTAACTATCTCCCTCAACCGTTGCCTGTTTCACCAGTTCCTGGAACTTGGCCTCAGTCTCTGGGTCGGAAGCCCTCACGGGGCTGTACTTGGAACATAAGATTTGAAGGAAGTCCGCGGGCGGTGAGTCCACAGGTCCAAGACTCTTGAGCCTCCCCGCTATCCAGGTATCGTGGAACATTAACAGCTTCTTGGCTATCGCCCCTGCAGCTACTCTCCCAACGGTCTCCCTGGCGCTCGATCTGCCACCTCCCCTGTAGTCCCAGTTTTCGTAACCATACCTCATGATGAAGGGAAGGTCAGCGTGTCCAGGCCTTGGCTTCACCTTAACCTCCTCATAGAACGACGAGATAACATCAGTGTTTTTCACGACGATGGCAATGGGAGACCCAGTGGTCCTTCCATTATAGACCCCACTCAGGATCTCGGGAACGTCCTTCTCCCTTCTCCCTGACACGTAGAGTCTCCCTGGTCTCCTGAAGGAGAGCTCGAATTCAAGATCCTCCTGGGACAACCTTAACCCTGCAGGGACACCGTCCACCACGACGCCCACCGCGGGCCCGTGGCTTTCCCCGAAAGTGGTAATCCTAAAGATCTTGCCAAAGCTATTTCCCGGCATTTAGGAAATTCACCACCTCTATGTCGTTGAGGGATTTACCAAACCAAATTTTTTCAGCCTCCATGGCCTGCCTCACCAGGATCTGGAGGCCATCAACCACTCTCATTCCCAGTTCCCTCGCCCTTCTAAGAAAGGGGGTTTCCTCCTTATACACGAACTCCACCGCCATCTTTCCCCTCACGCACTCCAGGGGTACAGCCTCCGGTTCAGGGATCGTGTTAACGACCACGTTGTACTCCCCTTGGCAAGCCCTGGAGAAGGAGGCCGAGATACCCTCCTCCCTCAACCTTGAGACCAGCTCCATCCCACGGGTCTCGGTCCTATTCTGTACAATTATCTCGAAACCCAGTTCCCCCAGGGCAAAGGAGGCAGCCTTGGCCGCACCCCCAGCTCCCAGGATTAGGGCAGTACCCCTTTCCACTCCTGAAACTAATCCCTTCACTGCTAGGTAGTCCGTGTTATACCCCCTTCCTCCATGGATCGTGTTTACCGCCCCCACCTTTTCAGCCTCGGGCGACAGCGAGTCCAGAAATGGCATTACAGCCTCCTTGTAGGGGATGGTCACGTTCAACCCATACGTGAACTCTAGCAGCCCTGGGAAAGCCCTCTGAAACCTGTCCCTTGAGACGTCAAAGGTAACGTAAACTGCCCTTATCCCTAGCCTCTCGAAAGCGAAGTTATGTATCTTGGGGGACAGGGTATACTTAATGTTCTCCCCAAGTACGCCCAGAAGGCTGGTATCAGGCCCTATTTCCGTGCACTTCAGTTCAATTACCTCCCAAGCATTGCTTAGCGAAACCCTCAAGGGTCTCAAGTGGCACCCTTACCCCCCTCCAATTCCCAATCCTAGTGGGAAAGGGTAGGAGGACTTCTTCCCCTCTCCTCTTCTTGTCCTTTGTCATGGCAATTAACGCCTTCTCCACATCAATTTTCGCGTTAAGTTGCTCCAAGGAGATGGGTAACCCAAAGAGTTGCAGTAACCAAAGGACATCCTCAACCACTCCCTCCTCAGCGTAGCCCATTTCCTCGGCAATCTTAGCCTCACATACCATTCCAACGGATATTGCGAGACCGTGAGGAACCGTGAAATCTGAGCCAGCCTCGATTGCATGCCCTATGGTATGCCCGAAGTTCAGGACTATCCTCACTCCCTTGGTCTCCCTCTCGTCCTCCGCAACGACCGCTAACTTGTCCCTAACTGACGAAGAGATTACCTTTTCCAGGGCTGATTCCTCCTTGTTCAGGACTGAGCTGTGATTCAAGGAAAGAAAGTCGTAAAGTTCCTTATCTAGGACCAGTGCATACTTCACAACCTCCGCGAGTCCCCTTCTCAGCTCCTCCGTGGGGAGAGTATCCAGAAAGGAGAGGTCATCTAGGATAAGTGAGGGTTGATAAAAGGTCCCGATCATGTTCTTTGCCTTACCGTAATTAACTCCCGTCTTTCCACCGATCCCTGCGTCTACCATCCCCAAGAGGGTGGTGGGAACGTTAACTAGGTTTAGGCCACGCATGAAGATTGAGGCTGAGAAGCCCGCCACGTCGAGTACTGTCCCTCCCCCCACAGCAACTAGGTAATCGCCCCTTGTGAAGTCGTGTTCCAGGAGTTTATCCACTATCTCAAGCGCGTTCCTCAGGTCCTTCCCTTTCTCTCCGTCCTCTACCGCGATTTCTAGGTCCCCCTTCACGTCTGGCTTCAAGGACTTGGGGTGAACTATGCACTTCCTCCCTGGAAGGCTCTCCAGCTCCCTGAGTGCCCCCCTACCAACTTTCACGCTCACATCTGAACAGCACACCTTCTCACGGAACTCGATCATGCGGATCTACCTAGAACCGAAGCCAATGCCTTGACTCTCTCCATCAATAATTCAAAGGACTCCGGGGTCAGTTGCTGTTCAGAGTCGCTCAGTGCCACCTCAGGCCTGGGATGAACTTCCACAAGGAGCATGTCTGCCCCGGCTGCCACAGAGGCTAGGGCAAGGGAGTGAACCAGTTCCCTCTTCCCCGCAGGATGACTCGGATCCGCGCAGAAGGGGAGGTGCGTCATTAGCTTCCCCGCAACCATTCCTCCAATATCTAGGGTGAACCTGGTGGACTTCTCAAAGGTTCTTATTCCCCTTTCGCAGAGGACCACGTTGCCGTTCCCCTCCATCATTACGTATTCCGCAGACTGTATTAGTTCCTCCACCGTGTTCCCTAGACCTCTCTTTAGCAAGACGGGTTTGCCCAGCTTTCCCACATCCCGCAAAAGGGTGAAGTTCTGCGAGTTCCTAGCGCCTATCTGGACCATGTCAGCATACTTTGCAAAGGCTCCCGCGTCCCTCGCGTCAAGGATCTCTGAAACCACAGGTAACCCTGTCTCGTCGCCAGCCTTCCTGAGTATCTTTAGCCCTTCCTCTCCCAGTCCCTGGAAGGAGTAGGGGCTCGTCCTAGGCTTGTAGGCTCCACCCCTGAGTAGTGAGGCACCAGCCCTTTTCACGGCCTTGGCCACGGTCTCGGTCTGCTCCATGGACTCCACCGCACATGGCCCGGCAGCGACCACAACCCTCTTGGATCCTATCTCCACGTCCTTCACCTTCACCACTGTTGGATCCTTTTTCCATTCGTTTCCAGCCAGGATGTAGGACTTCTTGGTCTTCACCACTAGCTCCACGGATTCATCCGTTATCCCCTCAACTGCAGAGTCGGGCCAGGCCAGTGCGAGCTCCTTTCCGTACAGGTTGAGGAACTTGAATGAGGCTGAGCTAGACTTAAGTTTCTCCTTTAGTGAGGAGTGATCCTTGCCCTTCAATATGTAGAGGATCATTTCTTTTCCTCTTGAAGAGTAGAGAAAAGAGTATTTAACTCTCTAAGTCCAAGCCTTCTCGCCTGCTCCGCGTAGGGGTTCATTCTCTGTATCTCCAGTATGACTGGCTCCAACTCCTTTACCCTCCTCACAATCTTGTATATCTCCCTGAAGTTGGTTGTCTGAAACTGGGAGAAGTCGACGTTGAGCTCCCTGGAGAGGAGGTCCAAGCTACTGGAAAGGCCCAGGATGAAAAAGTGGGGTAAAACCTGAACCACGGCCATTAACTTCTCGTGTGTATCTACGTCTGTGATTAGGGGGGTCAGTCCTACCCCCCTCCAGAACTCCGATATCTCCTCGAGGTCTCCCGTGGTTTCAGAGGGGATCAGGACTATCTTCTCTCCCACAGGGTTCAGGTAGGGACCAAAGAGCGGGTGTGTCGACACGAACCTGAATCCCATCTGCCTGGACATTTCCTCGAGTTTCCCAAAGAATCTGGTCTTGCTCGAGAGGATATCCATTACCACCCTGTCCTTGGACAGGTGGAGAAACCTGGTGACGTTCTCCGAGAACACACCCTCAGGTGGAAGGGCCAAAATCACGATCTCGCCCCATTGAAGGGCTTGTGGCATGGGCATGTAGGTGAAGTTGAAATCTATCGCGAGCTTCTGGGACTTCTCCTGGCTTCTTCCCGTTATCACAACCTCGTGCTTTGCGAGCTTGAACAGGGAGGCCAGCGACCTAGCCATCCCGCCGTAACCAACGAGGGTTATTTTTCTCTTTTCCGAGGGATTGACCTCCCTCATCTTGGCTACAGAGAACATGGTCGAGAGGAGGTTATCCGCCAGGGTTTCGGGAATTCCATAGGCTCTAGCTAAGCTTCTCCATCTCTCCCTGACCTCACTCTCCCTCCTCTCGTCGGTGACAGGGAGACCTTCCTTCTTTTTAAGATGACCAATTTCAGAAACAAGTTCAAGGCGTTTAAAAAATAGTTTAAAAAGCTCCTCATCAACCCTGTCGATCTCAGCCCTTAGCTGGTCGAGTTCCTTCATTTACTTGATCAACTCGAGGGCTGAGTTCACGATTGTCTTGGGCGTTATACCGTAATAATCAAGGAGTTCCCTCTGGCTCCTCGCCGACCTACCATAGGTTGTGGCTCCCACGAACCTCATGGGAACAGGGTAAGTTTTCACCACTGTCTCAGCTATTGCTGATCCCACTCCCCCCATGACGTTGTGCTCCTCAACGGTAACTATCCTCCCCGTCTTCCTCGCGTAGTACTCTATTGTGGATTGATCTATTGGCTTCACCGTGGGTACGTTAATCACGGCCGCGCTTATTCCCATCTTCTCCAGTTCCTCAGCAGCCTTTAGTGCGTCCCAAAGAACCACACCTGCTCCCATCAGTGCCACGTCATCTCCTTCCCTGAGAACGTATGCCTTACCTATCTCGAATTTGTAGTCCATGGTTGAGGTGATCGGAGGAGAATAGTCTCTCCCCATCCTGTAGTAGAGAGGTCCCTTGTCCTCAAGAACTACGGGCATACTTCTCTCCACCTCGGCAGCGTCAGCCGGTATAACTACCTTGAAGTTCGGGATTACCCTCATGAGCGCGATGTCCTCAAGGGCCTGATGACTTGAACCGTCACCGCTATCGCTGTAGCCCGAGTGGGTCACGAACACCTTAACGTTGAGGTTCATTCTCCCTATGCTGTTCCTCATCTGTTCCCATGCTCTCATAAGGAACATGGCGAATCCCACCACCACGGGCTTCTTACCCACAGCCGAGAGACCGGCGCCGAAGTTTACCATGTCCTGCTCAGAGATGCCTATGTTGAAGTACCTGTCGGGGAACTTCTCCTTAAAGTAGGAAGCCCTTGACGAGTCCCCAACGTCAGCAGTAATCACTACGATGTCGTTGTCCTTCTCCCCCAGTTTAACCAGGGTTTTACCGAAGGCCTCACGAATTGAGGAGAAACTGCCTTGCAACATCTGGAACAGTCCTCTGCTTCTTTGTGTTTTCTATTGGGGTGAACCCCTTACCTCTCTTGGTTTCCGCGAATATGACCGCGGGTTTCCCTGTCTTTAGTGCCTCATCCACGGTGGAGATAACGCTTGCTATGTCGTGGCCATCACAGTTAAACACTCTCCAACCCACGGCTCTCCATACCTCAGGAAGGAATTCCTTGGGCTTAACGTTCTTCGTACTTTCGTCCAGCTGGAATCCGTTCATCTCTATGATAGCTACCAGATTGTCCAAGTTGCGAGCGACCGCGTGGGTCATGGCCTCCCACACTTCGCCCTCGTCCTGTTCTCCGTCTCCCATGATGACGAATACCCTTCCAGTTCCCTTGGCCATCTTTATTCCCGTGGCAACTCCAATTCCGAAGCTAAGTCCCTGCCCTAGGCTACCAGTTGACATGTCAACTCCGGGTATGAAGGTCTCGGGATGGCCTTGTAGAAGGCCAGAGATGTCCTGGATCTTCCACAGTTCCTCTTCCTTGATTAGTCCCTTCTCGTGGAGAACCGCATAGAGAGCAGGAGCCGCGTGGCCCTTACTTAGGATTAGCCAGTCCCTGTTGACTGGATCATTTGAGTCTCTTAATACCTTGAGTTCGAGAGCCGTTAGGATCTCGATACTGCTCAAGGAGGAACCAACGTGAATTGATTGGTCGTAGAATTGCATTCTAATTACGTTCTTTCTAGCTCTGTCAGCTACCTCCTTGAGCTTGTTTAATTCCTCTATTGATATTGGAATTCCATCACGCCCACCTTTTTCCATTGGTGCAACAACAAACCCCCGCAATAATGCAATATCTCCCTTTTTTAAGTCTTTATGTAGACTTCTTGCGTTCACATATTCCTCATTGTGAGGACTTTCGTGTAGGTCTTACAGTCAGAGTTTTATGAGTATGTGGAAAATGGAATCAGGTGGATCCACTGAGTAACCTTGAGATGTTCACCAGGCAATTGCTAGTTCTGGGCCCTGAGGCTCAGGAGAAGTTGTCCTCCCTTGACGTGTTGGTCGCTGGCTGTGGGGCCCTGGGAACTGCCATACTCGAGTTGCTAGTTAGGTTAGGGGTAGGAAGGATCGCCGTAGTGGACGCGGATGTGATTGAGACCTCGAACCTGCATAGAACTCACCTCTTTACCCTGTCGGACGTTGGAAAACCTAAGGCTCTCGTCTGCGCCCAGAGGGCCATGGAAATAGGCAGTGGATCCAAGGTTACCCCAATCCTGGACATAGTGGACGAGACAAACGCGGAGTCCCTAGTTAAGGGAAGGGACTTCGTCTTTGATGCACTAGATAACGTTAACCCAAGGCTCATTCTCAATGACGCATGCGTGAAAAACGGAGTCCCCTTGATTTACGGTGGAGTGACAGGGGAGTACGGCTCCGCAATGTTCGTGAGTCCGCGGGACACTCCCTGCCTATCCTGTTTCATGGAGCCCGTGGAACAGGCTGATGCGTGCGAAACCATGGGAACCACCGCTATGACCGTTTCCTTGGTAGCTAACCTCCAGGTTCAAATGATGCTTAACGCCATCCGGGGAGATATTCCGCGCGGGCTTTACTACGTGGACGCCAGGTCTCTCACCCTTCAGGCTGTGGATATGAAGAGAAATCCATCGTGCGAGGCCTGCTCCCTAGGGGAGTACAGGTACCTCAAGGGGATAAGGATGAACTGTGGACTAGTCAGGGTTAATGAGAGACCCCCTGCGGGACCACGGCCTTACCTGAAGAGGACACCAGACGGTCTACTCATCTGCTACGAAAATTGTTTTAAGAAGATAGGGAGATAAAGAGGAGATGGAGAAAAAACTACTGATCGCAGTACTGATACCACCTGCTGTAATTATCGCTTATTCGCTCTATTTTCATATTGACTTCGTGAATGTGCTAAAAACCATGGATCCTGTGCTCCTTGCTCTCTTCGTGGCAACCTACCTGGTGCAACTCCTGATCCTCGCAATACGCGATTCTAGGATCACCAAGGTACCTTACTTCACCGCGTTCAAGGCCAGGTTGCTGGGTAACGCTGTTGGGCTAGTAATTCCAGGATGGGCAGGCCAAGACTTGGCGAGAGCCTCAGTATATTCCAGGTATAACCAAGACCTGGTTAAGTCCTTCGCCCTTTCCCTATCTGAGGCCTTCTATGACGTCGTGATAGGCTCCCTCATGTTTCTGGTACTAGTAGAGATAAGGGCCTCTCCTGTGGACTTCATCTATATCCTTGCCACCCTAGGTAACGTAGTGGGGTGGGTCGCGGGAACAGGATACGTGATCTTCACCTCTAAGAAGGTGGTGAAGGCAGAGGAGAGATTGATCAAGCTCATGAGACTTGAGAACTACTACTCCCTTCTTCAAAAGGGAAAGGACATGGTTAAGGAGGCAACAACTAAGGAGGCCTTGATCGTGAATTCGCTCCTCACTCTTCTAGGCTACCTGGTTCAGTCAGTTGCATTTTACTACATAGTCCCCTCTTTTCCTCTAGATGTTCTAGTTAACATGACCTACTTTGCAGCTTCCCTAATTCCAGTGCCGGCCAGTTCAGGTTTCGCTGAATTGGGGCTCTCGATCTACTTCATTCCGAGGGTTGTGGTGGCGCTTAGAATCTTGGAACTCATAGATTACTCCCTCGGTTTCCTCCTCATAAGGGAGATAAGCCTTAAAGACCTTAAAAGGCAATTTGATGAGATTAGATCATATGGAAAACTTTCTGAGAGACCCAGCTCCTGAGGAGGCATCCAGATTAATCCCCTCGATCTACTCAAGAAGAAGCTTATGTATTAGGGGACCTTTTGACCCTGATTTCGCCATTTTCTCTTCCTTGATCTCTAAGTACTTCAAGGGAGAGATTGGGGTGAGCTTTTCGTCCTCGTGCGACGTTACCTTAGAGAAGAGGGATACTGGTAGCTTCTTGATGTTGAATGGAAACGAAGTTTACGTTGGCTTCTCCTCATTCACGTCTCTTCTTCCCTTGACTATTGACGACCTTGTTCCCATGTTGGCCGGGATCTCCTCAGACTTGATCCTATACAGGAGGAGGCCGAGCCCCTGGGAGGAGAACTTACTCACCAAGGCTCAGGATCTGGGAGTTACGGAGGAGAAGTCCCTGAAAATCCCAGGTTACAGGGAAATCCCACTGTTCCTTTCCCTTTCCTATTCCCTTGACCCCTACATTCCCGAGATCTCAGGTAACAGAGAAAATTCCCTGAAGTTGGTTAAGGACATCGGGGGAAACGAGTTCACAAAGCTGGGAGAACTCGACGAGTCGCAGTTGAACACCCTCGTATTTAGGCTGATCTCTCTCCTGGTGAAGTTGAACCCCAAGATTGACAGGGACGAACTGGTGGTGAAGAGGTACTTCTTTCACAGCTACGATTTTCTAGAGTTAGGTCTCGTGTCCATATACCTTTTGGATAAACTCGGTTATCCCGGACTTTTCGATTTGGCACTTAACCCTTCCCTTTTCGGTGCATCCCTGGAGCTCTACAGGGAAAGCCTCAGCCACGGTTTCTCGCTGGATGTGGTTGAGGAGAAGAATCGTTACCTAGTTAATACTTCCCTGGGTTCCCCAATGCTGGCTCATGTTATACTTAGGCAACTTGGTAAGAAGGGAAAGCCAGTGTATGTTAATGATGGGAACAGGGTTTTTACCTCTAGGTTCTTTGGAAATATGGAGGAAGTTGATTCAAAGGATAAGGCTTGAAATTTCCACGGAGAATCCGAGCGAGATACTTAACGCAATTCAGGTTGATAACGTGGAACTGCCAGAGGGAATGACCATTAAGATGAAGGAGAACGAAAAAGGTGTTGAAATAATTGTGGAAATGAGGTACACCGATCCAAGGTCAATACTCACCCTCAGGAACACGGTGGATGAGATATTGGAACACGTGGAAATGTTGGAGAGGGTTCTGAAGAGCGATTCGAAGTTATAACGATTTTCAGGCTTATTTTCAGGATAGATAGCACGGTTTGATAATTAAAAACTTCCAATTGTTTAAGGAGACTAACAAGAAATCTTTTACCCAAACCGGAGTACTAGATGTCTAATACGAAGTAACCATGCGTAATGTAGAAACATAGAAATTATTGTTACGTCAACTTATAACTATCACCACGATATTTCGAACTTATATATTACGTGAAATCTGCATGAACAAATAAATAAGAATCTCAGTAAACGTGATTTTGCGATCTCATGCTCATAATAAACAAGTATTTACCAATCCCTAAACAGACGGACTCGGAGTTTTGGACAATAGACAGGCTAGAGCATATAAGGCAACTTGCACTTACAGGTGAACCGTATCAGATCTTCACCAGCAGAAGGAACAATTTGAGGATACTGGACAGGGTTGAGTTTAGGGTCGCTGAGACCAAGATAACAAGGGAGCCCTCAGCAGACACCAGGGTCTCCTTCAGCGGAATATCTATGTCCTCACCCCTATACCTAGGCGACATGTCGTACGGAGCCCTCAGTGGAACCCCTAACATTGCCATTGCGGAGGCGGCTGACATCACAGGTACGCTCGCTGGAACCGGAGAGGGCGGACTTCATCCAGAGGTAGCGAAACACAAGAGAATATTTGTTCAATGGGCCTCAGCTAGGTTCGGGGTAGATGTTGACGTTCTAAACGCTGGGCTGGGGGTAGTAATAAAGATAGGCCAGGGGGCCAAGCCGGGGATTGGCGGACATTTACCCGGAAGTAAGGTAACCGAGCCGATTTCCAAGACCAGGAGGATCCCCGTTGGGATGGACGCGATCTCGCCAGCCCCACATCACGACATTTACTCCATAGAGGACCTGGGACAGAGAATTGAGGCGCTAAAGGAGTTAACGGGCAAGCCTGTCTTCGTAAAGGTAGCAGCGACTAACTACATACCCTACGTGGTCTCAGGAATTGCCAGGATGAAAGCGGACGGAGTCATAATTGACGGTCACGGAGCGGGAACAGGAGCCACTCCTGCAGTGATACGGGACAACGTTGGGATACCCATAGAGTTGGCCGTATCTTCGGCAGACTCTGTCCTAAAGAGGGAAGGTCTAAGGGACAACTTCACTATCATTGCTGCTGGAAGAGTGGGAGATGCAACAGACGCAGCGAAGCTGATTGCGCTAGGAGCAGACGTAGTGAGCGTTGGAACTGGAGCTTTGATTGCCATGGGTTGCGTCATGGTCCATAAGTGTCACATAGGGTCGTGTCCCACTGCACTAACTAACAAGATAGATGGCACGAGGATAATGGAGACCGAGTTTGGAACTAAGATGCTCGTCAACTTCGTGAGGGGATTCTCCCTGGAGCTTGCGAACATTCTAGATAACCTTAATCTGTCCTCTGTCTCACAACTTAAGGGTAGAAGGGATCTACTTTACGGTTATGGGCTATCCAGGGACACCCTGGAGATTCTTGGAATCCGGGGAGAGGTTGAGGAGCTGAACCCCAAGTTAGGTGAACTTTGGACCAGGAGAAGAAAGAACGCCCTTCATGACCTCATAAACAAGGGAGAGCCATCACTCACCAGCATGGGTAGCACCGCACCACCTGACGTTGAGAAACCAGCTAGGATCCTCGACTGGCTTAGGTCCGACGGCGCACAGGTTACCAGGCCGTCCATTGACCCCTATAGGGAGGATATTGATACTAGTTTCCTTCTTAAGGGAGGTGAGCTTTACCTGTCACTGCCCGTAATTTTTGACGTGAGCAACTCACCGTTGGAGTATACTCAGGCCTTTGCCTGGGCTTCACTTGCCCTGGGAACCCTGGTCTTCTCAGTGGAGACCATTCGTCAATTTGAGGAAGTCTCGCTTTCCTCAGACGGAAAGGGAATTGCTACCTGGTCCACGAAACCCTCACTGGGCAACTACTTCATCCCGGAAGACCTCGAGGAGATGGAGGAACTGGCTAATGAGGGTGAGGTCCCGGGTTTCATCCTAGATGAGGATATCATGGGGGAGGACATAGAGCTTGTGATATCGGATGCGGACCTCAGGCTTAAGGAAGCTGGAGTAAGGAATAGGTATGACCTAATAGCCAAGTCCTCAAGGCTCAGGGACTCCTCGGACGTGTTCAAGCTTGTGGCCCTTGGCGCAGATTCCGTGATCATGCCCTACAGCGTTCTCGAGGTGGCCATAGGAGAAGGAAGTAAGGGAAACCTAAAGGAGAGAGCCTTTAACCTGATCTCGGGAATGAGGAAGGAGATCGCGCTGTTGGCTGGATCAGCGGGAATTTACAGCATTCAGTCAAGCTTAACTGGAAACAGGGAACTCCTGAGGGCGGTGAACCTGAACTCCTACGTCGCTAGGAGAATAAGAGTGAGGCAGGCTGGTTCGCTATGATCTCGCCATCGGGTTGTGGAGTTTTCGGGGTTCTGAGGAAACCACACGCCCCTAAGATACAGGGAGATTCCGTGGTAAGATCCATAGACGCTGTAAGCTATAGGGGAAGCGATAAGGGGGCAGGGTTTGCTGTATTTAACCTGGAGGAGGGCAACTACTACTACCTAAAGGCGTTCTTCCTAGATGACCCCGGAAAGATGAGGATAGCGATGGAGAGCCAAGGTCTTCAGGTGATAGAGGAGAGCATCGAGGCCGAGGATAGAGGGGTATGCAGTTGTAGCTATAAGGTTTCCATCGGGAACATAGCCCAGTTAAGGAAGGCAGTGAGGAACCTCAACGAGATGCTATGGCCAGAGAGGAAGGGTAGGATATACAGCATGGGTAAATCCCTTCAGGTGTTCAAGGGAGTCGGCTATCCCAAGGATATAGCCAAGATATATGACGTAAACAAGTACGAGGGAGATATGTGGTTGGCCCACACAAGACAGCCAACCAACTCCCCAGGTAGTTATCCCTATTGGTCTCACCCCTTCTCCTCCTTTGATGTGGCCATCGTTCACAACGGTGACGTTAGCTCCTTCGGTGCCAACCTGGAGTTCCTTCAATCCAGGGGATGGGGAGGTTTCGTGGGGACGGACAGTGAGGTCATGGCGTTCCTCTTCGAGGAGTTGATCAGCGAAGGTCTCACTGTGGAAGAAGTTGCAAAGATCCTGGTTAATCCTTCCAGGAGGACCAGTGCCATATCCCCGCATCATGATTACCTTTATAGGAACGCGAGACTCGATGGACCCTTCACTGCGGTGATTGGGTATGACTCTGGGGATGACCTATATCTTGTGGGTTTGGCCGATAGATCCAAGTTCAGGCCTGTGTTGATTGGCGAGGACGATTACTACTACTATATTGCGAGCGAGGAAAGTCAGATAAGACTCATGAGTCGCGAGGCGAGAGTTTGGACCCTCAGCCCCGGATCTTACTTCATTGCTTCCTTAAGGAAAGGGATACTTAGTCATGGGAGAGAGCTAGAGGAGATAAGGAATTTCTCTCCTCCTCCTACCTTTGTTTCCCCAAATTATGATATAGACGCTACTGCAATTGGTTACAAAGACCTGGACAAGGAAATTCTTAGGACTGGGAAGAAGGAGGTCAAGGTTGTAAACGTCCTGGGACACAGGTTCATTGGTATAAAGTTTCCCAGGGGAGGGCTTAAGGTCAGGTTATATGGGGTTGTGGGAAACGCAATGGCTAACCTCAACGAGAACAACGAATTCTACGTTTACGGTAACGTTGCAGACGACTGTTGTGACACCATGCATGGGGGAAAGGTGGTGATTACCGGGGACGCAAGGGACGTTCTCGCGCAAACTCTTCAGGGAGGGAAAGTTTTCGTTGGCGGAAATGCGGGCAACAGGGTCGGCATACAGATGCGTGAATACGCCAACAAGAGACCCTACCTGGTGATAGGTGGAAGGGTGGATGACTATCTTGGGGAATACATGGCAGGAGGGGTGATCATGGTTCTTGGAATGAGGGAGAAGGGTGAAAAAACGGGCAACTTCGTGGGAACAGGAATGGTTGGGGGAAAGATATACGTACGTGGTAGGGTAGACCCTGGAAGGATAGGGATGCAACCCAATAGGCTAGAGGTCATGAGACTTCTAAAGGCACTCGCCATGGAGGGTTACGTGCACGACGTGGACTATAACATGTCATATATTGACGTGATGAAAAAATTGGAGGGCGAAGCTAAGAAGTACGCCAAGAGGCTTTTCGAGGAAAAGGTGGGAATACCGACTTACGAGTACAGGGAGTTGAGTGACTCGGAGTTTAAGGAAGTTGAGCCTATCATAAGGGAGTACGATCAAGATCTAGGTACAAGAGCTACTGAACTTTTGAGCGAGAAATTCACCGTTATTTACCCGTCCAAGGAGAAATAAGTCAACGTGCTTAGCGTAGAAAAGCATAAATATTATCCTTCTCTTTACCTTTTTGCGAAGGGCCTGACACTGCTATGTAGCAGGGTGTGAAGGCCTTAAGCAATCCATGTGCGGCCGTAGTCTAGCCTGGTTAGGACGCTGGCCTTCCAAGCCAGAAGTCCCGGGTTCAAATCCCGGCGGTCGCACCATTCAGGATCCCATATACAATCTTAATTATATTAAGTTTCAATTATATTACCTAGGAGTTTAACAAGGTAAATGCAGCGTTAGACCATATTTGTAAAAAACATAATATCTGCGTGAGTTAGGTGAGCTCCATGGATAGGCTTAGACTGATGTGGCTCATCATAGTCGTCGGAAATATTGCAGACGTGATCATATCATGGTTTGGTTGGCCCACTGAACTTCGGAATACCGATATCTATATTTTTGATCATAATCTTGTTTTTAACATGTACATCAATTACATATTTGATTACGGTGGGGATAGCATATCCTTCTTTCAATTGTTGATCCTTCTTATCTCTCTTAAAATCCTACTAATCGTCATGATATACTGGTTTACTAAATTAGCGGATAAGCTAAGGGTAAGCCACATGAAGTGGGTTATGTTACTCCCATTCGTGTTGATAACATTAGGTGTAGATGTTTATGATGTCTTGTCCCTGACCAGCCTCGTTTTGGGCTCTTTATAAAATCTCTTAGTTTCCCCCCTTCAATGAAGTACAAATCCCCTATATCAATACCAATTCTAACATTATTTTCAATAACAATACTGGTGCCATCTGTTATTACTAATGCCGATACAGATTACCCTAACACATATGTAGTGGCATTCTATCCTGCCAACCCGCCAAGTAGTTACACAAGTTTTTCAACAATATTTGACGCACTGCCATTCATAAATACTGAGGGCTATAATTATACTGGATTAGTTATATCTGCGTTTCAATATGATAAAAATAGCATATATTATGGTAAAACTCTAGTAGGTTATTGGCTAACAGATGTAGGATATCAAGAAGGTATAACTACAAACAATTATCAGTAGGTCAAACATGCCAATATTCAGGACTTAAATCCATTTTTTAATTTATAAAGAATATTGCCAAAACGTTTTTTATTTCTTTAAGGGCAATCCTTTTTTAGGTGGCATAAAACAGTGACTACAACTACGATGTATCCAATAAATGGTACGCCTTTCGGGCCTGTGTACTTGCCGCCTGGGACGTTTATTCCGGCAAATAGTTCTTCAACAGTACTATTATCCCCACCCCCACCACCATGGTATATAGCCTTTTTGCCAGAAATCGTAATAGGAATAGTCGTAATAGGTGCCATATCCTTCTTAGTATTTAGAGGTAAGTTTAAGTTCTTAAGAAAGGCAAGGGGCTCTTTATAAATTTCCCCTTTTCCCACCTAGTGGTGACAACAATCAGATGCACGTATCGCTTGGGAATGCATGGCCTAATAATGGTGAATACGACTATTCCTATAACTTCTATCTGCCATCATCCGGTCTATCATTCACCGCACTATAAGGAATAACTTTTTCCCTTTTCTTTTTCCTATTCTCTTGATGACTGTATCTAACACGAGTTATTATAACATCACAAAAGTACCATTCCAACCTGGAAATATTAATGTAACAATAGGGCCAGACACTACCACGTTCATTGGCCCACCGGAACCCCTATGGGTTCAAACGATGCACACGATTATTTTCTTCGTTATTTTCTTCTTACCAGAAATAACTCTCGCATTAGCTATACTGAGTTTGATATTTACTTTCCGTAAATCACCAAAAGTGAAGGCAATAACAAGGTATTTCCCTAAGTTCAGGAGCAAGTCAAAGGGCTCTTTATAAATTTCCCCTTTCCCAGTCCAATGAAAAGAGAGTTGACAATTACCTTACTCTTCTAATGGTGATCTCGGCGTGATCCCCTACTACATCCCCCTTAAATAGATACCTAGGAGCATTCTTGAGAAGTTGATGTGTGCAAAGTATCCTGTCCTGATCAGCGACTAGCGAAAGTACATCTCCTGGTTTCATTGCAACTAATACCTTGGATATTTCAACCATGAATTCGTCGCATGATTTTCCCCTTAAATCTAACGAGAACGTCTGTGGCATAGGAAACTTATCTTAGAGTCCTTTTTAAATGTTGATAAAAATCGTTAACAAGCTCTCATAATTAAATGAAACTTTATAAAAAGAAAATAGTTACCGTTCTCCGCATACACTGTTTTCTTTTAATATTGCGGTTATCCCTATTCCCTTAAGCCAACTCACCACAAATCTTCCATACTTGGCATCAATACCTACTTCGTCTAGGCTGATACAGCCTTCCTCTGTTACCTTGGCTACTATCACATCCCTAAGTCCCTCAAGTAGTTGGAAGAGAGCTGAGACTGACTGGAAATCCGCTACTATCTCATCTATATCATTTATTACGCTAATGAAAGAGTACACTCTCCTTACTATCTCACATGTGGGAAGGTTTCCATTCACTGTGAAAGTTAAGTCCTCAATTACCTTTGCGTACTCCTTAGACTCGGGAAGTCCGATTTTTCTCAACTCATCCTTCCTAGAGGAAAGATACTCGAAGTACTTTTTCAGTAAGTTGACGTTCTCGTTAGAGAGGCTTACAATCTGACTTAGCTTGTCCATGGAGAACGTCTCAATTATGACCTGGTTAAGTTTACGTGAGAGAGCGATCTTTTCGTCACTAAATGGGTTCATCTTCAATTCCCTTACTGCATCCGCCTGCATGGCTAAGCATTCTTCCGCACTCCGTCTCATCGTCTCATTGCCAACAACTTCAGAGACCTTTTCCAATGACTTGAAGTCGGTAACCAACAGCCTCGTGTATTTTCCTCCCAGGGTTTTCTCTAAGCCTTCTACTATCTGGTTTATTCTACTCGTGGTTAGATACACGTTCCTGTCTATTGTGTTCAGTATCCTGATGACAGTGTTTACATCCTGCTCTGTGAGCCTTAGAGAGGGCGGTATCTGAATCTCCTCTGCGTTAACTCCAAGTTTCCTTATTCCGGTTACGACATTATTGTAATCTATAACTATCTTAAAGATCGCGTCATTGAGAGACTTATCTACGTTGTTTGATACTTCCAGAAAGTTTCTATATGCCTCGGCTATACATTCCGAAGTAGAGCAGGAGTTCATCTTGGCCATTTCAGCCTTGAGTTGGGACTCCATTTCGCTGAGTACTGTAATTAGCTCAACTGGCAGATTGGCTGACCCACCCTTAATGTTGTTAATCAACATGATCTTCTGTTCTACCTGTGAAATTACCTCATTTTTCTCCTTCTGAAGTATACTCTTAGCCTGGGATGAAGACATTAGGTGGTTCAGAGTGGCAGGAAGAGCATTCACAAGTAGGCCTAAAAGTGAAGCTATTATAGTATTGATCGAGAGAAATCCATACCCAAGGGCAAGTGCTATCCCTGGATAGAGAGGGATAATTCCTAGAACACTTAGTATGCTTCCCCTCGTAAAGAGTATGGAAGCTACAATAAGGAGAATGAAACCAACTATTGGATAAACGAGAGACACTGGCTCCGATAGTATGCCAGTATAATTCTCTACAGCCTTCAATACTAGAGAATATAGTACAGGTATGGCAGAGAGCACGTTACTTTTGGGATCTCTACCTTTTTCTGATATACCAGTGGCCACAAGGAAAGGAGAGATGAAAACCCCCAAAAGCGACTCTGAGGTTAAAAAGCCCTGAAGGGAGGTGAACTTTACCTCAACTATAATCGGTATAACGAATAGCAGGATCAACATAATCCCAAACGTCTCTATCGTCGTGGGAGTTATTGTGTTGGTCTGACCAAGAATCATCCCACTGAAATTGTAACTTACCACGTATAGTAGAGTTATGGCAGGGGCGAGAATGTAAGGTAAAAGCGCAGATAAGATGATGACGACTCCCTCCTCAAAATAGAAGAAAGAATGAAGGTTCAGTGCGTTGGAAATAAGGTAGAAGACGAAGGTATTTAGAATTGTTATGCCTATTCTTTCAACTATATCATTAAAAGTTACAGTGCTGAGCCCTAGAATTCTAAGCATAAGACCTTCTCTCTTTGCTAATACATTATTGATATAAATTTATTATGTGTGTAAAGATCACCTACATGAAGGGATAAAAAGGGACAATATTATCTCTGGGGTTGTATGGATGGGGATTCGGCGTTAATTAGATGGTCTGCATGGGGAATCCTCCTATTCTAGTGACAGGTATAATGATCAATTCCTAACCTTCAGGTAGAACATGTTCCCAAAAATTGAGAGCGTGATACGATTTTTATTAAATTCACTGATTAAACCTAAGAACCCATAAAAGGAAAAAATAAAAGTGATTAGCAAGTAAGTATTGCTATGAGTTCTTCCATATCTTTCAAAAAATTCGAATTGCCTCCACTACCCTATAAGGTAGATGCACTGGAACCATACATAAGTAAGGATATAATCGACGTTCACTATAACGGCCATCACAAGGGATATGTGACGGGAGCCAACACATTCATGGAAAGGTTCAACAAGGTTATAAAGGGAGAGCTACAGAGCGGGCAATACGACGTTCAGGGTCTAATGAGAGGAATAGTATTCAACATAAATGGTCATAAGCTTCACGCCTTGTATTGGGACAACATGGCCCCCGCTGGTAAGGGAGGCGGACAGCCAGGCGGTGCCCTCGCTGATCTCATTGTGAAGCAGTACGGGAGCTATGACAGGTTCAAGCAAGTTTTCACTGAGACTGCGAACTCGTTACCAGGCACAGGTTGGACTGTCCTTTACTACGACACTGAGAACGGTAACCTTGAGATCATGACCTTTGAGAACCACTTCATGAACCACATTGCAGAACTTCCGATCCTCCTGATCCTAGACGAGTTCGAACATGCCTACTACCTGCAATACAAGAACAAGAGGGCAGACTACGTAACTAACTGGTGGAACGTGGTAAACTGGGATTACGCTGAGAAGAAGTTGCAGAAATATCTCAAGTAAATCGATTCATTTATTTTCTTTCATCTATCAACAATATCATGGTTTCTGCTATTATTCTAGCTGGAGGATGGGCCACTAGGTTAAGGCCTTTGAGTTTGACAAAGCCAAAGTCCCTCTTTCCAGTTCTCGGGAAGCCTATAATTGATTATACGCTCGATGCACTAGAAAGGGCCGACATCAAGGACGTATATATCTCCTTAAGGGTAATGGCTGATAACATCATTAAACATGTGGAGAGGGGAGGGAAGAAGGTCACCTTTGTTGTGGAGGAGGAACCACTTGGCGACTTAGGACCCCTGAAATACATCTCTGAAAAATATACCTTAGACGACGAGGTTCTAGTGATCTACGGTGACGTGTACATGGAGGTGGACTTCAAGGAGATCCTCTCGCTTCACAGGAGTAATGAGTGCGGTGCAACTATCATGTCAGCTGAGGTGGAGGACCCCCAGAGGTACGGGGTCCTCTACACGGAGGGGGATAGGCTAATCCAGATCGTGGAGAAACCTTCGAACCCCCTTTCCAAACAGATTAATGCAGGAGTTTACGTCTTTGACAAGAAGCTTTTCTCGATAATAAACGGAAAGTCGATCGCAAGGCATTTCCTTCCCAAAGTCTTACAACAGAGTTGCGTCTCAGTTTATAGGTATCAGGGAGTTTGGGCAGACATCGGGATACCGGCGGATTATCTCAAGTTAAACTTTGATCTCCTGAGGAGGAAATATCCCCGTGGCTTTATCTCGGATAAGGCTAAGGTGAGCGAGAAAGCCGAGTTAACTCCTCCCTATTTTATAATGGAGGATGCAAAGGTGGGAGAGGTATACTTGGACTCTAACGCAATACTAGGAAAAGGTTCAGTAGTGGGCAATGGATCATACGTAGGGGAGAGTCTACTCATGGATAGGGTTGTGGTAGGAGAGAACTCATTTCTGAAGAACGTTATCGTGGGAGACAATAGTAAGATAGGGAAATGGAACCACATCAGGGAGAGGACTATCCTAGGAGAGGAAGTAGTTACGGGAGA
Source organism: Metallosphaera sp. D4-4 (assembly GCF_046245145.1). Classification (NCBI taxonomy): domain Archaea; kingdom Thermoproteati; phylum Thermoproteota; class Thermoprotei; order Sulfolobales; family Sulfolobaceae; genus Metallosphaera; species Metallosphaera sp. D4-4. The sequence continues at coordinate 329,262 of NZ_CP176412.1, read as the reverse complement.
TGGAGTACTTCTAAATAGGGGAACAATAATCTTACCATATAAGGAAGTCTCAGATCCAGTTTACAAGGAGGGCAAGATAATTCTATGATATTATCCGAAATGTTGGAGGAACTCTCATACGAGCTCAAGAGGAGGAGGGTAGTAAACCTATGCGTAGGTCCCTCCTACACCGGAGTTCTCCTTGATGATCAGAGCATGGGCATCTCAATTACCTTGACCGACGGAGAAGTGGAAGAGGCAGGGGAGTTACAGGGAAAGAGCGCCTATGACGTCGCAAATAATTTTGACTCTCCCATGAGGAGGAGCATCTCCACCGCGGTCATGAATGCGTTAAGTCCTGCTGATCTTAGAAGCGGAGACCCACTTCAGCTATTTCAAGGAGGAAAACTGTGCATGTTTGGCTATTCTCCCCAGGTTAAGGTTGAGGGATTCACCGAGGTAGTCTCGTATGATTTCTCTCCCCAACCGGTTCCCGGAAGTAGACCCTTCTCTGAGTTTAGGGGTGAGGTATGTACCACAGCAGTGATCTTCGGCTCGTCATTAGTTCTGAACAACATCGAGAAGATCATCAAGAACGTTAAGGCAGACCACCTTATTATGAACGGGGCCTCGTCAGTGATGGCGTTGGGAACTCTCAAGAAGTATGGGTTTGAGGCAGTTGGAAAGCTCGTACCGGTGGACAGGAACAGAGCCTTCAGGACAATCTGCGAAGGTGGAAACGCGAGGCAGCTAGCGAGATTCCTGGAAAGAGTTCACGTAACTCTCTAGTCCTCTAGGCCAAGACCACTAAATTCCTCTAGTTTTTCTGCGCATTTGTCCCCTTGCTTGAACCTGCAGTTCACTCCCTTGTTCAACATGACCCTCACGTCCTCATAGTTTCCAGGTATTGAGGTTAGGATTCCATGGTTAAGCCTGAGAAGGGAGTGGGCAATTCTTGCGCTTACCCCAAGAAAGTCACTCCTGACACTGGCTATCCCCAATGCCTTGATCGCCATCTTTCTGGTTTCCTCATCTCCTGTGGCTTGCCAAAGGGCAGAGAGGAAGATCGCAATCTCAGCGTTGGCAAGTGGCTCCAGATATGTTATTGAGGTCAAAGGATCCTTAGGAACGGTATCCCTGAATCCCTTTTCGGTCTCAAGCTCCCGTTTCACGTAATCTCTAATCTTGATTGCCTGTTCCAGGTACTCATCCTTCCCTTCCCTAAGGTAACTCATTAGGAACGCATATCCCACAATAGCCTCATCTATCAGGAGTCCCCAATTCTCCTTTTTGGAACTCCTGAAAACCTTTCCATCCTTCACGTACTCCTCTAATTTTGAGGGCTCTCCCTTAATCGTTTTCACTGCCTCATAAATGGCGAACTCTCCCTTTAGATCTCCGCCTCCTAGAAGATAGGATGCAACCTCGTCCATTGGTGACAGGAATTTCTCGATCGTGGAATATCTTTTCTCGACCCTGGAGATAGTCTTTATCATCTCTATTACCCTGAAGTCAGCTTTCTGTTGATCTATTACCTTGTTCACAGTATCGAAGATTGAGGCCTCGGAGGGCTCCAATGGCTCAGGTGTGTACTCGGGTATCTTGACGGGGCGAATTTTCTTGGTTTCGAAGGAGTTAAGCATGTCCTTTAGGGAAGTCATCATGTAATCCACGTTATTGGACTCAATTATCCCTACCAGTTCAATGTTGGGCGTAAGCACCGATAGACAGGGTATAACGCCTCGCGTTATCCTTATGAGATAGTCTGGGTACTCCTCTGGATCAACCTTGAGTATCATGACCCTTCTCTCCAGTGCCGTTCCCTTAATCTTCCCTGAAATTGTGTCCTCCTTGTCCAGAAGAACGCCAATCAACTTACCGTAGAACTTAGCGTCCGAAAGTAACCTATCGTTTAACACCATGACCTACCGTAACTTTTATTTTAATTTAAAATGTATCTATGCAGATGAGCAGACCGGAAACCAAGTGGACGTGCGATATCTGTAAAAACAAGATATACTGGGATGAGCTTTTTACCTTCACGAGCAAGAAAGCAGTCGTTCACTACACCTGTTTCAGGGATAAGGCCTCGAAGACAGCTAAGATAGAGCCAGCTCAACTGGAGATAGTTCTTGACATGCTTGAGGACGAGCTAAGGGATATCACGATTTACAAGCAGAAGATTAACGTGGTAAAGGAAGAGGAGATAAAGAAGGTATTAGAGCAGGCAGAGAAGGATGCAGAGAAGAATTCAGCACTACTCACTAGGGTTGTGGAGAAGTTTAGCGGAGTGACTGAGTGAGAAAGTCATATCTAAATGGATTCTTTAAAGGTAGTACCTGGTATCAGGGAATAATATCTATTTCTTTTCTAGATAGATAATAGGTCAAATGATAAGTAGGGCCCTTCCATTTAAAGTAAGGTTGGTGGCGTACAACCCACAGGGAGAGAAAGTTGTTGCGATAGCAGCTAAAATGAGCAGGTCGAGACACGGCTGGGAGCACCACGAGGACATGTCTCAAGAGGAGATTGAAACGTGGATTCGTGATTCAATCATCCACGGATACTGGTCAGTTCTGGAGCACTCGGTCTACACTTTCTCCATAGAGGGCATATCTAGGGTAGCCTCACACCAATTTGTGAGGCATAGGATAGCATCCTACACCCAGATGTCGCATCGTTTCGCTAAGCCAAAGGACGAATTCTATAGGCCCGTTGTACCACCTAGCTTCAAGTCACCCGAGGCATTCGAAAAGGTATACCAGGAGTACCTTCGTGTCCTAGAGTCGGGGGTACCTGAGGAAGACGCTAGGTATGTCCTACCAAACGGCGTCAACACTAACCTAGTGGTTACGATGAACGCAAGGGAGCTCTACAACTTCTTTGGACTCAGGTTATGTACTAGGGCACAGTGGGAGATTAGGGCAGTGGCCTGGCTCATGCTGGACGAGGTGAAGAAGGTCCACCCCCTGCTCTTTAAGTTCGCAGGGCCCAATTGCATTCTTCACGAAAACTTCGTGAGGCCTGAGGACGATCCCGTTACCCTTGACCAGGAGAAGGAGCTGGTCTCATCGAGATGCATCGAGGGAGTCCCGAGAAACGGAGTCTGGAAGTGTATAAGAAACTCTCGCATGATTCTAGAAAAAATAAAGTAAACCTACATCTGCACAATTCTAGTTTTTTAAAATATATAAGCATAGTTCGATTGTCAAAAGCAAATATTTTATACTCCTTCTAGTCTATCTAACACTGCATGACCTACACTCAGGCAGTGTTATCCTTCGGTTTGCCCTTCATCTTAGTTCTTTTGGGGGCATATGGTACGTATAAACTCCTAGAGCTAGTTATGCCTAGAAACCCGAATCCTTTGAAGACTGCCAGGTTCGAGGCAGGTAATATTCCCACGGGAGAAGGTAGGCTGTGGTTTCCTCTTCAGTATTATGGTTACCTTCTCGTGTACACGACGCTCGAGCCCATAGTAGTTTTACTCTTTGTGGCCGCAGCGGTTCCATTCTACAATAACTTCACCCTATTTAGGAACCTCTTGATAGTTGTGGGATCCTTCCTAGTTTTAATGTATCCAGTCCTTTACTATGCCATAAGGCAGATCAACATGATTACTTATTGGGGGTTGAGAAGGTGAGCGAGAAACCCATAGACCTAGTGGTGAAGCTCCTTCAGGAGCGGAAAATACCCCTGAAGGTTGAGGGCGACACAAGGGGTTCCATTGAGGTAGATAAGTCGAAACTCGTGGAAACTGCGAAAGTCTTAAAGGAGCTTGGCTTCGACCACGTCAAGGCAGTGACCGGTATTGATTACCCCGATCAAGCCAAGTTCCAGGTGGTTTACCACGTTTCCTCCTTTGACCTTCAACTTTCCAAGGTGATCATTGCGCTCAAGACTTGGACCTCATACAAGGAACCGGTGGTCCCGAGCCTTCTCTCTGTTTGGGGAAGTGTGTGGACCGGGGAAAGGGAAACCTACGAAATGTTGGGGATAACCTTCGAGGGAAATCCAGACATGAGGAGGTTATTCCTACCTGAGGACTTCGAAGGGGTTTACCCCCTGAGAAAGAGTTTCAAGGTTAAGACGGAGGGGTTGTTCGTTGACAAGTCAAGTTGATGATTTAATGAAAAGTGGCGGGATGGAGCTGGACATAGTCCCCGTCACTGGAGAACTCAATGTGGGGCCTCAACATCCAGGATCAGGGCACATGAGAATTTTCGTTAAGCTCAATGGAGATATTATAGAGGACGCGGAAATTGACCCTGGGTACGTGCACAGGGCTGTTGAGAAACTGGGAGAGAACAGGAACTACATTCATTTGATCCCGCTCGTGGAAAGGCCTGCAATCCTTGATTCAGTTAATATGAACCTTGGATACATCCTCGCGGTCGAGAAGATACTTAACGTTGACGTTCCGGAGAGGGCACAATACCTGAGGAGCTTTGCCGCAGAGATAAGCAGGATAGCAAGTCACCTGTACGGCATGGGTATCCTGGCCATCTTCATTGGGCATTCCACAGGTTTCATGTGGGGGTTCGGCGATAGGGAAGTTTGGGTTCAGATTCTTGAGGCGCTGACGGGTGCAAGGATAACTAACTCCTACATCCTTCCAGGGGGAGTCAGAAGGGATCTGACCCCAGCCGTCATAGAGATGACCAAGAAGGCCATTGCATACCAACGTAAGAAGATGAAGGATTGGGAGAGGATTTTCCTAAATAACCCCAACATTAAGGCAAGGTTACAGGACGTTGGTGTTATGACACGGGAACAGGCTATTGAGTGGGGAGCTGCTGGACCAAACCTCAGAGGCTCTGGGGTTTACTACGACGCTAGAAAGGCCGAGCCCTATGGCGCTTATTCCAAGCTAGACTTTGAAATACCGGTTTATAAGGAAGGAGATGGTTACGCAAGGACCCTGGTCAGGTTTGAGGAAATTGAACAGAGCCTGAGAATACTGGAGCAGGTGATAAAGGATATTCCTGAAGGACAAATCCTGAGCGATAGGTTCTTCAAGCAAATTCCGCCCACCAGGTTGAAAAAGTGGTGGGAAGGACAAAAGAGGATCGTTATGCCAGGTTATTACGCCTCCTTCAGGCCGCCTAAGGGTGAGGCGATTTCAAGGGTTGAGGCAGGGAGAGGCGAACTCGTGTATTACGTGGTGAGCGACGGCTCAGCTAAACCCTATAGGTTGAGGATGATAACTCCGTCATACAGGTCAATATACGTGATGAAGAATCTCCTGAAAGGGGCTAGATACGCGGATCTGGTCTCGATTTACGGTAGCCTAGACTATTTCCCACCGGAGGCTGATAGATAATGAATATTCTATTCGATATCAGATATTATATTCTCTACCCATCATTTTTCGCTCCAATAATTCTTCCAGGGTTAATTTTCACTGCTATACTCCTCCTTACAACTATCTGGTTTGAGAGAAAGGCTGCTGCGAGGGTTCAAATGAGGATTGGTCCCTATTACGCTTCCAAGAGACTGGGAGGGTACCTTCAGTTGGTCGCTGATGCTCTGAAATTCGTGTTCTCAGAGGTTATAGTGCCCGAGGGAGTTAACCCAACCCTGTTCGCGCTGACGCCAGTGCTCGTTGTGGCCATGTCCTTTCTCCCCCTTGCAGTGATACCAGTGTCAGTGATCCCACCTTCTGGTTCAATCTTCTCGATCTATTTCCACGACTTCTACGATCCCAACGTGGGGTTAGGAGTTTTGGTGGGTCTATTTACCCAGTATAACATGCTATTAATCCTGGCAATAGAGTCCATTTATCCAGCGATGATCATCCTAATGGCCTGGAGTACCAACAATAGGTTTGCCATAGTTGGGGCAGTCAGAGAATCCTACCTTTCCGTGTCCTATGACGTGCTTTTGCTCATGTCCACCATATCCATGGCCCTGGAGTATCATACGCTGGATCTAGTGAAGATAGTTCAGACGGGGGTACCCGGAATTCTTGCCAATCCTCTTGCAGCAGTGACCTTCTTCATTGCAATGATAATCGGTAGTGCGAGGTTCCCCTTTGATATAGCTGAGGCCGATACTGAGCTCGTTCTTGGACCAGCGACGGAGTACAGCGGTCTCCTCTTTGTGTTAACCATGGCAGGCTCCTACGTGGGGAACTTTGTGTACGCCCTGGTGTTTACTGACATGTTCCTATGGGGCTGGTACCCGCTTTCAGGATTCCCAGGAGCCCTTCTCACGGTTATTAAGGCTTCAATTCTCGTGTTTTTCTCGGTGTTCCTCAGGTCAGTCTACGGGAGGTATAGATTGGATCAGGCCCTTAGGGGAAGCTGGAAATATATATTCCCCTTGGCCATAGCCTCCCTATTTCTAGGTTTAGTGGTGGGTTACCTATGGATTCAGTAAAAATAAAGGAATACAAAAAGGGAGAGTCTCCATTTAACGTGGTCTCCGGGCATCTTCAGGCCGTTGGGGCTGGGATAAAGTATTTCGTTAAGCCCCAGCGGATAACCCTGAAGTACCCGGACGAGTCAATGTCCCTTCCCACAGGTTACAGGGGAATGATAAGGCTGTACAAGGACGTGTGCATTGGCTGTACCCTGTGTGCCATGGTGTGTCCCGCGGATGCCATGAAGATGGTCACGGACCAGGGGAAGAAATTCCCCACAATCAACTACGGTAGGTGCGTTTTCTGTGCCTTCTGCGTGGACATTTGTCCCGTGGACGCACTTAAGGAGACAGGGGTACATGATGCTGCCTTCTCTAACAGAAGGGAGCTGATATTCAATCCAGAGAGATTTGACCAAGACTTCGATCAACCTCCCCTGCGACCTGTGGTGAGGAAAGTAAAGGCGGTAATAGATGAGGACAAGGGGATAAAGTATGTACCTGACACAGAGTGACTTTCAGATAGGGATATTCTTCCTTTTCTCCATCTTCGCCCTGGCTACAGCTCTCTTCATCGTGAACTCAAAGAACGTGTTCTATTCCGCGGTGTCCCTAGCCTTTCTGGGGATATCTGTGGCCGTGTTGATAGCAGATCTGGACCCTGAGGCCTACTCCCTTTACTCGGCTTTTCACCTCCTCCTTTACGTTGGGGCAACCGTGGTGTTCCTCTCGATCTCTCTGGTAATGTTCAGGGGGCTAGAGGTCAAGGAAATTAGAACTCCTTGGGCTCCTGCAATGGCCCTCCTATCGGCTGTAGCTTTCTTCGCCGTTCTAGTTCTCTCCACCAGCTCCATCACTCCAGTTCAGATACAACCCCTCAATCTAGCAGTGGTAGGTGAGAAAATAGTGTCGCAGTATTGGTTCCCTGCAGTGGTACTCGTGATAGCTTTGCTCACAACAATGATTGAGGCGCTTTCCCTAGCAAGGAGGGATTAACATGAATCCCATTGTTGTGGATACGGCTCTAGTTGTGGCTAGTCTTCTGGTGGCAATCGGGATATACGGACTTCTGAACAGCAAGAACGTGATAAGGGTTCTTCTGTCCTCCGAGATCATCCTTAACGCCTCAATTCTTCTAATCTTTTCCATGTCTTCCCTAGCTGGGAAGTCATATACACCTCTCATTTTTTCCGTGTTTGCCATAGGTATGGCCCTCACAGAGGTCGTGGTAGCTTTCGCTTCCATTATCCTGTATTATAGGCAAAAGGGTTCGTTGGAGGTGGATTAAATGCTAGGTATTTACCTCTTGGTAGCTTCACTCGTGCTCTCCTCCCTCGTGTTTTTCATCAAGGACAAGAAGTCCTCTACAACTCTCACGGGAATAGCGATAGCGCTCAACGGCTATTTCCTGTTCAGGAGGGGACTATTTGAGAACTTCTTCGTGGCCAAGACCATTGGCTCCTTTGGATTGACGGTGACGGATCTGAACTTCCCCTTCGTGATTACCATACTTGCGGTAACCCTGCTCACCATACCCTACTCCTTGAGGTATATGGAGGAAAGATTCCACGAACTTGGTTCAGGAAACTGGGGTCTTTTCTTCGGGCTCTACTCTCTGTTCTCCGTCTCAATGCTCTACACTGTGTTGTCCACTAACCTCTTAGAAATTTACATTTTCCTGGAGATAGCCCTCGTGACGTCCTTCCTCCTCATCATGCTCTACGGATATGGAGACAGGAGGAGAATAAGCCTGCTTTACTTCATTTGGACCCACGTGGGTACGGTGCTTTTGCTCGCGTCGGTGATAGTGATAGGCCTAGAGACCGGTAGCATGGACGTTTACTCCGCGTTGAACGTGTTTCACGATTACTCTACCGTGGGGTACGCCGTTGCCATCTTCCTCCTTGCGGTTATAGGAATGATGGTGAAGGGAGCTCAGGCTGGAGTTAACGTGTGGTTACCATATGCCCACGGCGAGGCTCCAACTCCCATTTCCGTGTTACTTAGTCCCAACATGGTGGGACTTGGCGTCTTCGTGGTTATCCTTTACTTCTACATGTTCCCCGGGATGTCGTTCCTTGCCCCAATCTTCGTGGGTTGGGCCTTACTCACCATGATTTACGGTGGAATTAATGCGTTGGCTCAAAGGGACTTCAAGAGGTTCCTGGCGTACTCAAGCGTCTCGCAAATGGGTTACATGATGCTGGGGGCGGGAGTTGCGTTCCTGATGGGGTTACCCCTGACCTTAGTTTCGCTCCCACTTGGGATAATTGCCTCAGCGTTGATTTACGTATCCCACGGCTTCGGAAAGGCTCTCCTCTTCATGAGCGCTGGGGCTAACATAACTGAGGCCCACGAGAGGGATATAGAGAAGTTGGGAGGACTGTACCAGACCTCTCCCCTTCATACTACTCTTTCATTCCTGGGACTACTGAACATACTTGGTCTTCCTCCTACTGTAGGGCTTATCAGCGAAGTCCTTCTCCTGTTTGCGACTGGAGAACTGGTGCAGAAGGTGGGTATATCCTGGTTCTTGGTAGTCGTGGTGGCGTTGTTCATTGCAATTGGGCTCTCCTCAGCTTACGCCACCTATCTCTTTAAGAAGGTCTACGCTGGGAAACCCCAAAATCCAGTTTCGCTGGACAAGATAGCGGAGTATAGCGTACCCATGCTCATCTTGGCGGGGCTTAGCGTTGTCCTCTTCTTCTTCCCTCAAGTCAGTGTGGAGTCCCTAGTTAACTTTATCCAGTCCGTGTCAGGACAGGACATCTACCTACCGCTAATAGTTTTCCTTCCAGCTTTGGGTTCGCTTCTAGCCCTTATCACCACGTCCAAGTTAAGCAGAGATGTGAGGGGATGGATTGTTAACATCATGTTAGGTATTAGCATGATCCTAGCCTGGTTAAACCTTGGGTCCACCTTGCTGGTTAATAGGACCTTCTTCGTTCCATCACAATTTTACACCATGTTTGGTTACCTTTCCTTTAGCTCCTCACTCCTTCAGTCAATACTGGCAGTTTTCGTGTCTACTCTGTCGTTCTTCATTGGTATTTACAGTGTCGGATACATGAGAGAGGATAACGTGTTAAGGAGATATTGGGGGTTCTTCGGATTCTTCGTGAGCTCCATGCTCGCTGTGGTTCTTTCCAATAATATTCTCCTCTTCATGGCCGGTTGGGAGGGTACTAGTCTTGCGTCCTACGGTCTAATTAGTTACTGGCTTGATGACAACGAGAAGAACGTGGTAGGTGATAAGGGTAGGTTTGTGTTCAACATGGAGTTCCTTTCGAAGCCTACAACCTCTGGAATCAGGGCAATGATATTCACGAGGGTAGGCGATGTGGGCCTCCTACTTGGCCTTGGGTATCTGGTGTATTTAACCTCGACCTCCACGCTCACTGGATCCACCATGCTCTTTACGCAAGTTGGATCCCTGCCAGGTGTTTTCCAGGTACTCGGTGAGATGGCGACCCTCCCCTTCGGGTTGACTATGCTGATTCTACTTTTCCTGGGAGGCCTCTCAAAGAGCGCCCAGTTCCCCTTCACTCAATGGTTGGTGACAGCCATGACAGGTCCAACGCCTGTTAGTGCCTTAATCCACGCGGCCACCATGGTCAATCTAGGGGCGATGTTCACATTCCTTACCTATCCTTACCTTGCGTTCCAAGCTAACAGTCAAGACGTGGGAACTCTTCTCACTTTCTTCTCGGTAATGGCAGGGATTTCCCTGTTCACAGCCCTTTACACCAGCCTCAATGCCCTGGTGTCAAACGAGCAGAAAGTAGTTCTAGCCAACTCAACTGCGGATCAGATATCACTCATGATTTTCGCGTCCTCCATGGGAGGTGTGCTAGCCATCCTGGATGGTAACCTCATTCTCCTGTTCTCTGGGATAGCAATTGGGTTAATCCAGATGATAGCTCATGGTATCTACAAGGCAAGCCTGTTCATGAACGCTGGTAGCGTGATCCATTACACGGAATCGAGATACATGGGCACGGTATCAGGACTATACAGGGAATTAAAGTGGGTCTTTATTCTTCAGCTAATAGCTGCCCTCAACCTCGCTAACGTGCCTCCTCTAGTGGGTTTCTGGGCTCACTCCTATATCTCAACCCTAACCTCGGCAAGCGCTCCGCTAAACACGTTCTATCTCTTCCTGGAGTTTCTGGGAGCAATATATATTGTAAGGTACGTGATGAAAACCTTCCTGTGGAAGGGAGAGACCCACGAAGAGGAGAAGGGACATGTTTACCCAGAGATGCTTATATCTCCCACTATCCTAGTGCTGGCGTCTATTGGCTTGGGTGCTTCAATCTCCCTCCTATCAGGGTTTATGGCATCTCACTTCTTCGCGGTAGGATTTGGCTTCGATTTTGTAGAGTTGGGACTTTCCCTTGTCGGTATAGTCATCGCGGTCGCGTTGTATCTTTCACCTAGGGACTTTGCCAGATATGCGGGATTAAGGCCTCTCATTAACTTCCTCTACTATGGATGGTACATCTACCCTGCCCTAGATAGGTTGGGCGTCTCGTTGTACAGGGGTGCATTGGCCACATATAGGGCCCTCGAGTATGGAACAATCGACATGGGACTTAATGTGAAGCTTCCGTCAGTCCTGATATCTGCTGGCAACAAGTACTTCAAGGACATTCAGACTGGGTTACTCAGGGATTACGTCGGACTTTACGTGGGTGGGTTGATCCTCTTGATGGTCATAGTCCTACTTGTGTTCGGGGTGATCTAATGAACCTACTTCTTTACCTTCCTGTTGTAATCCCCTCTATCCTTATCCTTTTCTCCTCCCTAACTGTGCTCTTCATGGACAAGGATGACAGGGGATATCAAGCTTCCGTGGGTCTCACTGCTGGGACTCTCCTTGTATCATTGGCTATCCTTGGCATATCCCTAGTTCTAAAGTTGTATGGCTACTCAATATTCACAGGATCCCTATACCTAGACGTTCCTGGCTATCTTCTTTCCATCGTGACCCTGGTCGGCACGCTAATAGCCCTAGCAGGGTTAGGAGGGCATATGAGGGACTGGAAAACTAGATCTTCCATGTTATCCCTCATGATGCTTACTGACCTTGGCGTAATCTACATGTCCTTCGCCTATGACGTACTCATAATACTTACGGGATGGGCAATCTCCTCGGCTGCAACTTACGCCATAACTATGTTGAGAAAGGACAGGAAGTCCGTGGATGCAGGAATAAAATACCTGATCCTAGGACTAGTTTCCTCCTCATTCATGATACTAGGTTTCGCAGCTTATGTTGTGGCAACGGGAACATTGTCACTCGCCTATTCCTCGTTGAGTTACCCAGACCTCCTAGTTCTGGGCATAGCACTTCTTTCAATGTCATTCCTATTCAAGATCGGAGCCTTCCCCTTCCAGGGCTGGTTACCCGACGTTTATACCATGGCTGATAGGGGCTCGATCTCCTTCGTGTCCAGTGTAGGGAAACTCGTGGGCATAGTTCCACTTCTCAGGATACTCACGTTAGGTGACCCGAGCTATGAGGAGGAAATAGCTGTGATCGCGTTATTTGTAACCATCTCAATCCTTAGTATGATCGTGGGTAACATTGTAGCGTACTCTAGGAGCGACGTAGCCTCAATTCTGTCCTTCAGTAGTATTGCCCAGGTTGGGTTCATTCTCATTGGTTTCGCCGTGATCCAGGTCAACACGGCGTTGGCTGAGGCTGGAATATTTACCCAAATACTTGCATATGTAATTGCGCAGGCAGGTTTGTTCAACTTCCTTGGTCACCTTGAGAAGCTCACTGGTACCACCAACTTAGAGGGACTTAGGGGGTTAGCCAAGGGAGATAGGGCATTGGCTGCTTCCTCCTCTATACTTCTCTTGAGTTTACTTGGAATCCCACCAATCCTTGGCTTCTGGGGGAAACTCTTCCTGTTCGAGTCCGCCTACTCTCTCCCATGGCTAGTGGTCATCGCCGTGATCAACAGCGCAGCTTCCGCAGGTTACTATATACCTGTCATTAGGGAGATGTTCAGGGAAGGATCTGTGAAGGTTGTGAAATCGGGCGAGAGGGACAGTGTTATAATTGCTGCAGTTCTGAGTATTGTAGTGGGAATATTGGCTCCCCTGGTGTTGGTGGTGTTCGGTTGATAAGAGTTGGCATAGTGGGCGTAGGAAACGTTGCTTCCTCCCTTGTTCAGGGCGTGGAATACGTTAAGCAAGGAGGACGCGTGCCAGGAATACTTGACCTAGAGTATAGGCCAGAGGAAATTGATATTGTTACTGCCTTTGACATTGATGCGAGAAAAGTGGGTAAGAAGCTGTCCCAGGCTATCTTTGAGAAACCTAACGTCGTGGAAAAGTACGTGGATGTGAGGTCTGACGTTGTCGTGCTTAGGGGACCTACCCTGGACGGGACTGAGGGAATACTGGGTAAGGTGATTGAGGAGTCCAAGGAGAGGCCAGTGGACGTTAAATCCGTTCTCAGGGAGAACAAGGTAGACGTGGTTGTTAACCTTCTTCCCACGGGGGTTGAGAGGGCGAGCGAGTACTACGCAGTTAACTCGCTGGAGGCAGGCTCTTCCCTAGTTAATGCCTCGCCTGCTCCTCTAGTGGAGAGGTTTGAGGAGAAGTTCAAATCCGCTGGTTTACCTCTCCTAGGTGACGACCTCATAAGCCAGATAGGTGGAACTGCTCTTCACGCAGGTATAATCAACTTCCTTACCGAGAGGGGGGTAAAGGTAACTAGGTCCTATCAGATTGATATCTCAGGAACCACTGAGACTCTCGTGACCCTAGAGGATTCCAGAAAGGAACTCAAGAAGAGGATAAAGTCATCATACATCTCCAGCCAGCAAGATGGAGTTGAAGTGGTTGCTGGAACTTCCGACTACGTAGAATTTCTAGGGGATAGAAGGGTAAGTTACATGGTGATAGAGGGAGAATATGCCCTAGGTGCTAAGGTAAGGATTGACGTTTCCATGAAGAGCTTGGATGGGCCTAACGCTGTGGCACCTCTCCTCGACCTGATTAGGCTCGCAAAGCTGTTGAAGGATAGGGGTATAGGTGGATCTCCTCCTCAGATATGCTCCCATTACTTTAAGGGGTACCACGGAAAAGTAGGTGGAGATACTAGGGCTAGTCTCATCAATTTCATTCAAGCCCTGAAGTGATGAGTGAACCCCGGCCTGATATGTGATGGTTTCCGTGTGAGGTCTGATCTCGCCTCTACGCTCTAGAGAGACAAGAGCTTTTTCTTTCACGACGTTCAAGATAAGAAAAAAAAGATTTGGGTAAATCCTTTTTAAGCCTTTTCAAGACGTGCAGTTAGATGTAAGATGGATGGTAAAATTGTAGGATTTTCCGTAGCTATAATAGTTCTTCTCGTTGCGTCAGTAGTCGGTTTTTATGAGTACTCAACGGCTTCAGGGTCTCTAACATCTCTTCAAAGCACTGTTAGTGAGCAGAATAAAACTATATCCACACTCTCCTCTCAGATAGCTTCCCTTAACTCATCCCTACAGACTTACAAGACTCAGCTAACTGCTGCAGAGCAAAATGCCTCTAAGTATGATAACCTCTACATGATGTACCTCTCTATGTTTAATCAGGCCGAGAGCAATTACACCATGCTCAAACAGATGTACCAGCAACTATTGTCTAAAGTGAGCACTGGAGGCGCATCATACAAGGAGGGGGCAGCCCTAAACACTGCATTCAAGTTCTGGGATGGAATAGCCATTGAGAGTTTTGCAGATGTAACTCCATACCTTGCTACGAATTTCACTGCAAACGTGATGGGAGCACCCTTCCCAGGAACCTACACTTATAGTTCCTTCAATCTCACTTGGTTAGGCTCATTCTTTAGTAACTACGAGACTGTTTACTTCTACACTACAGCTCTTCCCACCATCACCGCAATGAACAATAACACCTATCAGGTCAGCACCGTGATACAGTACTTCGTTGCACCCACCAACGACCCAATCTACCTGCAGGTATTCAATGCTTCCATTACCCTTACAGTCCAGTACATACAAGGTACTCCTCTAATCACCAAGATGACCTGGGTTGGAAACGAGGTGCCTCCCTCTACCGTGATAGCAGGCTATCCCTCTCAGCACGCGTTAGCACAGTGGACAGCTCTCTCCGAGGTCTTATCCGAGATTAACGGTTTGGGAGCTGAGTTCCCAGGTCAAGTTACGGGACAATACTTCTCACCTAGTGCTACCCTCACCATAACTGGGCAGTTGCCTCCAGGTCTCAAGAACGGCACCTATTCTGGCCTCTCCTCCATAGAGAACTTCTTTAACACGTGGGATAGCTACTCTATCTTCGTTATGGAGTACTCCCAGAACCTCTTGCCCAATGGCACAGCCATCCCACTGCAGGTGCACGTGGTACTAAACGCTACTAACCCAGGAATGGCAGAGGTCATAGCCAACGATACTCCATTCATGCTCTTCGTGAACCAGGGACAGCCAGGGTTCCCAGGGATATACGACATCCACGTGAACATGGTGTCCTACCTCATGTACAATTCAACAGCCGGAGAGTGGCAGATAGTAAAACAGACCTGGTCCGTGACCCAAGTGCCCTCAATGAGTGACACCGTGTATTATAACCTCAATACTCCCACGTTTAACGTGATTGGAGAGCAGACAGTTACAGTAAACGCTACGCAAGGAGCAATTCTCAAGGTAGGACCTGTGATGACCATAGTTAAGCCAGGAACTTATGCACTACTTCCTAATGGGAGCATGGCGAGCATCTATAACTTCTCGTTAATTCTCCTGAGCACTCAGGCAGTTCTGCCTCCAGCACCAGATTACACTAACTTGACCCCAACTTATGCCTTCGCCTTCGCAATTAACGGGCACATATCTCCAGCCTACTCCCTTGTGAATAGCACAAAGGGACCTGATGCGGCAATAACTGTGGTTTATGCACCCAACACCTGGACGAGTTGGACTTGGTTCGGCGGTACTTTCAACGGAACCACGTACGTTGGCGGGTCTTACAAGTTTGCAGACCACTGGATTTACGGAAACGGAGTAATGGTGAACACGCAGTTCTTCAAGCCCGTGATATGGATATTTGAGGCTGGAAAGACGCCTCAAGGACCTGTTGCATCCCAGTCCAGTGTGAGAGTATCGACGGCATATGGCCTAACACCAATAAACGCTTACACTGAGGTAATTAACTCTCAGCAGGGAGGCGTAATAGTGGCAGGGAATATTATCACCGTGGTGCAACCCGGTACCACAATAAGTACTCCCGTGGGACAGCTTGACAACTACAACTTCTCAGTGGTGTTCTACGATCCTCAGAACGTTACTTCACCTGCGCCCGGACAAGTACCTTCTCTAGTATTCGCATATGCTGTGAACGGTAATGTTACGTTCTCGTATACAGCATCGAAGCCCTTCATAACAATCATTACCACTCCAAGCATGGAAGCTCAAATGTGGACCTGGGGAGTTACCAAGAACGGAACCTATGGCTACATATTCCATGATCCATTGCTGGTTGGCAATGGAACGGTTGTTAATCTGTCCTTCGTAAAGCCAGTGCCTTGGGTGTTGACTTTGCCAGAGTTGATGTAACTTAGCTATAAGTTCGTCACGTAGGCCAGACTATTCCCGCTAGACATAGACAAATAATGTAAAGGCATTTTTATATTGTATTTTTCCGTATATTTACATGATTATTTTATTTTGTGTCATAGTTCATCGCGTTGAAATGAATAATCTTATCTCTGATACACTACATTCTTAAATAATTTGTATTTTATTAACACTATCTGGAAAATTTTAGAATTGTAAGCCTTTATAGATGTCTTGATACCCTCTCCTTCCAAATGATATCATCGAGATTTCTTATAGACTTGAACCTTTTACTTAACGAGTTTACTATCATTTTTTCCCTTTCCCCTTCATAGTCAAATTCGACATTAATTGAGGAAGCTGTTCTAGTTATGGTGATCTTGCCATTACCCTTTGGCGGGGTTGGTTTGAAAGACCTATCTAGTTCCTTCCCAGGAGGCAACTTGACCAGTCCTGGAGCCACGTTAAGAACGTATATAACGCCTGTATTTGAAATATATCTAGTTACTTTGGCCTCTATGTCCACGAGTGAAAAGAGAGACGTTAGTTCCCCATAAACAAAGAAAGTGTTTTGATTCTCGAAGTCCATAATCTTGAACTGTAGAAGAGTCTCGAAGAAGAACTTTGGGTCAGAGAATAGAGATAGTATTACGTTGGGTTCATGTTTGCTAGATATCTGAATCGATATTTTCATAAGAATGAGTCATAAAGTAATGTTTTAAATTTTTCTTTATTGGATCAAGAAAGTATACTAAGCAGGATGGAATTACTGGAAGTCTAGATTTGCAACTATTATTAAGTCGACAAAGAGAATTAAACTCTGGGATGCCTGATACGTTTAGGATAATCAGGGATTGAGTCGTGAAAATGAGGAACATTCATGGCAATCCTTAGAGCGTATAGTAAACTTTTATCTTGGGGAGAGAGATGAGGATGTAGGGTAAGACCCCAGATTAGGAATTGGACCCGTGGCTCAGCCAGGACAGAGCGAAGGCCTGCGGAGCCTTAGGTCCCGGGTTCAAATCCCGGCGGGTCCGCCTATTCCGTAGCGAGATATTGTCTTAGCTTCTCACACGAATTCACGGACGGCTACTCAACTTCCCATGGTCCCACAAAGGGCTAAGGGTGGAATACCTTGATTTGAACTTTACCTATTTCTCATTTTCTGAACACCTCAAAGGTTTAAAGAAGTTTAAGCCAATATGAGTATAATGGCCAGACAGCTTACCCTTGCTGACTTCTCTGGGATCAAGAGAGAGGAACCAGTTAAACAGGAAGAGAAGACGCAGGAGGAAGAGAGGCCTCTGGAAAGGCCAGCGAGGCTAAGAAAGGACACAGTTAAACAGGCGCAGGAGGAGAGAAAGTACTTTCTTCTCTCCGTAGACTATGATGGTAAAATGGGGAAGGCTGTCTGCAAGCTTTATGATCCTGAAACGGGTGAGCTACACGTCCTTTACGACAGCACGGGTCACAAGTCATACTTCCTTGTGGATTTAGAGCCAGATCAGATCCAAAAAATTCCAAAGATTGTTAAGGATGAGTCCTTTGTTAGGCTTGAGAAGACCACTAAAATAGACCCCTACACTTGGAAACCTATTAACCTAACCAAGATTGTGGTGAATGACCCCCTCGCTGTGAGACGCCTAAGAGAATATGTCCCAAGGGCCTATGAAGCTCATATAAAATATTTTAACAATTATATTTACGATTTCAGCCTCATACCAGGGATGCCCTACGTGGTAAAGAAGGGGAAGCTAGTCCCCCTTAAGCCGGAGGTTGACGTCAAAGAGGTAAAGGAAGCGTTCAAGGATGCTGACCAGATAGCTCAAGAGATGGCGCTAGACTGGGCTCCCCTCTTTGAGTCCGAGATTCCGTCGGTGAAGAGGGTCGCAATAGATATAGAGGTTTATACTCCCATGATGGGTAGGGTACCGGATCCAGTAAAGGCCGAGTACCCCGTGATAAGCGTAGCCCTAGCAGGGAGCGATGGCCTGAAACTGGTCCTAGTCCTTGATAGGGGAGATAGTCCGATTCAAAGTAAGGATATCAAGGTTGAGGTCTTCCGCACAGAGAGGGAGCTTCTCTCCAGGTTGTTTGACATTCTTAAGGAATATCCCATGGTTCTGACCTTTAACGGAGACGACTTCGATATCCCATACCTGATCTTCAGAGGTTTCAAGCTCGGGTTACTACAGGATGAGATACCCTTCGAGATCTCTAGTTTTGGCAGGAAACCTGACGCGAAGTTCAGATATGGATTTCACATAGATTTGTACAGGTTCTTCTTCAACAAGGCGGTCAGGAACTATGCATTTGAGGGGAAGTACTCAGAGTACAACCTTGACACCGTAGCCCAGGCACTCTTGGGTCTCTCCAAGGTCAAGTTGGACGAGTCCATTAGCGACCTAAACATGTCTAAACTCGTGGAGTACAACTACAGGGACTCGGAGATCACGCTGAAGTTGACCACGTTCAACAACGAACTAGTATGGAAGTTGATTGTACTCTTCTCCAGAATTTCCAAGCTTGGTATAGAGGAGCTAACTAGGACAGAGATATCAGCCTGGGTAAAGAACCTGTACTACTGGGAACATAGGAAAAGGAACTGGTTAATCCCCCTCAAGGAGGAAATCCTTGAACGCTCCTCTGGGTTGAAGACAGCTGCCATTATCAAGGGAAAGGGATACAAGGGCGCAGTGGTCATAGACCCACCTGTGGGGGTTTACTTTGACGTAGTTGTTCTGGACTTCGCCTCACTGTATCCCTCCATCATCAGGAACTGGAACCTCAGTTATGAAACCGTTGATGTGAAGGAATGTAACAAGAAAAGGGATATAAGGGATGAGAGTGGGGCGAAAATCCATGAGGTGTGCGTGGACAGGCCCGGGATTACTGCAGTGGTAACTGGCTTACTTAGGGACTTCAGGGTCAAAATTTACAAGAAGAAAGGGAAACAGAGCAACATAGACGAGGAGAGAAAGATGTTGTACGACGTGGTACAGAGGGGCATGAAGGTGTTCATTAATGCGACCTATGGCGTCTTCGGTGCGGAGACCTTCCCCTTGTACGCCCCAGCAGTTGCAGAGAGCGTTACAGCCCTAGGTAGGTACGTAATCACGTCCACCAAGGAAATGGCTAACAAGCTTGGGCTGAAGGTTGTGTACGGGGATACGGACTCGCTCTTCATTCACCAGCCTGATAAGAAGAAGCTGGAGGAACTGGTGGAGTGGACCAGGCAGAACTTCGGGCTTGATCTAGAGGTGGACAAAACTTACAGGTTCATTGCCTTCTCCGGTCTTAAGAAGAACTACTTCGGTGTGTTCAAGGATTCCAAGGTTGACATAAAGGGCATGTTGGCAAAGAAGAGGAACACCCCAGAGTTTCTGAAGCAGGCCTTCAATGAGGCTAAGGAGAGGCTAGCGAAGGTTCAGAACCAGGAGGAGCTCGAAAAGGCAATTCAAGACTTAACGGCGCAGGTTAAGGAGGTGTACAGGAAGCTTAAGATGAAGGAATATAACTTGGATGAGCTCGCCTTCAGGGTCATGTTATCCAGGGACGTGAAGTCCTATGAGAAGAACACCCCACAGCACGTTAAGGCTGCGGCACAGCTGGCGGAGATGAACGTACAAGTGATGTCAAGGGATATAATTAGCTTCGTAAAGGTAAAGACTAAGGAGGGAGTTAAACCTGTCCAGCTAGCTAAGCTTTCAGAGATTGATGTGGATAAATACTATGAGAGCGTGAGAAGTACCTTCGAACAGTTATTGAAAAGCTTCAATGTGAGCTGGGATAGAATAGAGTCCACGACATCAATCGACTCGTTCTTCAAGACTTAGAGAGGCGTGGATTTTCAGGGGAAGCTAAGGTTTCCTAGCAACTAAAGCTAAAAACTACTCCTCTAAGTCCTCGTCCTCTTCCTCTATCTCTTCTTCCTTCTCGGCTTCCTCTGAAGTAACCTGAGCAGCGTAATCCGTTAATTCCTTTTTGAGCTCCTCATTTAGATAGTAGGAGATGACGTAAACCTTCTTGTCCTGGAAGTTCTCTTCCTTCCACTGGTTCTCAAAGCTAATGATGAAGATTGGTAACTTGACTATTGCAGACGTCTTATCCTTTCCTGTAAGGAAGTTCTTCATCTTCTCGTACATATCAGGCTTAAGGGGTAGAGGTATCCTAGCCTCCTGCGAGTCCCTCATTATGATGAAGTCTGAGGTAAGCTCGTTCCACTCCTTTAGTGCCTTCTCTGCAGTCTTCCTAACGACATCACCTATTTCCCCTTCCTCAAGGGCATCAGAGGTTACCTTTCCTGACTCACTCTTAAGCACAACAATCTTCATTGATGCTCACCAATAACGTAAAGGTAAACTAGATGGTGCATGTTCCCGTCCTCAACCTTAATTACTTCCTTGGGCTTCCAGCCCTTCATTTCGAACTCGTGGGAAACCACCCTGGTCCCAGGTTTAAGTTCCTTCTCAAACTTCGGCTTTAGAAGCTCGTTAGCGTTGGTCAACAGGAAGAGAGTAACCACAGTGGCATCAGATACGTTCTCGTCAAGAAAGTTGTTCTTCCTGAGTTCAATCTTGTCCCTAACTCCGTTCTGTATGGCGTTCTGTTCTGCCTCCTTAAGCCTTTCATCGCTTAGGTCAACGCCCACAGCTTTCTTAGCCCCAAAATTCTTCACTGCAGCAATTATTATCCTTCCGTCACCGCATCCTAGGTCATAAACAATGTCCTCTGGTCCTACCTTTGCAACCTCCAGCATTTTCAGCACTACCTTTTCAGGGGTCGGCACAAATGGAACGTGTGGAACTTCCCTATGTGGTGTGCTCAATTATCTCACTAGTGTAATCTTCATGAGACGAGATTTTTAATTTTGTTAATCGCTTCCTGCCTTCCGGCCTCGGGGTCTGGCTTTATGTCCTTGCCTATGGGCATCTGGGTAAGGATTGGGTAAATTCTTCCGTCCTCTAACTGAACCAAGAGCTGAGGTAACCAACTCATTCCGAACTCATCCTTTTCACCGTAGTCTGAGAGGAAGGCGTAGTCCTCCAGCTTGGTCTCTAGTTCAAGGTTGAACTCCTTGGCAATGGACTCAGCTATGCTTAGAAATCCCTTGTGATTGGGGTGGGACTCGGAAGTCACGAGGATCAGTTTTTTAGCTTTCATTGTGACCAAGTCTCAACGTATTCCACAGCTTAAAACGGTAGTGGTACCATGATTACAAATCTAAGGAGCGCCTCCAAGAAGGTTTTGAGGCCAATGGCATCTGCCCTGGTGAAGGCAGGTTTCACGGGAAATCAAGTCACTGCTTTGGGGTTGGTCATGTCCCTAGTATACTTGGGAGTAATCTATTTCACTAGGAATCCCCTGCTCGGACTGTTGACCCTGGCAATATCCTCCCTTTTAGATGCATTGGATGGGGAAGTTGCCAGGATGAGGGGTCTTGCAGGACCTAAGGGTAGCTTTCTTGACTCCTCCTTTGACCGGCTTGAGGATACCCTTTTCATTGGGTCTCTGGTCCTGCTGGGGTTTCCTCCACTGTTGACCGCAATACTTGTTGGGATTTCCCTATCAATCTCCTACTTGAGGGCTAAGGCAGAGTCCCTTGGAATAAAGGCAGAGGGTAAGGGACTCATTGAGAGGGGGGAGAGGTTAATCCTGGTGGGGCTAATACTCCTCTTCCTTCCTTTCCTTCCACTGATCTCCACCGTGATCTTCTACGGGCTGTTTGTGGCGTCCATAATAACCCTGGGGCAGAGATTTCACTTGGTGATGTCTGCGCTACCGTAATAAAACTGAAGAGGAGATCTAGTCCCGCAGTCTGAAACGCACATGCCCAACTCTTTCATTCTCTGACAGGAGTAAATCACCATTTTCTCCTTGAAGATCCTCTTAACCTGTTCCATGGGATTCTCCTCCCCATTCTTCTCCAGGACTAGGGCTATTGAGTCCACGCTGGAACCCGTGTTGGCCATGTAAACTGCCAGGGCGAGGGCCTCCTCCCGTGATCTTTCCCTCTTCTCCTGGATTGCCCTTATGCACGGGGGCGTCTTCCCTCCTCTCATCATTATGATGTCCACGAGCGTCTCTGGAACTTCCTCCATGGGGATTGGTTTCACAGTTTCCCTTAACCTTTTCAAGAGATTGAAACCTAGCAATTTGAGGAGAGTTGATCTATCCATGTAGACGTATCCCTTGTGGAGTATCCTCTGCGTCAGGGGGAACTCCTTGCTCCCCTTTATCGCCTTGAGGTACTCCAGAAAGTGGAGAGAATAGTCTAGTCTCTTGGGCTGAACCTTTCCCCTTGTTACCTCGTGATACTTTAGGCTACTCATTTTAACGTTGAACCCTAGCCACTTGAACACGGTGAGGAGGTCTGCGTCCTCCTCCCTTTCAAGGTCCCTCATGAATAGATCCTTTTCCTTTCTAAGGACTCTCTCCGTGGTTCTCTTGTCATTCAGGACTCCCAGGATGAGGAGCTCCGCGAAGAACACCAGCTGGGGAGAGGTGTACTCCTTGAGCCTCTTAACCTCCTTGCCTGTGACTATCTCCCTTATCCTGTTCTTTGCCTCCCTGATAGCCTTTCCATCAGTGGTGAGTAGGGTGTAAAGGTCGACAGCGTTCTCTCTCTTGATTACCTCGTCAACAGAGACCATGAAGGGATACTTGTTGTAGTCAAGCACCAATTTACTGGGGTATTTGTGAATTCCTTTAATAAGTGAACTAGGTGAATCTGTTAGGGTGATTATTTGAAGATTCTAGTGGCGTCAGCCTGGCCCTACGTGCAATCGGTTCCACATCTGGGCAACCTTATAGGCTCAATCCTCTCTGCCGATGTCTTTGCGCGCTATGCCAGATTAAAGTACGGAAAGGAGAACGTGGTCTTCGTGAGCGGGAGCGACGAGCATGGAACCCCCATAGAGATTGAGGCCATAAAGAGAGGGGTGAGCCCAAAGTCCCTCACAGATCAGGCCCACGAGTACGACAGACAACTGTTCCTGAACACCTGGAACATAAGTTTCGACAACTACACCAGGACGGAGTCCGAGGTTCATAAGAGCTTCGTGAAGGAGTTTTTGCTGGGAGTCAGCAAGTACATCAAGGTGGAGGAGGAGGAACTTCCCTACTGTGAAAGGGACAAGCTATTCCTCCCAGACAGGTTCGTGAAGGGGACCTGCCCCTACTGTGGATTTGAGGATGCACGGGGTGATCAATGCGACCGCTGTGGTAGGCTTTTGACCCCCTCCCTTCTCATAAATCCGAAGTGTGCCATCTGCGGTACTCCCCCCGTTCTCAGGAAGACCAAACACTGGTTCTTCGATCTCAGGCCCTTCTCTGAACCCATTAGGGAGTGGATAACCTCTTCCCAGGATATGCCAGAGAACGTGAAGGGAACAGCGCTGAGCTGGGTCAACGAGGGATTAAAACCCAGGAGCCTGACCAGGGATAACTCGTGGGGGATCCCAGCTCCCTTCCCAGGGGCGGAGGGAAAGACGATTTACGTCTGGTTTGAGGCCCTCCTGGGCTACCTATCTGCCACCCTAGAATATTTCCAGGGAAGAGGGGAAACGGAGAGGTGGAAGGAATTCTGGGAGAACGGTAAAGTGAGGAGTTACTACTTCATAGGAAAGGATAACATTCCTTTCCACGCCGTGATACTCCCGGCTATGTTGTTAGCCTCTGAGAAGAACTACGCTCTTCCCACGGTGATAGCTGCCACCGAGTACCTCATGTATGAGGGGCAGAAGTTTAGCAAGAGCAGGAAAATCGGGATCTGGATAGATGAGGCCCCCCTAATCATGGAGGTGGACTATTGGAGATTCCTCCTCATAAGGATGAGACCGGAAGAGAAGGACATGAACTTCACCTGGACCGAGGCTATCAGGATAGTGAATAGCGAGTTAAATGACGACGTTGGAAACCTCGTGAACAGGGTCATAACCATGGTGAACAGGTATTTCCAAGGCAAGATACCTGAACCCAAGAACCTGAAGGAGGTGGACATGAGACTTCTCTCCAGGGTAGGCGAAACCCTGGATCAGGTTAGCTTCATGTTCGAGAAGGGCAAGTTAAAGGGTGGAACTGAACTGGTCCTGACTCTAGCCAGGGAAACGAACGCATACCTCAATGAGAAGGCCCCATGGGACAAGGTAAAGAGCGACGTGGAGGACGCATCCAATACCTTGTTCGTGGCAAGCTCCGCCATCAGGGCAATAGCCCTAATGCTTTACCCTGTGATACCAGAGAAGGCTAAACTAATCTACGACCAGTTGGGGCTAGACATAACCCAGGAGAGATGGGATAACGCCAAGGAACCCCTTAAACCAGGTCACGTTGTTGGGAAGCCTGCCCCGGTTTTCAAGAAGCTTCCGCAGGACTTTGAGAAAAACCTTAACGAAATCCTGGAAAAAGTGAGAAAGGAAGTAGAAAAAAGAAGACCTACTCTTCTTAAGTAGCCAGTTCCACTGACGCTACTAGGGGTTCGAACTTCTTTCCTCTTCCCTCATAGAACTTGCTGAACATCTCGTAGAAGTGGAGCCTCATGTCCTGTATGAACACCACTAGTCCCTCTAGTCCTATTGCAAGGAGGTTTCCTATTATCAGGATCACGATCGAGGCCGGGTTAGTCCCCAAGGCTAGGAGGCTTGGATGCCCCACCACTAGATAGGCCATGTATGAGAACGCGTACAGAAGGTAGTAGTGAGCCAGTGCAAACACTAGAATTCTTATGAAAGAGATTGTGTTGGATAACAGTAGGATAGCAGCCTCGAAACCTCCTTCAATGAATCCCATGGCAAGGGCACTTCCCGTGGATGCGTGATCGTGTCTCTTCAGGATTATAGCCTTAGATATCCAGTTGTATATTAGTCCTATCTCTACCCATACAATTAACCCATACGCCAAGGCCGACGTAGGATTGCTCAGGTCAGGATGTATCCCGCTTAGCAAGTTCTGGAGGATATCACCTAGGAGGACTCCCACAGTACTGAAGTAATG
Organism: Metallosphaera sp. D4-4; assembly: GCF_046245145.1. Classification (NCBI taxonomy): domain Archaea; kingdom Thermoproteati; phylum Thermoproteota; class Thermoprotei; order Sulfolobales; family Sulfolobaceae; genus Metallosphaera; species Metallosphaera sp. D4-4. The sequence continues at coordinate 304,333 of NZ_CP176412.1, read as the reverse complement.
GGAAGGATCCGTTACACCGTATCCAAATATCACCAGGGGAACTGTGTATAGCACCAGGAGTGGTAATTTCTCGAAGACAAGAAATTCAGGATCTCTCTTCTTCACTGCATTTATGACTCCCAGAAGGGAGCTTACGAAGAGAGCTATTGCTCCCAGGAGGATCGAAAGGATTATTGTGTGTTCAATCGAGGTGCTAGTGCTGTATTCACCAAATGGAAGTAGTGGGGATAACGCCTCCGTTACGCTCACTGGTACTGGCCATACGCTATCCAGGGGACCGCTCACGTTGGCTATACCCATCTCCTTGAGCCCTCCCACGGGAAGTGGTCCGAAGAAGTCTCTAGCTAGGAAACCAGTAATCATGGCAACGACTGAGGAGTAACCTAGAATGAGGGAAAGGTTCTTGATGTTGTTGCTTCCCTTCTTGACGCCGTATCTATGGAAGAAGATGGCAAAGATCAGGAGCACAAGGGCATTCCCAACATCTGGAAACATTAGCCCGAACAGGAGAGGGAAGGTAATGACTAGAAACACCAGCGGTGATATCTCCCAGTACGACGGTGTACCGTAGATTTCCACAACAGACTCTATGGCCGAGATACTCTTGGGAAGTCGGATGTACGTAGGGGGCTCCTCTTCCTCTCCGAACCTCCTTGGGGTAGCACTTTCGATAACAGCAACCTGATCTAAGGCAGATTTCAGCTTTTTCCAGTCCCTCTCGGGAACGTATCCCTCTATCTGGAAAAAGTGGTCTGAGATTCTCCCCTTGGAAAGGAGGGAAAGCGCGTCCCTCGCCGTTAGAAGCTTTCCGTATAACTCGCTGAACTCCCTCTCATTTTCCCTTATCTTCTTGATGAGGCTACTTCTGGTCTCCTCAAGGATTTTCCTAAGCTCGCCAATCCTTTCGCTTAACACCTTATACACTTCGTAGGGAGATTTCCCCTCGTTAGTCTCAAATCTCCTGACTCCCAGTTCCTTAAGTACCTGATCTAGTGACACAACGTTTCTCCTTGAGATAAGCACGGAGGCATATTTACCATCCTTCAGCGGAGTTGTCTCCACCACAACGTTCTTGTTAGACTTCACCTTGTTTAACTGGTCTTCCGTGAGAACTACTAGTGCTACATCCAACGTCTCTAGCGAGTACAAGGTGGATAGATCGGTGGTAATCCCGCTGAATGGTTCCAATTCCCTGAGTTGTGCCTGGTAGAGGTCTATCTCACCCTTCAGTTTCCCTATTTCCTCGAGGAGCTCCTTGTATCTGAACTCCTCAAGCGATGCCTCCTCTGAAAGCTTCTTGGCCACGTCAGTCCATGTGGAGTCAACCTTCATCTTGCCCCTAGGTTCCAGCGGTGTTCCAGCTATTTCCATGATCAGCTTGACCTTATTCACGTGTTCTTGGATTGCTGTCAATTCCCTCCTAGCATCTTCATACCTCGAGTTGGAGATAGGATGGGCTGGCTCTATTACCTCCATTTTACCGAACTTGAGTATCTCCGTGGTTACTTTGTCTTTTTGGTTAACTGGCGATATGATTTCTACTTTTACCATGTTTTCAGGAAAGATCAATACACTATCGGGAGTAGTATGAGCTATATCTTAAAAATATTTAATCTTCATAGCAAATGAGAGCACGTCATGGGTAAAATATTGCTATTGGGCGATAGGTACACTGTTTCGCTTTTTAAAATGATGGGGACTGAAGGTGAAGTGATCGAGGATCCCCTTAACCTAGAGAAGGAGATTGATGCTGTGAAAAAGAGGGAAGACGTAGACCTAGTGCTAATAACTAGGGACGTTTACGAACCAGTAAAGGAAAAGGTAGACTCAATGATTTCAAATCTCACAAAGCCCCTGGTTACCATCATACCATCCCCGTTCTCAGAATCCAAGCCAATTGACGTTAAGAAGATGGTTTTAAAGGCTCTAGGGTTCGGGTGATGATATGGTCTCTGTAGAGGAATTAATGGGACAGGTTATAGATTCGGAGATGGAGGTCATTAGCAAGGAGTTAAGCAAGGCTCTCGAGGAGGCCCTTAACCTGGTGAAACAGAAGAGGGACAGCGTAGAAAGGACCTATACTGCAAAGATGCAAGAAATGGTAACAAAAGCCAAGGAGGAGATTGAGGGAGAGAGAGCTAGGCTCGACATAGAAGTTAAGAGGGCAGTACTTGGCGAGAAGAACTACTGGTTAAACAAGGTCTACGAGGGTACAATAAAGTCGTTGGGAACGGTTAAGAACTCACAAGGTTATAAGCAAGGCCTTGAATCGGTACTGAAGAGGGAGCTTAGGGATGGTTCCATTGTGTACTGCTCCGAGGATGAAGTTGATCAAGTCCAGAAAATGATCAAGGGATTAAAGGCGAAGGCAGAGGTGAGGTCTGATCCCAAGATAATGGGTGGAGTCAAGATACAGTACTCGGACGTTGGACTAGTGAGGGATTACTCCCTTAACCTTATACTAGATCAAGTTTTTGAGTCACTAAAACCCAAGATAGCTGAGATTCTATTCGGTGAGATGTAAATGGCGCAGGGTAAAGTTGCAAGGGTGAACGGGCCACTGGTTGTGGCCGAGGGTATGAAGGATGCGCAGATGTTTGAAGTAGTCGAAGTGGGCGAGCCTAGGCTAGTGGGCGAAATAACAAGGATTGAGGGTGACAGGGCTTACATACAGGTATATGAGGACACGAGCGGAATCAGACCTGGTGAGCCAGTTTTTGGGAGTGGGGCTCCCCTATCAGTGGAGTTAGGTCCAGGCCTTCTCGGTCAACTGTTTGATGGTCTACTTAGACCTCTAGGAGAGATCAAGGAAATTACTAAGTCACCTTTCATCAAGAGGGGGATAAAGTTACCAACACTAAATAGGGAGAAAGAATGGCACTTCGTCCCAAAGATGAAGAAGGGAGATAAGGTAGAGCCAGGTGATATTCTAGGAGTGGTACAGGAGACAGGACTTGTAGAGCACAGAATACTCGTTCCTCCTTACGTTCACGGAAAATTAAAGGAGGTTGTTGCAGAGGGCGATTACAAGGTTGAAGACAACGTCGCAATTGTGGACATGAACGGTGACGAAGTTCCAGTGAAAATGATGCAGAAGTGGCCAGTTAGGGTTCCAAGACCCTTCAAGGAAAAGCTAGATCCAAGCCAGCCGTTACTGACTGGGGTTAGAATACTTGATACTATATTCCCCATAGCAAAGGGAGGTACTGCGGCGATTCCAGGGCCCTTCGGGAGTGGAAAGACAGTAACTCTACAAAGCCTATCCAAGTGGAGTGAGGCTAAGATTGTCATTTTCGTTGGATGTGGAGAGAGAGGAAACGAAATGACTGACGAGCTAAGAAGCTTCCCCAAACTGAAGGATCCGTGGACTGGAAGACCCCTTCTAGAGAGGACAGTGATGGTGGCAAACACCAGTAACATGCCCGTAGCAGCTAGGGAAGCAAGCATTTACGTAGGTGTTACCCTAGCTGAGTACTTCAGGGACCAGGGATACGACGTGCTTACCGTGGCTGACTCGACCTCCAGATGGGCTGAGGCGCTAAGGGACCTAGGAGGGAGAATGGAGGAGATGCCAGCCGAGGAAGGGTTCCCAAGCTACCTCTCCTCCAGAATCGCTGAGTACTATGAGAGGGCTGGAAGAGTTAGAACTCTAGGTAATCCAGAGAGGTACGGCTCAGTTACCTTAGCGTCTGCAGTTTCACCACCAGGCGGTGACTTTACTGAACCAGTTACTAGCACAACACTTAGATTCGTCAGGGTCTTCTGGCCATTGGACGTCTCCTTAGCTCAGGCCAGACATTACCCTGCAATAAACTGGCTCCAGGGGTTCTCATCCTACGTTGACCTGGTATCTGACTGGTGGATCAAGAACGTCGACCCAGATTGGAGAATTATGAGGGACTTCATGGTTAGGACACTTCTAAGAGAGGATGAGTTGAAACAGATAGTGAGGCTAGTGGGTCCAGAGTCCCTTGCAGAAAAGGATAAGCTAACGTTGGAGGTTGCAAGGCTGATCAAGGAAGCCTTCCTGAAACAGAACGCATATGATGACATAGATGCCTTCTCGTCACCCCAGAAGCAGGCTAGAATCATGAAGTTGATCTACCACTATAATCAATATGCAACTAACGCCGTGGAAAGGGGAATACCAGTGAAAAAGATTGTGGACAAGATAACTGTGGTTCCTGACATAATTAGATCAAAGGCTACTATCAAGAACAACGAGCTTCAGAAATACGACGAATTAGAGAACAAGTTAAAAGCTCAGTTCGATGAACTCTTGAAGGAGGCTGGTGCTTAATGGAGTCATCCATGAATGTAAGGGAATATTCGAACATTTCAATGATTAAGGGACCCCTTCTGATGGTTCAGGGAGTGGCAGACTCAGCTTATAACGAACTTGTAGAGGTCGAGATGCCCAATGGGGAGAGAAGGAGAGGGATAGTTGTAGATAGCCAGAAGGGAATTTCCATAGTACAGGTCTTTGAGGGAACCAGGGGAATATCGCCAGTAGGAACCACCGTGAGGTTCCTAGGTAGAGGATTAGAGGTTAAGATCTCTGAGGAAATGCTTGGCAGAATTTTCAATCCCCTGGGAGATCCCCTTGACAATGGTCCCATGGTGATAAAGGGGGAGAAGAGGGACATCAATGGCGAACCCTTGAACCCTGCTATCAGGGATTACCCAGAGGAGTTCATTCAGACTGGTATATCAGCAATAGATGGTCTAAATTCCCTTCTCAGGGGTCAGAAGCTTCCCATCTTTAGCGGAAGCGGTTTACCCGCGAACATACTTGCTGCACAGATAGCTAAACAGGCCACAGTGAGAGGAGAGGAGAGCAACTTTGCCGTTGTATTCGGTGCCATCGGTGTAAGATATGACGAGGCACTGTTCTTCAGGAAGTTCTTTGAGGAAACCGGGGCAATCAATAGGGTGGCCCTAATCATGAGTTTAGCTAACGAACCACCAGTGATGAAGACACTAACTCCCAAGACAGCACTTACCCTCGCGGAATATTTGGCCTTTGAGCAGGACATGCACGTGTTGGCAATCCTTATCGATATGACAAATTACTGTGAGGCCCTTAGGGAGATCAGCGCATCAAAGGAGGAAGTCCCCGGTAGAGGTGGTTACCCAGGTTACATGTACACTGACCTTGCCCAGACCTACGAGAGAGCAGGAAAAGTGATAGGAAAGAAGGGTTCCATTACTCAGATGCCCATTCTCACAATGCCAAACGACGACATTACCCATCCAATTCCAGACCTTACAGGTTATATCACGGAGGGGCAAATTACCTTAGACAGAAGCCTATACAACAAGGGTATCTATCCACCAATTAACGTCCTCATGAGTTTGTCAAGGCTTGCCAAGGACGGAATAGGTGAGGGTAAGACCAGGGATGATCACAAGGACTTATCTAACCAGTTGTTTGCGGCCTACGCAAAAGCAGTAGATACTAGGGGATTAGCTGCAATCATTGGAGAGGATAGCCTATCTGACACAGACAAGAAGTACCTAATGTTTGGGGATGCCTTTGAGAGGAAGTTCGTAAGTCAAGGAGTGAACGAGAACAGGGATATAGAGACGACCCTAGATATTGGGTGGGAGGTACTCTCCATTTTGCCAGAAAGGGAGCTCACGAATGTGAAGGTTGACTACATCAAGAAGTATCATCCAGCCTACCGTGGTAAGAAATGAGTTCTAGGAGGGTACTACCAACAAAGATAAACCTCATTAGCATGAGGAATCAGCTCAAACTCATCAGGGTAATCAAAAGACTCTTAGAGAACAAGAGGGAAGTTCTTCTAATATATCTCAGGACCTACGTAAATGAGTACGAAAAAATATACAATGAGGTTAACGAGGCCTTAAAGGAGGTCTACGACAGTTACATGAAGGCCGTGGTTGACGAGGGTATTGGGAACATAGAGACCATAGCCAATTCTCAAAACAGTTCCCTCCAGCTAAAGAGCTCCACCAAGGTCATCTTCGGGGTCAAGATCCCTATCACTGAGCTAAGTGAAGCCAGTATCCCTCCAAAGCCCTTCAGTGAAGTTGAAACATCTCCCTATCTTTCTGAGGCCTATGACAGGATGAGGGAGACTATGGTTAAGGTAATCAAGCTTGTTGAGCTTGAGTCTACCATTAGGTCCCTCGTTGCAGAGCTTAGAAGAACACAACGTCTGATTAACGCCATAGATACCTCAATCCTTCCCTTCTACAATAACTCCGTGAAGTACATTAGATCAATTCTGAACGACAGGAGCAGGGAAGAGTTCGTAAGGCTTAAAGTCACCAGAAGGATCTTACAGAGGAGGAGAGGAGATGGACGCTAACCCCTTCATTTCAAATCTAAACAAGAGGCTCGACCAAAAAATGAAGGAGATTCAGGATCAACTTAACAAGGAGTATTCCTCGATTCTAGAATCAAAACGCAAGGCCATGGAGGAAATAAGGAGAAAGGCTTTAAAGGAACTGCCAAAGTAAACAGTGGTGGATTTAACATGGAATATTCAAAGAGAATGAAATATGTAATACTCCTTCTACCTCTACTTATGGGGTCAGCTGTGGCCTTTGCCCAGTCTCCCGCTGATACATCAACAGGTTTTTCAGGAATAAACATTGGTGCAGGTCTCGCTGTGGGACTAGCGGCAATTGGTGCAGGTATGGCTGTGGGTATGGCAGCTGCGGCTGGAATCGGTGTGCTAACAGAGAGAAGGGACATGTTCGGTACAGTGCTTATCTTCGTGGCCATAGGGGAAGGAATAGCGGTATACGGTATCCTGTTCGCTGTGTTAATGTTGTTCGGTAAGTTCTAAAACCCCAAACTTTTTAGGTCAAGTTTTTTGGATTCCTCCCATGAAGATATCAAGGGAGAAGTGGTCCTCTAATTTTAGCGAATGGTTTGATTGGGTTATCTCTCAGGCTGAAATATACGACTATGGAAGATACCCCGTTAAGGGATCTGGCGTATGGATGCCCTACGGCTTCAAGATAAGGCAGAACGTGACCACCCTCATTAGGAAATTACTTGACGAAACAGGTCATGAGGAGGTGCTCTTTCCACTTCTTATTCCTGAGACGCTCCTCAAGAAGGAGGCAGAACACATTAAGGGCTTCGAGAAGGAAGTTTTCTGGGTCACTCACGGAGGGGAGGACGAACTCGAGGAAAGGTTTGCCCTCAGACCAACGTCAGAGGTTGCGATTACCCTGATGGAATCCCTCTGGATAAAGGGTTACTCGCAATTACCAAGAAAGTTCTACCAGATCGTTAGCGTGTTTAGGTATGAGACCAAGGCCACAAGACCCATGATCAGGGTTAGGGAGCTCTCCACGTTTAAGGAAGCCCATACTGTTCACGAGACCTTTGAGGATGCGGCCAGGCAAGTGGATGAGGCAGTAGAGATTTACAGTAAGTTCTTTGATATTCTGGGAATTCCATACCTCATCTCTAGGAGACCGGAATGGGATAAGTTCGCTGGGGCAGAGTACACCATAGCTCTCGACACCATAATGCCCGATGGAAGAGCTCTACAGATAGGGACGGCGCATCATCTGGGCCAGCACTTCACCAAGGCAATGGACTACAAGGTCCAGAGGGCCGATGGTTCTCACGTTCATCCACATCAGACAAGTTACGGGATATCTGACAGGGTAATAGCAACTGTGATCTCCATAAACGGTGATGATCACGGCCCCATACTACCACCTGTGGTAGCTCCCATTGAGGGTGTCATCATACCGATACCTGGAAAGAGTGAAGAGGACACCGAGAAAATCAACAAGTATGCCATGGAAGTGGAGTCCGTTCTCAAGAACAGCGGAATCCGCGTGGCCCTTGACGCCTCTGAGGATAAGACTCCTGGAGAGAAGTATTATATCTGGGAGTTAAAGGGCGTTCCAATCAGAATAGAGATAGGACCTAGGGAGCTAAACTCTGGCACTGCCTTCCTTAAGAGGAGGGATACGCTAGAGGGCAAAAGCGTGAAGAGGGAGGAACTGGTAAAGGAATTCAGGAACCTTGAGGATCAAATCTCCGCCGACCTTAGGAAGAGGGCATGGGAACAGTTCAAGGAGAGGGTTAAGAGGTTCCAGAGCTTGGATGAGGCTAAAAAGTTCCTGGAGAACAGGGGAGGCATAGCTGAGGTTCCATGGTGCGGACAGGACTCATGCGGACTTAAGATCGAGGAACAGGTCCAGGCTAGGGTTTTGGGTACTCCCTTGAAACCTGAACCTAGCGGTAACTGCGTCGTATGTGGAAAACCTTCAACCAACATCCTTCGAATAGCAAAAACTTATTAGAGGTCATGGTGAAAGAAGGAGAGGTGCTAAAGTATTGCCCAAGAAGAGGGAGAACAGAGGCAGAAGGAAAGGAGATAAAGGTCACGTAGGATACGTGATGTGCGATAACTGTGGCGCCAGGGTCCCAGAGGACAAGGCCGTATGCGTAACAAGGACTTACAGCCCCGTTGATGCTTCCTTAGCCAACGAACTGGAGAAGAAGGGTGCCATAATAACCAGATACCCTGTCACGAAGTGCTACTGTGTAAACTGCGCTGTTCACTTTGGTCTGATCAAGATAAGGGCTGAGAACGAGAGAAAGTCCAGGGCTAGGCTCTTCTAAGAAGGATCAGAAATCTAAGTTTTTAACCTCACTTACCCTCTATTTGTTTATGAGGCTATACGAGCTCTCATTTGATGAAGTGGAAAGGTTCTTCTATAAGTTAGCTGAACTGAGGGACACAGTGAAGGACTCTGGGTTAATGTCATACGTTCCCGAGCTCGTTTCCCTCACTGGTCAGGTTCAGGGAACCACAAGGGTTAAGCATGCCTTCCCCATCTTCCAGAAGGGCGGCGTAGTAATGGATGTGACCAGCGTGGAACAGGCAGGGATAGCAGAGGAAGCTGGCGCGGTGTCAGTGATGGTTCTAGACAAGCTCCCCTACGATGTAAGGAAAGCTGGAGGAGTGGCTAGAATGGCAGACCCTAAAATCATCGAGGAAGTCATGAACTCGATTACGATCCCAGTCATGGCAAAGGTGAGAATCGGGCACTATTATGAAGCAAAGGTTCTGGAGGCCTTGGGTGTGGACATGATTGATGAGAGTGAGGTTCTTACCCCAGCAGATGAGGAGCATCACATTAACAAGTGGGAGTTCAAGATTCCCTTCGTTAACGGAGCGAGAAATCTAGGGGAGGGACTCAGGAGGATCTCTGAGGGAGCCTCCATGATAAGAACAAAGGGTGAACCTGGTACGGGAAACGTGAGCGAAGCCGTGAAGCACATAAAGATAGTTAACCAGGAACTCAGGGCACTACTGAGCATGGCAGAGGAGGATAGGGTGAAGAAGTCCAGAGAGTTACAGGTTCCCTACGAACTTGTGGAACTTACCGTGAAATATGCCAGGTTACCTGTGGTGAACTTTGCAGCTGGTGGAATAGCTACCCCAGCAGACGCTGCTCTCATGATGTGGTTGGGCACAGATGGTATCTTTGTGGGCTCAGGAATTTTCAAGAGCGAGGATCCACTGGAGAGAGCTAAGGCTATTGTCCTGGCAACTGCAGGCTGGGAGGACCCAGAAATAGTTCTGGAGGCACAGAAAATGATAAGTGAGCATAAGGCCATGATGGGTATTGACATAAAGACCTTGAAACCTGAGGAGCTAATGCAGGTGAGAGGAGCATGAAGATAGGAGTTGTTGCGTATCAGGGAAGCTTTGAGGAACATGCCCTCTCCGTGAAGAGGGTGTTCGACAAGATAGGAAAGGGAGAAGTTATTCCAGTGAAGAGAGCCAAGGACCTCGACGTGGATGGAATAATCATACCTGGGGGAGAGAGCACTACAATTGGTCAAGTAGCCCTTAGGCTAGGCCTTCTAGACCCTCTGAAGGAGAAGATCAGTCAAGGTATTCCTGTACTTGGAACCTGCGCTGGTGCCATAATGCTGTCCAAGGAGGTTACGGACGCCAAGGTGGGCAAAAAGAGTCAGCCTCTGATAGGAGTTATGGATGCCTCGGTGATCAGAAACTATTACGGCAGGCAGAGGGAGAGTTTTGAGGCCACGGTAGACCTAGAGGAAATCGAGGGTGGAAAGGAGAGGTTCGTGTTCATAAGAGCCCCTGCGATCTCTAAGGTGTGGGGAAAGGCTAGAGCACTTGCCACTCTCAACGACGTAATAGTTATGGCGCAAGAGGATCAAATCCTTACCACTACTTTCCATCCAGAACTATCAGGAACGACATCCATCCATGAGTACTTCCTCAGGATGGTGAAGAGATAGCGTTTTATTTTACTACTCAAAACTAGGATTAAACGGGGAATAATCTTTTGCCGAATGAGTTTTTGGTTGACAAGAGCTCTCTGCTCCAGGGCGTCACGAGGTACATAGAGAAGAACCTGATTAACGGAACGTTTCTAATTCATAGGGCCCTTCTTAGACAGTTGGAGCAAGAGTCCAAGCAGGGATTAGTCACCAGTGATATAGCCCTAGAGGAAATCGAGAAACTAAAGGAGTTATCCGAGAGGTATCTCTTCGCTGTGGAGTTGGTGGGAAAGGAGAATGGGGATACGGAACAGGAGCTTAGAAACTATTGCTTAGAGAGGGGATGTAACCTACTAACAGCGGACGAACTGACCAAGAAAATGGCAGACCTTCTGGGAATTGGAGTCACTTTCCTAGATCCCCTGCCTGAGCCCCTAACCATAGAGACCTTCTTTGACGAGTCTACCATGAGTGTTCACCTTAAGGAGGACGCTGTACCTAAGGCTAAAAAGGGGAAACCTGGGGACTGGGAATTCAGGATTATCAGGGACACACCCGTTACAGGAGGAGAAATAAAGAAGATTGTGTCCGAAATACTCAACTCCATAAGATGGACCAAGGGCTCGTTCATAGAGATCGAGAGGAAGGGCTCAACAATAGTTCAATTGAGCACTTACAGGATAGTTATAACGAGACCTCCCCTGTCCGACGGTTGGGAACTCACAGCTACAAGACCTGTAGCAAGGAAGAAGCTGGAGGACTACGCCCTGAACCCTGAACTGGTGAAAAGGCTGGAGGAGAGGGCAGAGGGAATACTCATCGCGGGTTCCCCTGGAATGGGTAAGACTACCTTCGCGCAGGCCCTTGCCGAGTATTACATGAAAATGGGCAAGATAGTTAAGACCATAGAGTCCCCTAGGGACATGCACCTTCCCTCGGACATAACCCAATACTCCAAGAATTACGCCGAGATTGGTGAACTCCACGACATACTCCTACTGAGTAGGCCAGATTACACTGTCTACGACGAAATGAGAAATGACGAGGACTTCAGGCTTTACATTGACCTTAGGCTAGCCGGAATAGGCATGATAGGAGTTGTCCACGCTACCACGGCAATAGATGCAATTCACAGGTTTTTGAACAGGGTTGACCTAGGAACTGTCCCAGGGATCCTGGACACCGTCCTCTTCATAAATAAGGGAACCGTAGAGAAGGTGTATAGCCTAGAGATGACAGTGAAGGTCCCAGAGGGTTTGAGAGAGGCTGACCTAGCTAGACCTGTGGTTCAAATAAAGGACTTCCTGAATGACAGGGTGGAGTATGAGATTTACGTGTTCGGCGAGCAAACCATGATAGTTCCAGTGGGTAGGCTTAACCTTAACACCTTGGAGAACAGAATAACAAGGGCAATATCAGGGGTCATTCCAGACGCGAAAGTCAAGAAGGAGAATGGAGAGTACGTGGTGGAGATTCCCAGGGAGGGCATCTCCAGCTTCAATAGAAAGATTAACACGAAGCTGAGAAAACTGGAGAAGAAGCACGGTATAAGGATCAGAGTAAAGCTACAGGATAAGGAGTCCTAAAGGAAAGTATCAAGTGTTTTACTGAACTTGGACTCCACATATCTGCTAAGCCCATCTATATCTATTCCCTTTTCTATAACCTCCTGAGTTGCGACGTAGTTACCTCCGTCAGTCCTCTTGAGGTCCTGAAACCTGATAAACTTGAGCATCTTAGGATTTTTCACGGCAAGGAATAGTTCTCCACCACTTCTTCTTGAGAACTCCATAATCCCATCAGCTTGTTCCCTTGTAATGTATACATGTCCCTCCCTTTTCCTGCTCTTTACCTCAATCAGGAGTATGACCCCCATCTTCAAGGCCACGATATCCGGGGCGGGATCCTTCCTCTTACTTCCACTTGCTGGTGATCTTATAACTGCGAAGCCCCTGTCCCTCAGAAGGGATAGAATATATCTCTCTACGTTAGAACCTCGAGCTTTCCTTTGGTTCACAGATTATAAAAAGAAATCTTAGGATTTAGGCCTTCCTCTCTCTATGATCTCCTTGAGCCTTCTACCGGTTTGCTCCTCAAGGCTCTTATCCATTTCCTCAAGGCCTTTACTCAGGGTGGGACTTCCTCTTCCGTACTCCTCAATCCACTCCTCTGCGAACTTTCCTGACCTTACCTTTTCAGCTGCCTCCCTAAGTCTCCTCCTAGTCTCCTCATTTATCACCTGTTTACCCACTGTAAATCCGCCGTACTTCGCTGTGTCCGAAACTGCCCTGAGCATTCCCATGAAGCCCTTGTCATATATCAGGTCAACAATCATCTTGAGTTCGTTGATGGTCTCGAAGTAGGCAACCTCCGGCTGATAGCCCATTTCCACTAACGTTTCGAAGGCCGCCTTCATGAGTTCCATTACTCCTCCCACTAAGATTGTCTGCTCTCCAATTAGGTCCGTTTCCGTCTCTTCCTTGAAAGTGGTCTCTATGGCTCCTGCCCTAGTTCCTCCCAAGGCCTTGGCTATGGCCAATGCCTTCTCCAGTGCCTTGCCTGAGTGGTTTTGGTGAACTGCAACCAGAACTGGCACTCCACCACCCTTGACGTAGAAATCCCTCACTATGGGACCAGGCCCCTTTGGTGCAACCATGTATACGTCAACGTTGCTGGGAGGCTCTATCAGTCTATAGTGGATATTGAAGCCGTGGGCGAAAACTAGGTCCATCCCCTCCCTCAGGTAGGGCTGAACCCTTTCCCTGTAAACCAGCCTTTGGGCCATGTCTGGAACCAGGAATATGACAACGTCAGCGTCCTTGACCGCATCCTCAGTTTTCTTAGGCGTAAAGCCATCAGCCTTAGCCTGTTCCCAGCTTTTACCTTCCCTTTCTAGACCCACAGTTACCTGAAGGCCGGAGTCCCTGAGGTTCAGAGCCCAGGCCCTACCTTGACTACCGTAACCAAGTACGGCTATCTTCTTTCCCTTCATGGGATCTAGAGTTGTATCCTTATCCGTGTAGATCTTTGCTATATGACTCACCCCAACTATAGCCTGTAATCTTAGAGTAAACTGGTACATAAACTATCATCTTTTCCTCATCGGGATTATCACTGATTTCACCCTTGTTGTTAAAGGAGTATGAAACAACCTTTCCCTCCTCAAGAACCTCAACTTTCTCCACGTCTACCATCTTGCTGAGGTTCAGAATCGCAAGGTTAGTGTTCTTTCCTTCCTTTACCTCCATGTAGATCTCGTATAGCCCCTCCTCATTAACCCTCCTAGCATTTATCCATTCCACGTCTACCCATAGCTTCCTGAGGGTCCCCATCACTCTCTCAAGGAATCCTGGGTCCCTATAATAACCCGTTACCCTAAGTAGCCTTCCTTGGGTCACGCACTATCACCTGTTTAAGTTTTCCTCCTGGAGGTAGGGTAGGCAAAGCCAACTCTTCCTTATCTATTGGAACCCTAATCACCGCGGGGATATTCTCCTTTATGGCCGTCTTAATGGATCTCTCTATTTCATCATAGCTTGTGGCATTAAATCCTAGGGCTCCAAAGGCCTCAGCGAACTTCACGAAATCGGGGGAAGGTCCGTAATCCACTCCCACTACCCTCCTGCTCTGGAAGAGATCTTGAACCTGCCTGACTAGGCCTAAGGTTCTGTTATCGAATATCACTGATATGATGGGGATATGTTCATCGACAGCAGTGGCGAGGTTATTGGCAGTCATGAGGAAGGATCCATCTCCGTCAAGGTCCACGACTACCTTATCAGGCCTAGCCATCTTGGCACCCATGGCTGCTGGTAGTCCAAAGCCCATCGTCCCCATTCCTGTGGACGAAAGGAAGGTCCTGGGCTCTAGGACCTCCCAGAAAACCTCTGACCACATCTGATGCTGTCCCACACCCGTGGTCACTATGGAATCCCTAGGAATTGAGTTCCTTATGGTCTTAAGGATCTTCCAGGGTTTTAGCTTTCCGTCCTCCTCGTGATAGTAGAACTGGGCGTAGTAGTCCCTCAATTCCTTGACTCTCTTAACCCATGCGGAGTTGTCCCTCTTTCTTCCCAATTCCCTCACAGCCTTGATTATTTCCCTCAAGAGGACCTTGGCGTCCCCATACATGGGAACGTCTATCTTGAAGGCTCTCTCCGAGTCCGTAGGATCTATGTTAATCATGATGAACTTCTTCCTTGTCTCAATCATCTCATCGTAAGAGGTAAACGTTCTATCGCTTAACCTAGCTCCCACCACTAGCATGGCATCGGACTCGAGGGCAGCCATGGAGGCCTCTGCCCTTCCATAGTATCCCATAGCCCCCAGGAACAGAGGATGATCGTGAGGAATTGCAGACTTACCTGGTAGTGTTGAAACCATGGGAATGGCCAAGAGCTCAGAAAGTTCTAGGATCTCGGGAGTAGCGTTGGACCACACTGCCCCAGTTCCAGCTAGGATAATTGGCTTCTCGGCCTCCACTAAAATCTCCGCTGCCCTTTTAATCTTTACTGGATCTATTATTGTTCTGAAAGGTCTATAACCCTTGACCTCTGGCCTCTCTGGCCACTTTACGTCCTCAATCTTTTCCAGTTGAATGTCCCTAGGAATATCTACTACTACCGGACCTGGTCTTCCCGTAGAAGCTATGTAAAAGGCGTTCTTGATCCAGATGGGTATTTCGTAGATATTCTTGAGTTGTACCACATACTTGGCGGCGTTGGCAAAAATCCCAGGAGTGTCTGCCTCCTGGAAGGCCATCTTTCCAATAACTGGTCTAACCACCTGACCTGTGAGAGCCACTACTGGAGAGCTATCCCAGTACGCTGTAACCATTCCCGTTACTAGATTTGTGGCACCAGGGCCTGAAGTTGCTGTGCACACTCCAGGTCTTCCTGAGGCCCTAGCAAATCCGTCCGCAGCGTGAACTGCAGCTTGTTCGTGTCTCATTAACACGTGCCTGAGCTCCCCATTCTGAAGGTCCTCGAGAAAGGCGTCATATATTGGCATATTGGTTAGACCAGGTATTCCGAAAATTACCTTGACTCCCTCTCTTTTGAGAGAATCAACTACTAATCTAGCACCTGAGGGCATACAAAATCACCTTCATACTTAGATCTAAATAACGACGAGAAAGGCAAGAAACTCTTGAGAAAGTTTTTAGACTTGGAGGGTATAACCACCGATCATCCTTATCACGACCATATAGGAAAGAATCAAGGTTTTTAAACTTTATTATGATGTATTAACTTTAACAAGATTAGATATTGTTTTCTTAACAATTGCTCATGTCTGACTATTTTCCAATTTTGAGATTATCTCGAGGTGATCGTTTATGTCTTTCCACATTTCGAGGCATTGAATTCTCCCTAGGTAAAGCCACACATTACCGAAATGTGCCCTCCTATCATCGACAAAGAGAATCTCCTCGGGTCTAAATCGAATACCGCTCTCAGCAAACTTCCTGAGGATTTCCGCGATCATTATGAACTTGAACGGAAAATCCCTGGAGACTACGACGTCGAAATAGCTGTCGAGTTCTAGAGCTTTCAATACCTTTTCCGTTTTATGGGGGAAGTTCCAAGTGGCCATAGCAATCTTAACGTCTTTTCTTTTCAACTCTTCCAGTGTTTTCCTAACATTGGGGAAAAGCTTGAGCGTTCTTCCTTCGCTATCCCTTAGGATATCTCTCTCTGGTAAATGAAAAGGTTCCTCAAACTCTGAGATATTGTAGTGATCCCAGAGGGTTTTATCGGCATCAAATATCACTAGTTTTATCATGTTTTAAACCCGGAGGTTTAGTATAGTAAGTTATCTTACCCTCATGGTAGTCCCTTATAAGTTGAACTGAAGCCTGATCTATGTTGGGTTCCCTATCCGTCTTGTATATCCAGCCCCTCTTTAGGGCTAGCTTCTCCAGGAAATCTAGGGGAGATGAGAACTCTATCTTGTAGGCAAGGGTTAGGGAATCGGGGTTAAATCTAGTGATCCTCTCAATTAGTTTAATTGCCACCTTCACGGGATCTTCCAGATCCTCAGGCCTGCTCCCGCGCAGAGCCCTCTCGAAGGGATCCCCATCTGGAGGTATAACGCCAGGGGAATCTATGGCGTATATCCTTGAGTCTATTCTCACGAGCTGAAGGGATTTCGTGAATCCAGTAGACATGGGGACAGAGGAAGTTGAGGTGGCGTGCCTACCCTTGAGTGCATTTATTACGGATGACTTCCCTGTCTTGGGATAGCCCACAACGCCAACTACGCCCTCCCTACCTCCGAGGAGTTCCTTAACTGAGTTCCTTAGAATTTTGGTCCCTTGGTGTTCCCTTGAGGATACGAACACAGAGCGAAGACCCCTATCCTCAAAGTATTCCTTCCACCCCTTGAGAATCTCCAGGGGAACGAGGTCGGCCTTATTGATGACGAGGAGAAGTTCCTTACCCGACCGAAGGATCATCTCCTCGATCCTCCTAGACCTAGTCAGCTCAGGCTCCCTCGAGTCTAGAACCTCCATGACTACGTCTGACTTGGATATCACTGATTTTAGCAACTTCAGCATTTGCTTTATTTTGGGTGTTCCCCATTATAACGTATGTCAGTGAACTTTGCGCCTTTTGACGAGGGAGAGGTCACCGGTTACCTGGACTACCAGAGCTCAACTAAGTCTGCCACCCTGGGCAACACTCTCAAGGATTACTCCTTCTCCTTCTATGCGGAGGATAAACCTGTCAAGGGATACCTTCTAGTGATAACGGAGTCCCCTCCAGACTACGTTAAATGGAGGCTGTGGCTAAACAACTTTTCGCTCACGAAGGAATTCAAACCTAACCTAAGTTACGTCACGGATGAAAGGAAAGAGTTGCACTTTCACATTTTTGACGTAACACATCTCCTGGCAAAGGGGAAGAACGAGCTTACCGTGAACTACAACAGTGCTCGTCCCCTCACCATAAGGCTTGCAAATGCGACCATGATAGTGAGATCTGACGGGTTCTTCACTAGGTATTCCCTGAGGGCTGGTCTGCTTCAGCTCAAACCGGGTGAGGCAATGGAGCTGAAGTCCATGGGGAGGAGCTACCTAGTGGTCAGGAGCAATTCAAGGGGAAAGGTCAAGATATCCAACGGCAAAAGCCAGGAGGATATGTTGGAACTTGGGCATGAATGCGAGGAGATAGATGCCGAGGGCGACTTCGTGAGGATTCTCAACTCCAACGAAGGGCAAAGGACCGTTACCCAGATTCTGCTTCATTACTCTTACGCGTCTCAGACTCCTCGCCTCGATTTCGATTTGATTCCAGAGCTGTCTGGTAATAACCTTCAAATCAGAATAGTAAATAAGGGCGACGTCGATATTGAGAGGTTGACCTTGATCGTTATGCTTAATGGAGTAACTGTGGGCTTCAGGACCCTTAATGACTTGTCTAGAGGAGGAGAGACAGAATGTGTTATCCAGATACCTGCAAAAAAGGGTCTGATCTATATTAGGAGCGTAGGTATGAGGGCAGGTTTAAGGAAGATAGTGGAAAAGGAATTGAAAAGGGAGACTGCCTAGTGCAAAGGCCACCATTCCTAGGAAGGCTGATCCCTTGAGAAGGGATCTCGCCTTGGACGCTCCTTCTTCCGAGGTCTCCGCTAGAACCGCCTTTGTTGTAATATAGAGGAACGGCACAAGGACTATGCCGTAGAGAATGTTATACCCTAGAAACAGGGGTAGAGGGGATGTCACCTCTGTTATTATTAAGGCCACCCTAGCTACTCTCCACGCACTCGCTATCCCCCTGGTCGTGGCGAGAGTATTAACGTGGTTGGCCAGATCCCCTCGATAGTCCTCAATACCCTTAACTATCTCCCTGGACAGGGTGAGAAGGAAGGTGTAAAGCACAGGAATCCAGATTCTTTGAAGCCAGTCTCCTTCGTGATAGGATAGACCTCCATAAAACAAGGAGAGCGCCGTTGCCGTTGCAACTACCAGGTTACCGTATATCCCAGTCCTTTTCAAGTCCCTAGCGTAGAAAATCAGAGCCACACTGGTGAGCAGTGCAACTAGAAATTGGAGGTATCCCTGTAACGCAGAAAGGATTACGCCCACCCCCATTAAACCGTAAGAGAGGGAGGTCGCAGTCCTTAACGATACGGCCCCCGAGGGGATAGGCCTGTCGGGCTTGTTAATCCTGTCTATCTCCACGTCATAAACGTCGTTAATTGCATTACCTCCAGCATCAACCAATGCGACCACTAGAACTGCAAGGATGAGCTCCGTGGGGTCTATCTTCCACATGGAGGAAGCTACGTAACCTGTAAAGGCACCTAGTCCCGCGCCTATCACGTTGTGTATTCTTACGAGCTTCAGGAAAGGGTTCAAGTTAAAGTTAAATCCCTAGTGCGGAAAATAAAACTACGGCATGTCGGATTCTAGGGAACTGGAGATTGCTAAGAAGTACTTCCAGACCAACCTCTCTGTGGGGGAAATAGTTGCAGTAAGGGACCTAAAGGGTCTAGGAATAAGGGAACCCGAAAGGGTTATAGCGGAGTTGATAAGACAGGGTATTATAGTTAGGGGAGAGGGATGCTATAACTTTCGAAGAGAGAAGAGGAAGGAATGAAAGTCAAATTCCTGGTTCACACTCAGGGTTTTCCCGTTCATGAACCTCAGGGAGGTTAGCCCCAATCTCCAGGTCTTCTCAAGAAGGGAAGTAATTGTGTATTGCCTACTTATCTCCTTTCTCAGTCTATTAAAGTTCGAGAAATCCTCCAGCAACTCGGCTATTCCGAAGATTCCTCCTCCAGTGAAGGTTTTGATGAGGCCAGTTCTATCCCCTATTGCAGGTATGGGTGTGGGCGTAGGTTTAACCCTGGGAATTGCACCCCCATGCACGCTTAGAACCCTTCTCTGAAGCTTAGGGACAAAGGGCCTGGGATCGGATCTAGATAGTGCCCCCACCAGTGTTCTATCGGGGAGAGGGACTATCCACCCGAAACCTGCGGGATTCCTGGGATCCAGGGTAACTACTATCTCCTCCTGGTTGATTGGCTCCATTACATACTCTATGGCCTTAACCCAATTTGCCTTTCCCTTCCATCCTGACGCATCATATACCTTTCCACGGTACACGGAACTCCCTACCACAACTTCATCCATTCCCTTTATCACAGCGTCAACTGGTCTTATCACTCCAAGGTCGGAGTCCAGCCATCTCTCGAGCCTCTCCCTTCCAAGCCTGACGAAATCTCCCCTTATATATATCTCCACTGAGTTGTAAACTACCCTTATCTCCTTGAATTCCCTATCTAGAAATTCCTTGGAGACAGAAAGCTTCTCGAAGGTGTTCCTGCTCACTATTCCAGTGCACTGCTTTCCGGGGCTTCTTCTCCTATCAAAAACTTTCGGATCCCTATCCCTTAACCTGTGGGCCAATAGGAGTCCAGCTATACCTCCTCCTACTATTAAAACTCCGATGACCTATCAGCCTCATTAACATTGAACCTTTTGGCTTTAAGTTCTGTCACAATGTAATTGAAGGCCTTTCTTGGATCGGTGTGGCTACCACAGGAGTAAACGTCAACAGTCGCGAAATTATGCTCAGGCCAAGTATGTATGGTGACGTGGCTCTCGAGGACTATGGCGACAACGCTAACGCCCTCCCCTATCTTCCAAGCCCTCACGTCCAGCAAAGTCATGTTGCCCTCCTTTGTTGCTTGCACCGCTATCTGCTTTAGCTTCTCAGAATCCTTGAGTATCTCAGTGTCGCAGTCATAAAGGTTACCAAAGACTTCCTTGCCCACAACTCTTGGTGTACCCCTTAATTCAACCCCCATCATGTTTTGACCCCCCATTTATATACCCCCTATACGTTATTATATTTAAACTTAACCAACTCTACCCGGGGGGTTAATAAACTCTTCACGTTCATTTAGTAATGAAGACTTTTAAACCCTGTTTATCGGTAACATTGAAATAGTCAGAAATTTAACGGGGAGAGCAATAAAGTGAGGTATTGATGTAATTTGACTATAAGAAGAATTGTCCTAGATGTCCTCAAACCCATAAGGGGTTCGTCCATTGTGGATTTGGCCGAGAGACTGGACAACTTGGAGGGAGTAGATGGAGTTAACATAAGCGTTTCGGACATGGACGTTGAAACCATGGGGCTTATGGTAGTGGTCGAGGGCGAGGATGTGGACTTTAAGGAGGTTCAAAACATTCTAGAGGAGGAGGGCTGTGCAATTCACAGTATAGACGAGGTTGCCAGTGGTAAAAGGCTTGTGGAAGGGAGACGTGGTAAATGAAATGCGATAACTGTGGAGTAAGGGAGGCAGAGGTATTCCAGCCCCACACGGGGAAAAGGCTTTGCAGGGATTGTTTCCTGTCTGATGTGCAGGAGAGAGTAGCGAGGGAAGCAAAGAAACTGGGAGTAACCTCGGTCTCAAGGGTTCTCATAGCTGTCTCAGGTGGAAAGGACAGCCTTGTGCTGGCTGATACGCTATCGAAGGTGATGGACCCAAGTAAGTTAATAGCCTTCAACATAGTTGAGGGCATCCAGGGGTATAACAGGGAGGATCAGGTCAAGGAACTTTATCATTACTTGAGGGACCTAGGAATAGAGTTAATATCAACCTCATTCAAGACCTCGGTTGGCTACTCCCTTGATGAGATGGTTAGCTCCTCAAGGGCTAGGGGGTTGAACATAGCTGCCTGCACGTTCTGTGGCGGGTTTAGGAGGAAATTAATAAATCAGGCTGGGAGGGATGTGAAGGCCGACCTTGTGGCTACAGGCCACAACCTAGATGACGAGGCCCAGACTATTATCATTAACCTACTTCGCGGAGATGTTAGGAAACTAATGAGGGTTGGGGAAAGCCCCCTCAAGTTAAGCGATAAATTTGTCATGAGGGTAAAACCCCTCAGGAAAATATACGAATGGGAGACCACGATGTACGCGTTCTTGAAGGGTTTTAAGTTTCAGGAAGTGGAGTGCCCTTACATCTCGGCGAGACCTACCATGAGAGCTAAGGTGAGGGACCTCATGTACGCCTTGGAGGAGAAATCACCGGGTTTCCTCCTCAGGTTGGTGGAGAACTTCGACAGAATTGGAGAAGAGGTAAGAAGGGAGAGCAAACTTACCACCCTTCCCACATGTAAGATGTGCGGTGAACCAACGAGCTTCGGAAGAGAATACTGTAAGAACTGCGAACTTCTCATCTCTGCGGGACTTAGACCAGTTAGCTCATGACTAGAAATACTTTCCAATATCGTAGTATCTCTCCCTTACGCCCTTTCTGAGGTTTGCCACAATGGCCATAGCGAAAAGCATCGAGGATAACCTGTTGAGATACACGATGGTGGTCTTGTTCGCGATCTCGAGCTCCTTCGAGTACTTTACGGCGTTTCTCTCAAGCCTTCTCACTACGGCCCTAGCCACGTGAAGTGATGACGCTTCCTCCGATCCCCCAGGAACCACGAAAAGCTTCACTGGACCGCTCTCCTTTCTATATGCTACGGTTCTCTCCTCAAGCCATTTCACTTTCTCCATGGTGATTTTCTCAGAACCGGTGCTCCAGTCCTCTCCCAGGGCAAACAGGTCAAGCTGAACTTTCTCCAGATCAGCCCTCATGTCATCCCAAGGAAGGCGTGAAATTGCTAACCCAATGAAGGAGTTAGCCTCATCAACATCTCCAAGGAAATTAACTAGTGGAGAATCCTTCCCGATTCTACCCTTGGGTACAGAAGTCTCTCCCTTATCTCCAGTCCTTGTGAACATTTAATAAACTTAAAAAAGTTGTTCTTAAATAGGTTTTGGTGATTACGATTCCATCGCACGAATTCACAGATTTATTGAATGAAATCTCAAAGAAATGGCAAGAGGAGTGGAGCAAGAACAGGATATTTGAGGCTGATCCCAAGGATCAGAAGAAGTTCTTCACCACTGTCGCGTTTCCCTATCCTAACTCTCCATTTCACCTGGGACACGGTAGAACATACGTAACGGGTGACGTTTACGCTAGATTCATGAGGATGAAGGGATATAACGTCCTCTTCCCAATGGGCTTTCACTTTACTGGTACCCCGATCATAACCATGGCAGATGACGTGGCGAAGGGTGATAAGGACCTACTCGACATATTTCAGAACATTTACGAGATACCAGCTGACGTTATACCCAAGTTGTCCGACCCGCTCTTCATGGCGAATTACTTTAAGGAAGATATCAAGGCAGCCATGAGGGAAATAGGTTTATCCATAGATTGGAGGAGGGAGTTCACCACAATAGACCCACAATTCTCAGCTTTCATAGTGTGGCAATTCTCCAAGCTACAGAAGAAAGGTTACGTGGTAAAGGATACCCATCCCGTGGGTTGGTGTCCCGTTCACAACCTCCCCGTTGGAATGCATGATACCAAGGGAGACATGGAACCTGAGATTGGAGAGTACGTTGTGATATTCTTCGAGAGTAAGATGGGAGCACTTGCCGCTGCGACCCTAAGGCCTGAAACCATTTTTGGGGCAGTAGCAGTTTGGGTAAACCCTAAGGCAACGTACACGGTTGCGGAGATTTGGGGTAAGAAGGTAATAGTCTCGGAGAAGGCCGCCGAGAAGTTGAAGTTCCAGACTGACGTGAAGGTGCTCGAAAAGGTCAGCGGATCGGACCTTCTGAAGATCGTGGCGATAAACCCCATTACGGGGAAGGAGATTCCAATCCTTCCTGCAGATTTCGTGGACCCCACAACTGCCACGGGCGTCGTTATGAGTGTTCCAGCACATGCTCCCTTTGACTACTTCTACCTGAAGAAGGCCAAGGTTGGCATAGAACCCATACCCGTGGTCGCAGTTGAGGGACAGGGAGATGCTCCAGCAAAGGATCTAGTTGAGTCGTCCCATCCCAAGAACGACGCTGATCTCAAGAAGCTCACTGAACAGCTGTACAGGTTGGAGTTTAACAAGGGGCTTATGAGGAGCGACATACTCAGGTTAGTGAAAGACGAGCTCAGGGCTGAGCTTTCAGTGGTAGCGGGAAAACAGGTACCTGAGGCCAGGAAGATGGTCACGGATATCTTGATTCAGAGGAAGGCTGGCACGAAGATGCTGGAGATAATGAACAAGCCCGTGTACTGCAGGTGCGGTAACGAAGTGGTTGTTAAGATTCTTCAGGACCAGTGGTTCTTGGATTACGGCAACCCCGAGTGGAAGGCTAAGGCTAAAAAGCTCTTGGACAGCATGAGGGTAATCCCCGAGGAGACCAGGAAGGACTTCGAATACGCCCTCGATTGGTTGCAAAAGAGAGCCTGTGCAAGGACAAGGGGACTAGGTACCCCTCTCCCCTGGGACAAGAAATGGATCATCGAGAGCCTATCCGATTCCACTATCTACATGGCTTACTATACCCTCTCCCACAAGATAAAGGAGTTCGGACTTCATCCCTCTCAACTCACTGAGGAGACCTGGGATTACATAATGCTGGGAGAAGGCGACGTCAAGGCCATATCGGAGAGAAACAAGATAGGAGTAGATGCCTTACAAGAGTTGAGGAGACACTTCACCTACTGGTATCCGCTTGATCTAAGGCATAGCGGTCCTGATCTGATCCCCAACCACCTGAGCTTCTTCATATTCAATCACGCTGGGATATTTCCTGAAAACCTCTGGCCAAGGGGCGTTGCCGTAAACGGCTTCATCCTCTACGAGGGGAAGAAGATGAGCAAGTCCCTGAGGAACATAGTTCCGCTGAGGAAGGCCATAAGAACGTATGGAGCAGACGTGATAAGGATAGCCCTTTCCTCTCTGGTTGATATGAGCTCTGACGCTAACTTCACCGAGGCAGGGGCCAGGGCAATCGCAGACAACCTGAAGAGGTTTTACGAACTGATGCAGATGCAGGATGGCTCCACGATTGATGGAACTCCTGAGAAGTGGCTGAGATCGAAGTTACACAGGCTAGTAAGAGACGTCACTCCGCTCATGGAGTCCATGAGGTTCAGGGAGGTGATAAACGAGCTGCTCTTCAACCTATCATCTTACATCAACGAATACCTAGAAATGGTGAGGTCGGAGTCCAGGGAGTACAATAGGGATGTGATCAGGGAGGTTGTGGAGACCTGGACAAAGTTAATGGCCCCCTTCGCCCCTCACCTTACCGAGGAGATGTGGCATCAACTGGGGCATAACACCTTCCTGTCCTTAGAGAGTTGGCCAACCCCAGACAATAGCAAGATCAATGACCAGATAGAGTTGGAACATGAGTATCATAAGCTGTTAATAGAGGACATAAGGGCAATACTCAACGTGTACAAGGGTAAGCCTTCCTCCGTCCTATTATACGTTCACGACGGGAGTCTGAATCAGGTCGTGAAGAGCGCTCTGGACGTGCTGAACAGTGGAGGGACAATGAAGGACTTCATGCAGAAGAACACGCCAAAGAGCAAGGAGGAGGCAAGGGTACTTCAGAGGATCATGCAATACGTGACGGAGATGCCGGAGACCGTGAAGAAACTAATCTACTCTAACGTCAATGAAATGGAAGTAACGAGAAAGGGAGTGCCACTTCTGAGGTATAAGCTGAACCTAGAGATTGAGGTTTTGGCCTACACTCAGGAAGTGAAGCAGAAATTAAACAAAGACGCTTTGCCCTACAGGCCAGCAATACTCGTGAAGTAATTAATAAAACGATTGCTTAACAATTTCAATCAAATTTCTTCTCGCCCTCAACTTGCCTATCCTGATTAGAAAGGCTATTTCTTCCCTTACCTGTTCCTTGGGCATGTTCAGCTTCCGTGAGGCTGCCTCCACAAGCTCACCCATCAGTGCTGTCCCGCCGAAATCCTCAAGAACCGAGAGGACACTTGATTTCTCGTAGTTCACGTCCTCCACTCCAGTGTTGGTTACCTTGAAGAGAAACTTACTACCTTCACCAACCGCCATGAAGATCCCGTCGTTTATCCTTGTCACCTTTAACTCCCTGGCCCCTGGCAGTCTGAGATGCCTACTCGAGGTAACAAGGAGGTAATTGGGGGGAACTTCAGCCTCAGACATGGCGTCGAATACCAGGTTAACTGACTTGGGAGTGCACCTCAGTTCCACGGAGAAGGGGGCAATATTCCATTTTACCCTATCCTCGTTCACTATACATACTTCCTCCCCCCTCTGTGTAAGGAGCCTTGCTAACGACAGCGTTACCGTAAGGCTAGCGGTGTAATAATATGAGACAAGAAGGTGCTTTCCTGAAGCTAACTCCTCGAGAAACATGTGATGGAAAAAGCTTAAAACAGGTTAAAAACTATTCCTCCCGAGGGATTCTTATTGCACCAACCGATGTAAAGGACATTATATACCCATGGTTAAAGGAGGCAAAGGAGTACGATTTCTCGGATATCAAGGATGGGATCAGGCTACACCTGAATGAGTCCCCCTATCCGCCTCCCGATTTCGTCCTAGATGCGGTAAAGAAGTATTTAATTCAAGGGAACAGGTATCAGCATCCAGATCTAACCAAGAGGTTTAAGGAGCTCGCTGCCGAGTATAATAAGGTTGAACCTGGGGAGATCTTTCCAACACCTGGTGGAGACGGAGCCATAAGGTCAGTGTTCCTTAATCTCTCCATGCCTGGGGACAGGGTCGTGTTGAACTATCCCAGCTACAGCATGTACTCGGTCTACTCTTCCTTTAGGGGGTTGAACCAGGTTAGGGTTCCCCTTAGGGAGGAGGGAGAGTGGTGGAAGGAGGACTGGGAGAAGTTAGTTACTGAGGCCAGAGACGCTAGATTGGTGGCAATAGACGACCCCAATAATCCAACTGGCTCCCCCATGATCATGGGGGACGAGCAAAGATTGAGGGAACTGGTGGAGTCGACCAAGGGGATAGTCCTTCTTGACGAGGCATATTACGAGTTTTCGGGATACACTGCCTCAAGGCTGGTGTCTAAGTATCCGAACCTCATGATTGTGAGGACCATGAGTAAGGCCTTCTCTCTTGCCTCCTTTAGGGTGGGTTATCTCATAGCTAACAGGGATGTGGTAAAGGCCCTCGAGAAGGGATCCACGCCCTTTGACGTTGCTCTTCCTTCTCTCATAGCTGGCATAACCGCATTGGAAAATCCAGGTTACGCACACAGGATTGCTCAGGAGATCTCGGAGAACAGGGAAGGATTATACCAGGGATTAATTTCCCTCGGCGTGAAGGCTTACAGGTCAATTACCAACTTCCTCTTGTTTAAACATTCAGCGGAGCTGGTCGAGCCCTTGATGAGGAAAGGGATAGCCATAAGGAACCCAGTAAAGGGATTTTATAGGGTATCAGTTGGGACAAAAGAGCAGTGTAATTTGTTCCTAAATAAACTGGGTGAAGTACTTGAAAATAGCGATACCAAACAAAGGTAGGTTACAGGGTCCGGCCCTCCAGTTCCTGAACTCCGTGGGAATCAAGCCAATGGCCAATGACGACAGGGCCCTTATGGTACCCACCAGCTGGGAAGGAGTCCAGTTGGTAACCATAAGGACGGAGGATATACCCAACATCGTGGAGACCGGAGCGGTAGACCTTGGAATAACTGGGTTAGATTACGTGATGGAGTCCGGGGCGGACGTTGAGGAACTGGTTAAGCTGGATTTTGGGAAATCTAGACTAGTTTTAGCCGTTCCCATGTCCTGGAACATAGAGGATCCAAGGGATATGCCCAAGAACGTGAGAATAGCCACAAAGTATCACAACATAGCCAGAGCTTACCTGGAGAGAAAGGGAATTGAGGCGAGGTTGGTGAAGATTAGCGGGGCTGCCGAGATAATGCCGTCCCTAGGAGCAGCAGACGCCATCATTGACGTGACCAGCACTGGAACTACCCTGAAGCTTCACGGCCTCAAACCCATTGACGTAGTGAGCGAGAGTTATGCAATGGTTATCGGAAACAAGAACTGGATGAAATCTGAGGAGGCTGACAGAATAAACCTAGTACTAACCATGATGAAAGGTGCCCTCAGTGCTAGGGGGAAGAAAATGATTTTCATGAACGTGGATGACGTTAACCTTGAGGCAGTGGTCTCCTCGCTTCCCGCGATGCTAGCTCCAGCGGTCTCTAAGTTGAGTAACTCGAACGCCTGGGAAGTTGTCACTGTGACTGACGAGGAAATGTTGCCTGAAGTCATAGCCAAGGCCAAGACGGCCGGTGCAAGGGATATTGTAGTGGTTAACATAGAGAAGGTGATAAAATGAAGGTGGTCCCAAGCATCGACATCAGTAAGGGAATGGCAGTGAAGAGGGTAAGGGGAAGGGAGGGAACTGGACTAGTTCTAGGTGATCCCCTTAAGATAGCAGAGGAACTAAGGAACATGGGTTACACCTCTGTCCACCTAGTGGACCTGGACGCAGCGGAGGGAAAGGGTGATAACGTGGAGGTTATAGAGAGAGTTATGAAGGATTTCTCAGAGATCTCCGTTGGTGGAGGTATCAGGGACAGATCTAGATTGGAGAGATTCCTTTCGTCCGGAGCAACCAAGGTTGTCATGTCCACCCTTGCCTTTACTAAACCTGACACTTTCAGGAGGGTCGTGGCAGGGTACGAGAACAGGGTACTGGTGTCTGTGGATTACTGCGAAAGAAAGGTTCTAATCAAGGGCTGGAACGAGTCTGCCATGTCCTTTGAGGAGGCAATCTCTCACGTAAATTCCCTAGGGGTGAGGGGTGTGATCTTCACATACGTTTGCAACGAGGGAACCCGAAACGGAATAGATCCTGAAATAGGGAGGTACGTCAACCTTGTTCAAGGGGAGAAGGGATACGCCGGTGGAATAGGCTCAATTCAGGACCTTCAGGAACTAGATAAGATGGGGTTCCATTTTGCCATAGTGGGTATGTCGCTCTATGCAGGAGTTCTTAGGGGTGTAACCAGTGTCTAGGTATGTTGAGAAAGTCAGGGAAACCAAGGAGACTAAGGTCCAAGTGAAGCTGGAGCTAGACGGAGAGGGAAAGGTGGAGATCAGAACCCCAGTTCCCTTCTTTGACCACATGCTTCACTCCATGCTCTTTTACATGAAGGTCAACGCCACTATCCTAGGAGAGGATAAGCAGGGTTACGACGATCATCACATAGTGGAGGACGTTGGAATAACCCTAGGTCAGGCCATCAAGGATGCGTTGGGAGACAGGAGAGGGATTAAGAGGTTCTCCAGTGCTGTGATTCCCATGGATGAGGCACTGGTTCTGGTGGCAGTGGACGTTTCAGGAAGGGGATACGCATCTACTAACCTGGACTTGAAGAGAGAGAAGATAGGAGATCTATCCACCGAGAACGTGGCTCACTTCTTCTGGTCGCTTGCAACCAACGCTGGGATCACGCTACACGTGAGGAAACTTGATGGGGTAAACGAGCACCACATAGTTGAGGCAGCCTTCAAGGGAGTGGGACTTGCCCTGGGAGAGGCATGCTCCATTCAGGGAGAGGGGATCAGGAGCACGAAGGGATCACTATGACCACAAGGAGAATAATAGCCTGTCTTGACGTTAAGGACGGAAAGGTGGTCAAGGGAGTCAGATTTCTCGACCTGAAGCTGAAGGGTGATCCCGCTGAGCTTGCCTCTAGGTATGAGGAGGAAGGTGCGGACGAAATAGTGTTCCTCGATATATCAGCCACGGTGGAGGGAAGGAAGACCCTTCTAGAGAAGGTGAGGGAGACAGCAAGCGTTCTATCCATTCCCTTGACTGTGGGAGGAGGAGTGAGGACTGTTGAAGATGTGTCCAACCTGTTGTCTAACGGAGCAGATAAGGTTAGTCTCAACACGGTCGCGGCGGAGAACCCCTCAGTGGTTTCAATGGCTTCGCGGGAATTTGGAGCTCAGGCCGTGGTAGTGGCCATAGACGCCAAGAGGGTTGGAAATGGCTGGAGAGTCTTCGTGAGATCTGGGACCAAGGACACAGGCTTAGACGCGGTGGACTGGGCTAAACGCGTTGAGGAAATGGGAGCCGGAGAGATCCTTCTCACTAGCATTGACAGAGATGGAACCAGGGATGGCTACGACCTAGAGCTCACCGAGGCCGTGGTTAGGGCCACCAAGGTTCCTGTAATAGCCAGCGGAGGAGCTGGAAAACCCGACCACTTCCTTTCCGTGTTTAGGCAAGCTGGAGCAGACGCAGCCCTGGCAGCGGGTATATTTCATGATGGGGTAATCAGGATACGCGAATTGAAGTATTATTTAAAAGATGCAGGAATAGAGGTGAGAACGTGATAAAGAGGGAACTTCCAACAAGGAGAGTGCAGTCTTTCTCTCAAGTTCTAGATAAGGTAAACGAGATAGTGGAGAAGGTTAGGAAGGACGGAGATAGGGCATTGAGGGAATTTGCCCTACAGTTTGACAACGTTAAACTTGAGGAGCTCGTCCTAAGCGAGGAGCAAGTGGCCAACGCAGCTTCCAAGATTAAGCCTGAGGTGAAGGGAGCCATAGATGAGATCTGGGACCAACTGGTTTCGTTCCACGAATTGATAAAGCCTCCCAGTCTAGGCGGCGGGAGCAAGAACGTTGAATACGGAGTCCTTTGGAGACCGCTCGAAAGGGTCGGGATTTACGTCCCTGGAGGGAAAAAGTCCTATCCGTCTACCCTTATGATGGCCGGTATACCTGCTAGGATAGCGGGAGTGGAGGAAATTCATGTGGCCACCCCTGTGAAGGGAGAAATAGATCCTGCCATAGCTTACATTGCCTTCAAGTTAAGGGTTAAGAGAGTTTACCCTGTGGGCGGAGCTCAAGCCATAGCCGCTTTGGCCTTTGGAACAGAGAGCGTGACCAAGGTGGATAAGATTGTGGGACCCGGGAACGTGTACGTCCAGGCCGCTAAGTTCATTGTGAGTCAAGAAATTGGAATAGACGGTATTGAGGGACCAACTGAACTCGTGGTAATCGCTGATCAAACCTCAGATCCAAGGAGTATTGCCCTAGATCTTATGGCCCAGGGGGAGCATGGCTCCTCATCTCTTCTAGTGCTCATGTCCAATTCCGAGGAACTCCTAAACAAGGTTGCCGAGCTTCTTAACGACGAAAACGAGTACTACCTTGTGAAGACGGAGAACTTGGAGACAGCGATAGAACTCGCAAACAAAATAGCGCCAGAACATCTATCCCTTTACACTTCAAGGTCTAGGGAGCTTCTTCACCTGGTTAAGAACGCTGGTGCTATTACCCTTGGAAACACGCCTCCTGCACTCATTGATTACTCTGCTGGACCCGACCACATACTCCCGACCAACGGTTGGGCTAGATTCAGGGGAGGGGTTACGGTTTACGACTTCCTAAAGCCCGTTTCCTATGTGAATGCCGAGAAGGTCGACAAAAAACTAGTCAAGGCAGCAGAGATACTCGCAGAGTATGAAGGGTTTAAGCATCACGCCAAAAGTATAGGTGTTAGGTATGACTGACGTTCTCGAGGAGTTATCAGGTATTATAGCTCAAAGGCTTAGGGAGATGCCGGAGGGAAGCTATACGGCCTCCCTTGCTAAGAAGGGAAAGGGGTATGTGGCCAGGAAAGTGGGGGAAGAGGCCGTTGAGGTAGTCGTGGCATCGCTCTCCGAGGGAAGAGAAAGGGTAGTAAGCGAGACGGCAGACCTCATCTATCACCTTCTAGTCCTCCTTGCCATGGAGGGGATATCCTTGGATGAGGTAAGAGATGAGTTGAGGAGGAGAATGAAATGAGGGCTATCGTTCTCAACTACGGTGTGGGAAACCTGTTCAGCATCTCCGCAGGCCTAAGGAGGGCCGACTTTGAGGTGGAGATCTCGCAGGAACCTAAGGAGGCTGATCTCATTGTTCTTCCTGGAGTTGGGGCCTTCTCAGCTGTGGGAAACTTCATGAGAAAATGGGAAGCTACCCTGAACGACCTTCGACGAAGAGGAGTTAGATTTCTGGGGGTTTGTCTGGGCATGCAAATCATGTTTGAGGAGGGAAATGAGGGCGGTAAAACCAGAGGTCTGGGTTGGTTACCTGGCCAAGTTGACCTGATTAGGGAAGCTCCGAAGCTACCCCACATAGGATGGGATAGCCTCAAGGAACGGAGCCCCTGTATACTGTCGGAGGGACTTGATGGGAAATATGCTTACTTCGTTCACAGCTACGTGGCCTATACGCCTCATCCTCCAGCCATGACTAGCCGTTATGGGGTAGAATTTCCAGCGCTAGTGTGCGATGACGGAGTGGCGGGAACTCAGTTCCATCCAGAAAAAAGTGGAGAAACTGGAAAGATCTTTTTCAATAACCTGAGAAGGTGGCTAAAAGCATGAAGATGGATAGGGAAACTGCGGAGGCCATTGCGTCGAAGTTGAACTATAGACATGAAATGAACACCGTGATTGCTGTTCTACAAGACGTGGAATCCAAGGAAGTACTCATGGTGGGCAACATGAATAGGGAGGCAGTGGTTCTAACCCTGACCACTGGCCTAGTTCATTTCTGGTCCCTTTCCAGGAATAGGTTATGGCTAAAGGGGGAGACATCGGGGAACTTCCAGTACCTCCAAGACTTCAAAATAGACTGCGACGGTGACGCTATTGTAGCTATGGTTAAGTCAGGAGGGCCCGTATGCCACACCGGCAACAGGACCTGCTTTTATAGGGATTCCTCCAATTTTCTGAAGGAGTAGGAATTTTATTCTCTTCAAACATTTAGAAATAGATGGTTTTTAGGAAAAAAAGAATAAAACCTTCGCTAACAATGTATTGTGATTGACATGAGTACACAAACAGTTAACAAAGAAGAGTGGACTAAGAAACTGATGGAAGCCTTGAAAGAGGTTTATGACCCAGAAATTCCAGTGGACATAGTAAACCTGGGTCTGATTTATGACCTAAAGATTTCAGATGAGGGAGATGTCTACCTGAAGCTTGGTTTAACTGCGCCTGGTTGCCCGGTGGTTGACGATCTCGTTTACACCGTGCAGGAAGTGGTAAAGGAGACCGTTCCGGCCAGGAATGTGGATGTAGACATAGACATGGAAACCCAATGGAGCCCCTTGAAGATGAGCTCTGAGGGAAGGGAGAAGTTCAAGAAGCTTTACGGTTACGATATAGTGGAAATGTGGATACAGACCTATGGCCTTCCAGAGGAGCAGAACGCGTCGCAGAATCAGGGATCCTGAACTTCTTTTAATTTCCCGTTAGTTTAGGTGGATAACCTTCACCCAACCGCCATAGAAGATAAAACCTCTTACCTTTTTATTGTGTTGTGTCCTGGAGTTTACTTGAGCTAATACGGAACAACCCAGATTCGTTAATGGAAAGCTTGAGAAAGAGGAATGTTAACCCTCAACTGGCAGAAAAGGCTGTGGAGCTTGACAAGAAATGGAGGGCCATACTCCAAGAGGTCGAGAAGCTTAGGCATGAACATAACGTGGTCAGTTCACAGATTCCGAGACTCTCGCCAGAGGAGAGGAAAAAGAAAATTGAGGAGGCGAGAAACCTACTCTCGATAATAGAGGCCAAGGAAAAGGAACTGAAGACGATAGAGGAGGAGAGAGATAACATCCTGAGGACTTTACCCAACGTGGTTCATGAGAGTGTGCCTGTCGGTCCAGATGATTCGTATAACGTTCCTATAAAGGTATGGGGTAAGTTCAGGGTATACGAAAAGGACGTCAACGAGTTCCTATCACAGGTTAAGGGTCTTAACCCGGATTACGAGATAATCAAGTTTAAGCCTGTGGGTCACGCTGATGAACTTGAGGCAGTACTCAAACTGGGTAATACAGCAAAGGCAGGGGAAGTTGCTGGATCCAGGTTCTACTATCTTTTTGAGGACGTTGCGTGGTTAGAACAGGCATTGATAGCTTACGCCTTGGACGTGATAACCTCGAAGGGTTATTCCCTGGTAATTCCTCCATACATGCTAAGGGGAGAGGTAATACAGTCAGTGATTGACCTAGACACTTTCAAGGACGCAATTTACAAGATCGAGGGAGAAGACCTTTACCTAATAGCCACCGCGGAACATCCCATAGCTGCGCTGTATTTTAAGGAGGAAATAGAGGCAGAGAGGCTCCCCCTCAGATATGTCGGCTTAAGTCCCGCTTTCAGGAAAGAGGCTGGGGCTGCTAACAAGGACCTTAAGGGGATATTCAGGGTTCATCAGTTCAATAAGGTGGAACAATTCATTTTCTCCTTACCTGAGGACAGTTGGAAATTCCATGAGGAACTGCTAGGCAACGCTGAACAGATATTTCAAGGTCTTGAGCTACCATATAGGGTGGTGAATATTGCCTCCGGTGATCTAGGAGCATGTGCAGCAAAGAAATATGATTTGGAGGTGTGGATGCCAGCACAGGCCAAGTTTAGGGAAATGGTGAGCTGCAGTAACTGTACGGATTGGCAGGCATTTAGAATGAAAATAAGGTTTGTGGACAGGAAGAAGAATAGAAAGGGATTCGTGCATACCCTGAATAGCACTGCAGTTGCTACAACTAGGGCAATAACTGCAATCCTTGAGAACAACCAGCTCGAAGATGGTTCAGTGGTTATTCCCAAGGTTTTAAGGCCTTATCTTGAGAGGTTCCAGAGAGCTCCTAAAGACTACATAACACCTAGAAAAAAGAGTTAGGCCTTCATCTGGCTCTCTAGCCAGGCCTCGACTTGCTTCATTCTTCTTTTTGCTACTCTCAGGAACAGCTTCAGCACCATTCTGACCGGGAAGTAGACTGGTCCCTTCATGTAGAAGCTATTCAATATATTTTCAGCCCAATATACGTCGTGCCAGAACACTCTCTTATACAGCTCAATGTGAGAGGGACTTAGCTGAATCCTTGTGAACCAGTCCTTGTTCTTGAAGTATCCCATGGGAACGAAGAACATAGGTACCAGAATGCTCCTGAAAGGCTTGAGATTATCCACGAGCTCTATTGTTCTTATGACGTCATCTTCCTTTTCCTCTGGCAAGCCAACTATCATGGTACCGGCTGGAATTATATTGTGCTCATGCATTATCTTGAAAGCTTCTGCTACTGTCTCAGGGTAGCTCTCGGGCTTGTATGGAGCTGACTTTGCTGGCATTATTTCCTTCGCTAGCCTCGGGGATCCAGTCTCAATCCCAACCTCTACTCCCAGGTAGTTCTGGGATCCGTTCTCATAAATTATCTCAGACAACTTCGAAATAAGGCCGTATTTCTCCTCAGAGAACCTTATGGCAGCTAAGCTTGCGTGGCTCCAAGCAATGGTCTTGTAGTACTTCTTAACCATCTTGTGAAGCTTTATCAATGGCTCAGGCCTGGGCAAGATACCCACTGCCCCGTAAAACAGGACATCATCGCTGTGAATAACCCCATGCCTAACCCCAGCCCTAACGTTCACCTGTAACTCCCTTTCTATCTTTTCCAGCGGATAGTACCTGGTGGGTCTTAGTGTCACTGAACAGAATCTACAGGACCTGGCACATCCTCTCATGATCTCTATGAGTCCATTAACGCTAGCCCCCTTAATGTCAGGGATGTCCTCTATCCCTGGGACGTCTTCTCCACTCACATACATGTACCTGGGGAGGTCCTCATTATCTAGGATCATCTGAGCCAGTTTTCCAATGACCCTTTCCGCCTCACCATCAACTAGGGTATCAATGCCTACCTTTTCTATCATGTCTTCCCTCCAAAGCCATTGCCACACTGACGGACCTCCAGCGATCATCTTCACGCCTCTTTTCTTGGCCTCCTGAACTTCGGGCTTGTTAATTAGCTCCTGGAAGCTCTTGTAATTCACCGGCTCTTGCTTGGTTATTCCCCACCATGTGGATGATGGTGGACCAAACGCGAAATAGTCGTGGTGCGAGAACATGAGAGCCTTGGCGTTTTTGAGATGGGGAGCTAGGTGATCTGGATCAATTATTGCTGCCTTAAACCCCTCATCTATGAGTTTCGCCTCAACCTTTCTCATCCCATAGGGGGCTTCCCACGGTCTGCCAATGTCATCTGTTTTCATTTTGGGACAGGCTAGCCACTTCCACGCAGATTCAGGGACACCCACTGCGGGCCCTGTTCCCAGAAATCCCAGGAACTCCTTACCGTGATGGTTCGTCATCAAACAGCGATCTGTGGTTAAGATGAAGTCGAAGTTCTCCATTTCCTCCCCCTCCTTACTCTAGGCTTTGGAGGAGCTTCTTCAGATCTGCGTCAATGTTGTTCCTATCTATCGTCTTGTAACCGCTTTCGTCAAGGGTCCATTCGTCTCCATTTGCTGTTTTACTTCTTCTAATCATAGTTACGGAAAAAAATCTCTCACCCTTCTCGTTCTTCACCTCTTCAATGAAAAGCTCCTTATTGCCCTTCCTCAGCAAATATTTGTTCGTAGTTTCCGAAATTCTCATAAGTCAATGAATAATGAGATTGCTAATATAATGTTTACGGTGTTAAAGTAGGATATCAAGGGTCATCGAAGAAGCTAAATATTTTATAACATTTAATATTACATAATAAAAGTATTATTCCAAAAGCATGGTATAATTCATATCTCCGTAGAGTGGCCTGTGAAGATAACATGTTGATGATGGAAGAAGGTTGGAGACTGCCCCTATTCCTCTTCGTGCTCTTCCGAACCCTCTAATTCATCCCTCAACAAATCCAGGCCAATTTCCTTATAGTACTCCTCCCTCTCCTGCTCCCATTCATCGTCTTCTCTCCTTCTACCTTCCTTCTCGCTTACGATGGACGTAGTTAACACTTTCCCGGACTTGGACTTATCCTCCTTTATCTGATATGCTTTCCTCGTCTTTTTATCCAATGGTTCCTCATATCCGCACTTCTTACATCTCAGGATTTCCTTGTCACCCTTCTTCGCAGGTAGCATTATACCTCCATCCTTTGGACAGAACTTCAATCAAAACACCATATATTAGGTAAGCCCTAGGATTCCTATTTAAGGATTTTGGGGATACGTGATTTTCATAGAATTTAGATTAATATAAAGAAAAGAATAAAATAGTACAACATTAGTCTAAATCTTAACCCTTGGATCCTCCTTAACCGCATTGAGCACAATACTTGTGTAGGTCCTTTCCACTTTGTTGTTCTTTAGAAGCTGTTTCAGGAAGACGTCAAGATCCTCTACGCTTCTGAACTTTGCAATTAATACCACGTCATATTCGCCAACAACATCATAGACTGCGACAATGTTATCTGTGTTAGCGATCTCCTTTTCAAATTCCACGAGATACTTTCCGTTCACCTTCACCATGATAATTGCGGAAAGCGAATACCCAAGCTTTGTGTAGTCCACGAGGGCAGTGAATCCCTTGATTACTCCCTCCTGGACAAGTCTGGTAAGCCTGTTATGGAGTGTAGCGGGGGATACACTCATCTCCTCGGACAGCCTCCTAAGGCTGACTCGAGAATCCCTTAACAGCTCAATAAGAAGCCTCCTGTCAACTGTATCCAGCTCAACTTTCTTTCTTCCACCGTTTGACATGAAACCCTCCGCTCTTTATGATTTCTAATTAAAAAATTTTTATTCTCCGAAGGAATTGTCATGCAACCTTTGCCTGTGATATACCCTGTATAATTAACTGTACTCCAAAGGCAGCTATGATGATAGCAGTAAACCTACCAGCGGCCACGGTTCCAGTCCTTCCAAGGATCTTTATGAGAAGCGGTCCTATCATGAGCACTAGGTACGTTAGAAGCGCAGCTATCAAACTCCCTATGGCCAGTTCAATGATGCTGTTCTGCACAGATAGCGAGACTAATGCAGTCATGGTACCTGGACCTACGATTAGGGGCGTGGCAATGGGCGTAACGACTGCTTCCTCCAATCTCTTGGACAGGAACTTGAGTTGTTGGAATCCACCAAGAGTATCTATTCCCAGGTATACGAGTAGAATACCTCCTCCTATCTCCAGGGAGTAGGGTTGTATTCCCAAGAATTCTAGAATGAATCTACCTATAACGGAAAAGAGCAAAAGTAATACCACAACCGCAACTTCCACCTTGTTGACAAGGTAGGACCACTTCATGTTTTCTCCGCCCTGAGTGGCCTCCTCAAAGATCGAGAGGATGTAGGGTATAATCGAGAAAGGATCCATCACCGCAAAAACTTTGATTGCAATCACGAGGACGTTATCTATTATCATTGTTTAGTACAGAAAGGATCTCACTTAAAGCATTGCGCTTTTCTTTCTCATTGTTAGTGGATAAGGCAATTACCACGTGAGAAAGAATTCTATACAGTGTAGAAATTTCCTTTCTAAGTCTCGCGTTCTCCTCCTCTAGCTCCTTGGCCTTAGAGTCTAAGCTCTGATAATTCATGTATAGTTCTCCCAATATTGACTCCAGGTCCGATTCCTCGTGATGATGCTCATGCTCATGCTCGTGGTGATGGGTGCTTTCAACTTCCCTTTGTATCTCCTCTATATCCTCGTCTGTTTTAGGTAACTTATCAATTCTGAGTTTCATCCTCATCTCCTCCCTCCGTATCCACGTTTCCAGTAATCTCTCCTTCCTTAATTATATAATTTCCCACACCGAGCCTGAGATAATGTTTCATCACGGTTGAGATCTTGCCCGCAGCCCTAATGGGAATGCACTCTGTCTCTACCTCTTCGCTCGTATCCAGGGTGGCTACAACTTTGGCCATGGTTTTGCTATCGTTACAAAACTCTACGTTCACAGTCTTGACCCTGCCCAGGAACACTAGGTTCTCCATATCCCTGCCTTTCATGTTTATCCTTGTCATTTTTTCACTGCAGATCCTATTACTTCGGTTAGATTTATTCCCATCTCTTGAACCAACCTGTGAAAGTCACGCCTCAAGGTCTCGAACGCCTCAAGTCCCTGGTCAATGATCAGCGTTCCAACTCCCACAACCTTAGCTCCTACCTCCATGAGCTCCAATGCGTCCTCTGCAGAGAAAACTCCCCCTATCCCTATTATCTCTGGTGAGTATTCCTTATATACGTCATGGATCACCCTAACTGCAAGGGGGTGTATACACCTCCCAGAGATTCCACCCGTTCCGTAACTGAGTATCGGCTTGGCACTTATCACGTTGACCTTCATTCCCTTCAGTGTATTTATGAGGGTGAGACCATCTGCCCCTCCCTCAAGTGCCTTTCCTGCTAAGTCCTGAACGTTATCCCAGGGTCCCAATTTAACGAACACTGGTTTTGTAGTTACCCCCTTCACGTCTTTCACTATCTCCTTAACCTGCTGGGCCATATCGGCACCGTAGCTCCTCCTGTTGGGACTGCTCACGTTGATTTCAATGATCTCCGCTAGATCGTTGGCCAAGGATGCTGTTCTCACTATCTCGTCCTTAGAGGATCCGCCGACGCTCACGAAGAGTTTACATCCCATCGGTTTGAGCTCACCAATTCCTGGATTTCCAAGACCTATGGCATTCATGTAACATCCGTCTCCGACTCTGATCAGGGTAGGCGGTCCATGGGGCTCGAGGGGGTGAAGGGTGAAGGTCTTTGTGGTAATCGCAGATGGTTTATACTGTTTACACACGCGTGACATGTACTCCGGAACGTCGGGAATTATCCCTGAGGCGATAATGAGCGGGTCCTCTAGTTCAACTCCTGCCAGTCTCGTCGAATACATTGGATCCCCTCACAGGATAGGAATGTCCCTCTAGATAAGCTACCTTTCCTTCTACAATTGTTCCATACACGGTTGCGTCTAGGGCGAAACCGTCCAGCGGAGTGTGTATGGCCTTACTATACCTGGTGGAGTATCTCCACCTATCCTTTCTAAGGATGACGAAGTTGGCCAGGTAACCCTCCCTTATCTCACCGGCCTTGATCCCCAAGATTTTGCTTGGCCCAGTTGCCGTTAACTCCACGGCCCTTGAGATGGGAAGCACTCCCCTAAACGCGAGGGTGTAAATGAAGGGGAGAGTGAAGGACATTGCTGGGATACCAGGCGGACATATCTCGAATGGTAAACCCTTTTCCCAGCTCGAGTGCGGAGCATGATCGCTTGCGACTGCGTCTGCTTCGAATAGGGCTGAGAGCAATTTCCTTCTCTCTGTGATATCCCTGATGGGTGGGTTAACCTTCGAAAGGCAATTCCTCTCCCCGTCAACGAGAAGGTGATGCATGGTTAGGTCTGTGGTATAACCCAGG
This sequence comes from Metallosphaera sp. D4-4, assembly GCF_046245145.1. Classification (NCBI taxonomy): domain Archaea; kingdom Thermoproteati; phylum Thermoproteota; class Thermoprotei; order Sulfolobales; family Sulfolobaceae; genus Metallosphaera; species Metallosphaera sp. D4-4. The sequence continues at coordinate 265,011 of NZ_CP176412.1, read as the reverse complement.
CTCCTTGCAATCCTCAGGGTCTCAAGGTTACTCACGTGCGTGATGTGGAACTTTCCCCTGATGAGGAAGAGGGAGGCTATCTCTTGCCAAAGACGCCTGTTACCCCTACCTGGACGTAGTGACATTGGGATTTCGGGATGAAGAACCTTGAGCTTAGGTGAAGAGAATACCCTTTCCACCTCTTCCCTCTCGAGATCCTCAGGGAACACCTTGTACCCTGCTATGGGCATCTTATCCACGTTCTCCTTGGTTACACCCGAGTAAATACCGTAATCACATCTCGAGTGATTCGCCAGTTCAGCGAGCCTTAGCTTGATAGTCTCCTCGCTGTTGATCACCGGAGAGGTGTTGGGCATATCCACCACAACCCCTATGCCACCGTACACTGCCTCAGAGGTGGCAGAGGCCACGGTTTCCTTATAGGATAGTTGAAGTCCCCTAAGGTGAACGTGCATGTCAACTCCAGCAGGAAATATGAGGGAGTCCTCAGGTAGCTTCAGGTCAGGCTTACATTCCCTTCTGGTCTCCCTTATCCTCCTATCAAATCCAACGCAACCCTCCACTATCTCTCCTAGGAAAAGCTTTCCCTTAATCCACAATTCTCTCTACCTCCAGAAAGGGTCCCTCAAAGCACGCTAGGTTTCCCCTTATCTGACATACACCGCAAACCCCTCTCATGCAGTTCATCTTCACCCACCTAACATAAACTAGTGTACCTTGAGGTAGATCCCTTATCCTCTCCTTGGGCACTGAGGCAATCGTGATATCCCATGCTCTCTTTTTAGAGGGGAAGTTGACATTGCACTGATCAATGCACTCTAAGGTAACGTCAAATCCCTTCCTTCTCGCCTCCCTGAGAGGGAAAAGAACATCGTGATAGAGCTCAGCTGTGGATATCGCCCTAATGTTTCCCAGTTTCAGAGGCCTACCGAAGGGCCCATCCACCAGTACCATCCTGCTACCCATTAGCTTCTGGGCCAATGTCTTGGAATCCACATAGACCTCTATCTCCCCCTCCCTGTAGTCCGACACCCCCAGCGGAATCTCCCTCTCGCCAATGAACACAGTTACGAATTGTCCCGGCTTCGGTGGCACACCGTTATATTCTAGGGTAAACCTGGTGGAACTCGCCTCCATGTGGTACTCAAGGACTCTGGAGATCATCCTAAAATCTGCCTCACGACCTCATCCTCTGTAAGCCTTGTCTCGCAGTACTCACATGCTAGCTGAAGTGGTCTCCTCTTGAGGGTTCTAAATCTAGTTATTGCCTCTACGTCATTGTTAGTAATGCAGGAAGGATTGGTACACCTTAACAGGCCCACTACCTCTTGCGGTATTTCCTGCTTCCTTTTCCCCACTACTTCATAGTCCTTGATGATATTTATTGTGGCCTCTGGAGCTATCAGGGTAATCAGCTCTGCCTCCTTCTCCTCTATCTCCCTGTCCTCTATCTTCAGGATGTCCTTTCTCCCCATCTTGGAGCTCTCAGCGTTCATGACTAGGGCAATCCTATACCCTTCTATCCCCTTTATTCCGAGAATCTTGAGGACAGCCAAGGCTCTTCCTGCAGGTATGTGATCTATAACTGTTCCGTTCCTTATCTTGCTCACTAGAAGACCGCTTTTCAACTCAATCACCGGCCATTACCTCGTGAAGTAACACCGATCTTAGGGGAACCGCGTAGGATGCCTCCAAGAAGTACTTGGCTTGAGGCATAGAGTCGATCCTCCTGTCTATTTCTGAAACCCTTGGGAGGGGATGTAGAATTGCCGACTCCTTTCTCATCCTCTCAACAGTTCTATAGTCGAGACGATAACTTTCCTTTACCTTTTCGTACTCATCCTCATCTAGAAACCTCTCCCTCTGAATTCTCGTCACGTAGAGCACGTCAAGCTCGCCCACGACATCCTTAACGTCAGTGAGTTCCTTCACAGGATAGTTTAATTCCTCTAGGATCTCGGCTCTAGCCCTGAGTTGTGGGGGAGAGATCAGGTACACAATCTTGGGTTTAAATAGGGTCAAGATTCTCAACATGCTGTTCACTGTCCTAGCGTATCTAAGATCTCCTAAGAAACCAAAGGTTAGGCCTTCCAGAGTCCCAAAGAGTTTCCTCACGGTATACATGTCTATTAGTGCCTGTGTGGGATGCTCCCTTTTCCCATCCCCAGCGTTTATCACTGGTTTCTTGGCAACCTCAGCAGCAAACTTCGCTGAGCCATCCAACTTGTGGCGCATGACGATACAGTCAGCGTAGTTCTCAAGCATTCTTATGGTATCGGCTAGGTTCTCACCCTTGGACACTGATGTGGCCTCATCCGAGGAGAATCCCAGGACCTTTGCTCCTGCAGATAGAGCAGCACTTGTGAAGCTTAACGCAGTCCTTGTGCTCGGCTCAAAGAACGCAGTAGCTACTATTTTACCCTCAAGGCTTGGCCTAAACCCGCCTGAAAGAAACTTATCCGTGAGTTCGAAAAGTTGGAGAATCTCACCCTTTGAAAAATCGAGGACCGAAATTACATCCTTCACGTAATGCCCTTCAAACTATTGACTCGAACTATATTTAAACTCTTTTCCTAGTATCTAGACTGGGTTACAATGGATATAGGAGAAGTTTTAGTGAGAAGGAAACTTTTGCTTATTGGCAACTTCGTGTTAACATCCGGGAAAACCAGTCCCTACTACATTGATCTCAGGAGGTTTCCCAGCTATCCCGAATTTCGCCAGGTAGTGGATGAGGCAATTAAGAAGGTTGAGAAAGTGGATTTCGATTTCGTTATGGGCGTAGCAACAGGTGGTGTGCCCCTTGCATCCTTTCTGGCGTGTAGGATGGGCATCCCCATGGGTTACGTCAGGGTAGAGAGGAAGGGATATGGGACCGACAAACTGGTGGAGGGAGAGGTCACTGGAAGGAAGGTTCTAGTGGTTGACGACGTGGCGACGACTGGAGGATCCCTTGAAAGGGCGTCTGCAGAGATAGTCAGGAGCGGAGGCAAAGTAGTGGGAGCGCTGGTTATCGTGGATAGGGAAGAAGGTGCGTCTGAGAAGTTGAGAAGTCTTGGGATAGATTTCATCTCTGTGTTCAAGATAAGCGATATCCTGAGGTCGCTCTCCAGTAGCTTAAGTGAGAACGAAAGAAAGCTCATAGAGGAATACTTGGGTGGAACTAAGTGAACAGGGTGATACTCTCCCTAGACTCGCCCATCCCTGAAGAGACCTTAAGGAAACTTAATGGGAAAGTGGCTGGAATTAAGGTGGGATGGCCTCTCCTACTTAACCTGGGTAAGGAGAAAGTTAAGGAACTTGTGGGCCTCGTTGATGGGATCAAAATCCTCGATCTGAAACTCGCAGACATAGATAATACCATGGTGTTAATAGTGGACGAGCTAAAGGACATCACGAACTCCTTTATAGCACACGCTTTTGTGGGAGTGGAGGGAGGTCTTGCTCCCCTTAGCCAGAGGGTTGACCTCTTCTTGGTCCTGTCCATGTCCCACCCAGGGTGGAACGACGCTTTCTATCCGTATCTCAGGGAAGTGGCAAGAAGGGTTAATCCAAAGGGGTTTGTGGCACCTGCAACTAGACCTTCCATGATCTCGAGGGTTAAGGGAGATTTCCCAGACAAACTGGTGATATCTCCGGGTGTAGGCACACAGGGGGCGAAACCTGGAATCGCCCTATGCCATGGGGCAGACTATGAGATAGTGGGAAGGAGTGTGTACCAGTCCACCGATCCTGCTCGAAAGCTGGAGGAGATAGTGAGATCTCAGGAGGAGGTTTTGAGTTCCTGTGAAGGAGCAAAAGATCGGGGTTCATGAGACGTCAGTAAGGCTTGCTAAGCTTTCTAATCTCGTGAATAAGGCAGAGGAGATTTATGAGGAAAATGACGTAGTATGCACCACAGATCTAGAGGAGCTTTTTTCCGAAATCTCGCTTGAGGGAGTCAGAACGGGAAAAGGGCCGTACCCCTACACTGTGCTCTATCGTGAGATCTTCTTAACACATTTGAATTTCCTAAAAGAGGTTTTCATGGATTACTCCAAGAGAACGATGGGGAATGGTGTGGAGTTCATCTCCTTCACTCTGGATACTGGGGAGTACGTGATCTTCGAGGGAGAGGAGAATAGGGTGAGTTTGCCCATGCCCCACGGTATCACCTCGGCCCATACCCACCCCGGTATTTGCCTTTTCTCGCACCCGGATCTGGAAACCGCCGATAACTTGTTCATAAAGGGGTACTTCAGTATAGGCGTTATGAATCCAGAATGTGCCCTCATTGTGTACAGGAACGGACCTTACACGATTGAAGATAGAGATGCGTTGATTTCACTGGCAAACAAGGTGAAGAAGGCTAAAAGGCTCGAGGACCTAACTAAATCCTATAGCTTGTTTAGGGCTCCCAATCTGGTTATGTCGTTGAATAGATTCTAGGATTCAATCGTCTTAGTTTTTGCCAGCAGGTTTATGGTAGTCTCAGCGAGGTCCAAAGAATACCTGCTAACCCTCCTGAAGGAATCCGTGATAAGCAAGAGTGAGGGTTTCATGGTCTCACTTGACCTAAAGATCGTCTCCGTGACCCTCTTATGCTCTGTGGCGAGCTCATAATCTTGATCGATGATCTTGTTAGCTATCTCCCTCTTGCCGTTTAGAAATGCCCTAGTCGATTCCTTGTAAACCTCAAGAACCTTGTTCCCAAATTCCAGTATTGGTTGAGGTGTTTGTGGGCCAACTTCTAGTGTCAAACTGGAGATCCTACTTGCATGATCTGCGATCCTCTCAATTGATTTAACCGCAGAGTAAATGTCCACGATCTGGGTGGCATTGTAACCTTCCTCCTCAAGTATTTCAAATGAGCTTATGCTTAGAGTGAGTTGTCTAGCTACGTAAAAGTAGAACCTATCCACCTCGTCGTCTCTCTCCTGGACCTCCTTGGCCATCTCCGCGTCGTTGTTCCTCAGGGCGTCAAGAGTATCCTTTAACATGTTCTGGGTGATCACGGCTGCCCTGTTTATGGCCCTCGAGATTGGCAGATCCTTTTCGTTAACCAGGAACTGAACAGTCAGGTTTGAGTTGTCCTCCTCTATAACCTCAGCCCCAAGTAATCTTTTCCTTACGCTGTCCTTTACCATGGCCCTATCCTCAGCCTTCATCTTGGGGCATATCAGTGAGACTATTGTGAAACCAGCCATGTAATAGGCGATGAACTCCCTAACTGCGAAGGTTGGCCTCAAATTTTCACATGTAATGGTTGCCCTGTTCTGCTTAGTGTCCTGTGGAATCCCCTTAGGGACTAGGAGGAGCCTAAAGTTGTTGTCCTGAATTACCTCAACTTCATCCCCTGGGTTTAAGGATAGCTGTCTTACCCAGGACTTAGGTAAGGAGATGATATAAGTGGATCCCCCTGTTAATTGAATCCTTCTTGACGATCTGCTCTGCATATCATATATAGAACTATATATATTTAAGCTTGTGCACCGACTTTAGTCTTGTTTCTACTGTTAACTATATTTTCACTTTCCTTAAGGATCGTCTTGGCTTCCTCCCTAGCCCTTATTCTCATGGGTTCGGGCACCTCCACAGAGGCATAGAAGCCGGAATAGAGTTCGTCCAAGAGCATGCTTAGTTCTGTGCTTAGGAGTGGAGTAACTCGTCTGAACTCCCTCAACGCCTCTATTAGGTTGACCATGTCCTGGGATACATAGTCTATATAGACAAGGGTCTCAAGTTTGAGCTCAACCATCTCAAGTAGAACATCCAACCTATCCATGTAGTTCAGTATATTTTCTAGCTGTTCCGATTCCTTAGCGTACTGTTCTGCCAAGGTAGCGAATTTAGTCGCGTTGTTGGCAGAAAGTCTCTTGAACTGTTCTGCCCTAGCACTGAGCCTGTTCTGCCATAGCCTTATCTTCCCCCTGGCAATCTTAACGTCAACTAACAGTCTCTGGAGGTCCCTTTTCATGCCATTAGTATTGTGGCATAACGCTTAAGAGAGTTTAGGGTTGTTTCCTAGTAGTCTTAGGCATCTTTATATCGGAAATTAGCTCGTTGAAGACGTCTATGTACATCATGAACGACTTACTTGGTTTATATAGTGCACCGTAACCTGAACCCTCTCTGGTTATGATCATGTTCTCCATGAGAACGTCCAAGTGATGCTGGACCGTCTTGTAATCTAGAGAGAGGAGATTGCTCAGCTGGTTTGCGTTTAGGGGAGACTTGAGGAGCGTATTAACAATCCTAATCCTAGTGTTGCCTCCCCTTGATGCTAAAAATAGAAAGATGAAAAGCTTCTTTACCTGTCTCCTCTCTCTATCGTCACCCATTTACATGTTTACTAACGATTCAATACTTAATATATCTCTCCATGAGTTAGTCTCTGTATTGCTTCGCCAATCACTTCACTTACTGTGGGATGGGAGAAGGTAACCGAGTACAGCTGGGTGGTGGTGATCCCAAGTTCCATGGCCAACGCCATAGTGTTGATGACCTCAGTGGCTCCCTCTCCTATCATGTGCGCTCCCTCAATCTTGTTTCCTGCTACTACTAGCTTAAGGAATCCATCAGTCTCGTTGAGGGTCCAGGCCCTAGGTATGTCTCTCATCTCGACCATTATTTCCCTGGCCTCTATTCCCGCCTTCTTCAGGTCGTCGAGGGTCTTCCCCACTGTCCCTATTTCCATGTCTGCGAAAATTGAAGATGGGATATACTTCGGCATCTTGCTTTCCTTCCCTCCTATGTTATCCCCCGCAACAATTCCCTGCCTCCAGGCCTTAGTAGCGGATAGGGGAACACCAGCCACGTCACCTGCAGCAAAGACCTTGGGATTGGTGGTCCTTCCCCTTTCGTCAACCTTCACGTACCCCCTCTGATCCGTCTCAACGCCAATCTCCTTCAGGTTCAGGTTCTCAGTGCTGGCTTTCCTTCCTATGGTGACAACTGCTAGGTCACCCTCCACCTCCTCAGAGGCATTGGGCAAGTTAACGGAGAACTTCACTGTACCCTCAGAGTTCACAATCTTCGACTTGGCGTTGAGGTATATCCTGATACCCTTTTCCTCTAACCTCTTCTTAGTAGCTGAGGCCAGATCCCTATCAAATCCAGGGAGTAACTGGGGCATCAACTCTAGGATTGTTACCTCCTTGTTCAGGGCCCTAAACAAGGTCGCAAGCTCAACCCCTGCAACCCCTCCACCTACGATCACTATCCTGTTCTTTATCTCCTTCAAGTTCATAGCAGTCCATGGATCCAAAACGTTCCTCCCATTGAGGGGAAAATCAGGTAAGGAAAGAGGAACCGACCCCGTAGACAAAACAAGATGGTCACCCGTTATAGTCCTTCCGTCTACCTCCACCTCTCCTTGGGCCTTTATCTTGGCGTTGCCCTTAATCACCTTCACATTCCTGGCGTTAAGGTTGTGCTCCATTCTATCCTTAATTGCAGTTATTATCCTTGCCTTGTTCTCGTTGAGTTTAGCATAGTCCAAGGTTGCCGAGGACACTATCCACGGAGAGGAGGAGACCCTGTTTACCGTTTTTACTGCGTCGATGAGGGTTTTAGATGGTATGCATGCCCTATTTATGCATTCCCCTCCCACCTGATCCCTCTCAACTAATGCCACTGACTTGCCGAGTTCTGAAGCCCTTAGAGCAGCAGATACACCTGCCACTCCTCCGCCTATTACTATTACATCAAAGTCCATGGTCACTACTCTTACGAGAGAGTATAAAGGCTTTTAACTTCCTGAGGGCATGTGAGGCATCCTCGTCCTTCACTAGGTGAAGGCAGTGGAGTGCCACGTATTCAAGTTCCGTGTAAACTCCGTGCTTCTCGTATATATCCTCAAGGGAGAGATTAAGATCTAGGTAATCCCTAGCAAAGTCTGGATTACAGTCGTAAGCTAGCTTCAGGAAAGCAAGGAACACAAGTCTCCTCCTTTCTCCTCTCTCCAACACCACCTGAACCTCTAGGGGAATTTCACCTAGCTCGGCCAGGCTATCTGGATCAATGGACTCAACCTTAACCCTGTACTCCTCTCTCTCACGATAGAGTTCCACAACTTCCCTAGCTTTCATGTGCTACTAAGGGAGGGTGGCAATTTAGCCTTTACAGACTAGATGCAGGGGTGGACCTGTCCCCAAAGAACTCTTATTTTGTTAAACAAGTAAAGTTGCTATGGTTAATGATTCTGAATGGATAAGGTTCAAGGAGGAAGCTAGGGCCAGACTGCTTAGGGATAGGGAGATAGGGTATCTGGACCCTGATATCTGGGATCTTCTAGAGGCCTTCATGGGGAGGGAGAAGACGTTTACCTACAGTAGTTGCAGTGGGAGAATAACCGTCATAGATTCCTTCTACCCATGGAGCAGGAAAGACTCCTCGGTCATATACAAGAACCATCTCATGCTTCCAAGCGACGAGTTGCTTAGGATAATTGAGAGGAAACACATGAGAAGGTTGTGGCTCATTGTCCAAGGTCCTATTCTTCACGCTTACACAAAGGACTACGAGGAGGCATGGACTATTCTGAAAACCGCTAGAGAAGTTGGCTTCAAGCACAGCGGAATCCTAGTGGAGAATCGCAAGGGAGTCCTGGTGGAACTCAGAACTGGGATAAGGATGGTTCACCTCCTAAAGGACAGGGTCTCCCCAACCCTGGAGGAAATGGAGGAAATTGTTAAGGTAGCAAACGAGATCCTTGCCAAGGGGAAGGAGAAGAAGGATCAGCTAAGGGAGGCAATTCTATCTATAGGAAATAATTCTGTGAAGTTGGGGGAGAACCCTGAAGGGGAGTCCCAGCTCCATAACAGTGTCTGACAGTTCCTTGAGAGCTTGAATGTAGTCCTGTCTATTACCGTCTGGTTGAACAATGACCTTCTCGGGATCTATCCTGTGCTCCTCAACGAAGTTCTTCACCTCCCTGAGGTCCCTGTTTGGCTCCACTACGACGAACTTGTAATATGTGGCCCAATCCTCTGAGAAGTCATACCTTAGCTTGTGCCCCGAGTTAGATAGTTTGGGGGAAACGGAGAACACGTCTACAACCTTCCTCAGCTCCTGTTTTGGCTTTATCGTTCCGTTAGTCTCCACAGCAACGTTGTAACCCAGGTTCTTCAGGGTTGAGGCTAAGGGCAAGATGTCCTGCAGAAGAGGTTCTCCTCCAGTGATTGTGGTCCACTTAACGGACCTGCTCAACTTTCCAGTTATTTCCTCAAGTTCCATGGGTACGCCGTCCTCCCTTATCCACGAGAATTTGGTGTCGCACCAAACGCAACGGAGATTACATCCAGCTAACCTCACGAAGTTTGAGGGCTTTCCTATGACCAGCCCTTCCCCCTGTATCGACGTGAATATCTCAACAATCCAGTACCGCACTTGGATCTTGTGAAATTGACTTAAGCCAGTTAAAAATCTCCCTCTTTAACTCAGGGATTCCCGTTCCTTGTTCTGAGCTGATCTCCAGGACCTTGCCCCCCACCCGCGATAGTATCTCTCTCCTCATGTTTTCGTCAACAGCATCTATCTTGTTCATGGCAAGGATTACAGGTTTGCCCAGGGACTTCACTTCCCTCATGATGTTGAGTTGCTCGTCAGCCCCATAAATAGAGGAAGTTGATACGTCAAAGAGGAAGACGATGAGACCGTTTAAGTTCCTCAGCGCGTTCACTGCCTTCCTCTCTATAACGTTCCTTTCAGCGTCAGGCCTATCCAGAATTCCAGGAGTATCTATCACCTGAACCTTGACACCGCAGTCCATGTGACCAACGTGAATCTCCTTGGTAGTGAAGGGGTAGTTAGCGATCTCAGGCCTGGCAGAGGATATCTTAGAAACTAGCGTGGATTTCCCAACGTTTGGAGGTCCAGCAACCATTACCGTGGGAAGCTCAGGGTCTATTGCCTTTCCCTTGGATACTACTGTAACGACCCCAGAGATCCACTCAACGCACTCGTTCATCCTCCTCAAGATGGAACTAGCCCTGCCAAATCCAGCCCTCATCAAAGAGTTGGCTTTCTCCTCAGGTTCTCTCTTGATCATTACCATGTATTTCTCAAGCATGCGTTGAGCCATGTTCGCGTGTCTGGATATTGCGGAGAGGCACATCTTCACCCTATCAAGGGATCCAGAGGCTATCTCCAATGACGTTTTATAGAAGGGGTGAAGTTCGTCAACTCTTGGGAAGGCCCTCACGAAATTCACGTAAACCTCTATTCTGTCCCTATAGTCCTTTAACCTCCTTATCTCCCTCTCCTTGACGGTCTTCCCTCCTATGGAGCCGAGCCTCTTTGCCTCAGACTCCACGAAGCTGTCCACGCTGGGTAAGGGTCTAAGCCTCTCAAAGGGATTTAACATATCCTAGTACCTGGGGGCACGTCCCCATCAGGCGCGAGAAGAACTGGCTTCACGCCCTTTTGCTCATCTTCTTTACATCCTGCTGCCAGGATCATTCCCTGACTTTCATATCCCCTTATCACCCTGGGCTTCAGGTTGGTGAGCACTATCACCCTCCTGTTCACCATTTGCTCCGGCGTATAATATTCAGCAATTCCAGATATTATCTGTCTTGTCTCCCCTCCAAGATCTATCTTGAGCTTTAGAAGCCTGGTCCCCTCTATCCTTTCTGCCTCCACAACAACCCCAACTTTCATCTCGACCTTTTGAAAATCCTCTATTGTGATTTCCATGCGTGAACCAGTACTCCTATCGTTTAATAGCTGAGTTTACTTGTTCAAGTAAATGTTCAACAGGATTAGAGACGAATTTTTAAGCTAACTACGTAAATGTTGTTATGGAGAAAATTTCAGAGGGAAAGACAAAGGAGGTCTTTTCCCTTGATAACGAGCACGTTCTCCTTAGGTTCAAGGATTCTGTAACGGCTGGGGATGGGGCGAAGGCGGATATAATAGATGGAAAGGGCATCCTAAACGCCCAGACCTCAGCTCTACTCTTCAGGTTACTGGAGAGAGATGGGATTGAAACACATTACGTGGGAATGAAGGATGAGAGAACCATGATTGTCAAGAGGCTGGCCATGATACCAGTCGAGGTCGTATTGAGGAACTACGCTACGGGGAGCATCGTAAAGAGGTTACCCATAAAAGAGGGGGAGGCCTTTAACCCTCCCATTGTCGAGTTCTTTCTCAAGGACGACGCGCGTCACGATCCCCTTCTCAACTATCACCACATGAGACACCTGAAGCTCATGAACGAGGAAGAGGCCAGACTTGTGGAGGAGGTCATGGTGAGGGTTAATCAAACTCTGTCGAAGGTGATCTCCAAGATGGGTCTAATCCTATACGACTTCAAGTTGGAGTTCGGGAGAGTCAACGGTAAACTAGTGGTGGGAGACGAAATCTCCCTGGATTCCATGAGGGTGAGGGATCCCACAGGAAGGATCCTGGATAAGGACCTCTACAGAAAGGGGTACCTCCTGGATCAAGTGAAGGCATCCTACGTGGAATTTCTAGATAGGCTGAGGTCTGTAGCATGATGTACAAGGTTGAGTTGATAATACTTAACAAGGATGGAGTGAGGGACCCAGAGGGGGAGACACTTAAGCGCTACGTAATCGACTCCACAATGCCCGGGAAGGTTGCTGATGTAAGGGTGGGTAAAATCGTTGTTGTAACCATGGAAGCCTCGTCTAGAGAAGAGGCAGAGGATTTGACGAGGAGACTTGCTGAGAGTAAGAGGTTGTACAATCCCATAGTTCACAAGATTGTGGTGAGGGCTGAGCGCGTTGAGGACGGCAGTAATTAAGTTTCCAGGCACAACGTGCGAGCTTGACGTCGTGAAGGCCCTGAAACAGGTGGGCGCGGAAGCAGAGGTAGTCAAATTCAACTCCCTTGACCCAGATAGGTATGACGGCGTAGTCATCCCTGGGGGTTTCAGTTTCGGCGATTATCTAAGGGCTGGAGCCATTGCCGCCAACAGTGAAGCCATGAAGGGAATAAGGGAGATGGCCGATCAAGGAAAGCTTGTCTTGGGTATATGCAACGGATTCCAGATTCTAGTGGAATCGGGACTGCTCAAGGGAGCTCTTCTCCCCAACCTTAACCTTAGGTTCATTACCAAATGGGTTAGGATAAGGGTCAGGAGAAAGGATACCCCATTCACCAAGGATAGCAAGGACGTACTTTTCATGCCCATAGCGCACGCTGAGGGGAGATACTACTTGGACGATGAGGAGCTAGCGTCTAGGCTATCGGTTTTCCAGTACGTGGATGAGAGGGGAATACCATCTCCCCAGGCGAACCCCAACGGCTCCATCCTAAACATAGCTGGGGTGACAAATGAGGCAGGGAACGTCCTTGGGTTGATGCCACACCCAGAAAGGGCTTCCTTTCCCTCGATTTCCCCAGACGGGTCAAGGGACGGACTCGAGATATTGAGGGTGTTTGGGAAATGATCCTCACGTTATCCAACACTGAGATGGAGGTAGTGAGGAGGGTTCTCGGGAGGGAACCCAAGGAAGCTGAGTGGAAGCTCGTTGATGCTCTTTGGTCGGAGCATTGTTCCTACAAGAGCTCGAAGGTATTCCTTAGGAGCTTGCCCAGTACTGGTCCCAACGTGATAATGAGCGTTGAGGACTGGCAGGACGCTGGTGCCGTGGACGTGGGTGATGGCCTAGCCCTGGTCCTCAAGGTTGAGAGTCACAATCATCCCTCAGCCATAGACCCCTTCAACGGTGCAGCTACGGGAGTTGGAGGAATCTTAAGGGACATTATAAGTAAGGGAGCGAAGCCCATAGCCCTCCTCGACATGATAAGGGTTGGCAAACTAGATGACAGGGGGAAGTGGCTACTCAAGAACATTATCTCAGGGATAGGCTTTTACGGTAACAGTGTCGGAGTGCCTGTGGTTGGAGGAGAGCTGTCCTTCGACGAAACATATAACGATAATCCGCTCGTGGACGTGGCCTGCGCAGGTATCGTGAACAAAGACTCCATAGTCCCCAGCGTGGTTCGGGAGCCAGGTCTCAGGCTCGTGTTGGCAGGTTTCACTGGGCTTGACGGTCTGGGGGGAGCCTCGTTTGCCTCTAGGAAATTGAGCGGAATGGATGAGATAGGGGCAGTTCAGATAGCTGATCCCTTTGCGGGGAAGATAATCATTGACGTAACCCTTGAGATCGCCAAGGAGGTTGAGGCAATAAAGGACCTCGGTGGTGGGGGACTGGCAGTTGCCGTTACTGAGATGGCTAACGGTTTGGGGGCAGTGGTTAACCTAGAGAGGGTACCACTGAGGTTTAAGTATCTCTCGCCAGAGGACATCATAATATCCGAAACCCAGGAGAGAATGCTCTTTGCAGTGAAGCCCGAGAAAGTGGAGTCCGTGTGCGCCAAGTTCAGGGAGTACAACTACCCCTGTGAGGACATAGGCGAGATCACGGCCGAACCCAAGGTGAGGTTCCTGTATAATGGGGAAACCGTGGCGGAGCTACCCTCGGACCTTCTCCTATCTCCCCCACTCAATGTCTGGCCAGCCGAGAGGAGGCCGAGGAGAAGGGAGCCTGAAAGGGAGGTTGCCCTAGGCGAGGCACTGAGGGCGGTCCTCACGCATCCTGACCTGGTGAGCAAGGAGTGGGCCTACTCCCAGTTCGATTACGAGGTGGGGACATCCACCGTGGTGAAACCTGGACAGGGGGACAGTGCGGTTGTGGAGTTGCCCAATGGGAAATACCTGGCGCTTAAGGGTGATGCAAACCAGGACCTATGCGCCGAGGACGCGTATGAGTGCGGTAAAGCCATAGTAGCAGAGGCCTACAGGAACCTGGCAACAGTTGGGGCGAGGGGAATAGCCCTTGTGGACCATCTGCAGTTTGGCGATCCAAGAAAGCCTCACGTCTATCAGGACTTCATTGATGCCGTGAGGGGTATATCGGAGGCCTCCAAGTTCTTCTCAATACCCGTTGTGGGAGGGAAGGTCTCGTTCCATAACGAGGATAAGAACGGTAATCCCATAAAGCCTACACCCCTGGTGGTTATGGCTGGGCTAGTTGAGGGCAAGCTTGCTAGGAACAGGGTAGAAGAAGGAGATCTGGTACTGATTGGGGAGACTAGGAACGAGCTGGCTGGAACCCTTTTCTCCAGGATATTTGGAGGAGGGGGCGAGGTGGCCAAAACCAGGTTAATGGAGGACCTAATAGCGTCAAATCTAGTAATAAAGGGAATAAACGAGGGCAAGATAATTTGGAACAAGGATGTCTCCAAGGGTGGTCTTGCTGGGGCACTCCTCCCAATCCTAGCTAAGGGATTCTCCGTGAGGATCTCCTCCTCCCAGGTGATAGGTACCTCAAACATCCTGGGCAAGATGTTCTCGGAGAGCGGTGGAAGGTTCCTAGTCCTAACCGGCGATCCGCAGTGGTTCATGTACCAGGCTGGGAGGATGGGGATACAGGCGTCGGTCATAGGGAAGGTGACCAAGGATGGGAGCAAGCTAGTTCTGGATAACGAGGCCTTCCCCATGGACAAGATCGTGGAGAACTACTACTCCTTCCTGGAGGGATCGCTATGAACGCAAGGGAGCACTGTGGGGTTTTCGGGGTTGTTGGACCTGACTCCACGAAGCTTACCTTTGAAGGACTAAAGCTCCTCCAACATAGGGGTCAGGAATCCGCAGGGATCTCCTGGGTGGATGGGGGCAGGATACACACTAGGAAGGGCCTTGGTCTCGTGGGTGAGGCCCTAGATCCCAAGGACATAGGAGAGTCGTTCTTTTCCATAGGTCATGTGAGGTATTCAACCACGGGCTCCACCACCCTACAGGAGGCTCAGCCCCTCGACGACGGCTTCATTGCTGTTTCCTTTAACGGTACCATAACCAACCACTTCCAGAACGGAGACTTTTCCACTGACACCGAGTTTATCTTGTCCTTCCTTAGGAACCAATTGTCTCAAGGGAGAAGCCTGGAGAGCTCCGCTAAGGCATTCATGGATGTGGCCGATGGGGCCTTCTCCCTCTTGGTTCTCTCCTCCAAGGGTGAAATTCTGGCCCTGCGGGATCCGCGTGGCTTCAGACCTCTCGTTATAGGCGAAATAGGGGATAACAAGGTGGTCTCCTCTGAGGACTCAGCAATCAAGCAGTTGGGTGGGAAGGTGATCGGTTTCGTTCACCCAGGGGAGATAATTAAGATAACCAGGGATACAGTGGTCAGGGAGAGGGTGTCCTCCCTCCCAACGACCACCTGTGCCTTTGAATACATTTACTTCTCCAGGGCCGACTCGGAGATAGACGGAATCTCGGTATACGCATCCAGGATCAAGTTAGGGGAGTTGCTGGCTAGAAATCACCCGGCCCAGGGAGACGTGGTGGTGCCTGTTCCAGACTCGTCCAGGCCCATAGCCCTCGGCTTCTCTAGGACTAGTGGTATACCCCTAGAGGAGGCACTGGTAAGGACGATCTCTTCGAAGAGGTCCTTCATCATGCCCTCCGACGAGAAAAGGAACGAGGTGCTTAAGGAGAAGTTCGGGATTGTGGAGTGGGCCGTCAGGGGAAAGAGGGTTGTACTAGTTGACGATTCCATAGTCCGCGGGAACACCATGAAGAGGATAGTGAACTCACTTAGAAGCGCGGGGGCAAGTGAGGTTCACATTAGAATTGGATCCCCCATGATTAGGTTTCCATGTTACATGGGAATAGACTTCCCCAGAAGGTCTGAGCTTGTGGCAAACGTAGGGGATGAGAGGGCAATAGCCCGTGAGCTTAACGCGGATAGCGTGGAGTACCTTTCTGTGGAGGAAATGGTTCAGGCCATAGGCAGAACCACCCTATGTAAGGCCTGCTTCACAGGGGAGTACCCCCTCAAGGGGAAATATGACCTCTCCGCGCTGGAGAGCGTTTTCGCAAGGTGATAAAATGGCAGGAATAGTAGGTCTCCTAGCCTTCGATAAGGTATGGAACGTGTCCAAGTTCCTATACTACTCCATGGTTGGGCTCCAACACAGGGGCTATGCCTCAAGTGGAGTGGTAATGCTAAATCAAGAGATGAGATCAGTGGTGAGGGATGTATCCCCAGAGGACCTAGAGTTTCAGCTGGAAGGATGGGCAGGGATAGGATATACGGGATCAAGGAGGGGTTACCCCATTCATAACGACGAGGTTGCCATCGCAGTGGACGGAGTTCTGAGGGATCCAGAGAGCTTCCTGAAAGCTTTCACGAGGGACAGGGAGAAGGCACTTGAGGAAGCTAAGGGAGTGTTTTCCCTTGTTGCCATGACCAGAGACGGTGAGATTGTGGGATATAGGGATGAAACCGGGGTTAGACCACTGAGCCTGGGAGGTTTCGGGTTCGATATGGGCATAATTGCGTCGGAGCCAGTGGCAATGTCGGTGATAGGGGGCGATTTCAGGCGTGAAATACAGCCTGGTGAGATGGTAACCATTTCTAGCCTCAACGTTAAATCAAGGCAGATCAAGGAACCTAGGAAGGCTTACTGCTCCATTGAATACGTTTACCAAGCGAGAATAGATAGTCAAGTTAACGAGAATAGCGTGTATGAGACAAGGGTGAAAATTGGGGAACAACTGGCAGAGGAAAAACCCATCAAGGCTGACACTGTAATAGGGGTTCCAGACACTGCACTCCCCTTTGCCGTGGGATACTCCAGGAAACTTGGTCTTCAACTAGACCTAGGCTTCACAAGGACTGGTAGCCCCATAAGGACCATGTTGGCCTCGGATAGCTTCCTCAAGATAGTGGGAGTACAACTGAAGCTGAACCCGATCAAGAGCGCTGTCTTTGGGAAGAGAGTCGTCCTCATAGATGACTCCATGGTTACAGGCACTACGCTGAAGAACACCATAATGAGCCTCAGGAGGCTTGGAGCCAAGGAGGTCCACGTTCTCATAGGCAGTCCCAAGCTCATCTCGGCTTGCCCCTACGGTATAGAGGTCCCAGAGGACAAGGAGCTTATAGCCGCAAATCTCTCAGAGGAGGAGATAGCCAAGGTTTTAGGGGCTGACTCGATTCACTGGTTATCCCTTGAGGGGCTATTCAAGGCAATATCTAGATCCACCCTGTGTACTGGGTGCATGACAAAGAAGTATCCGAAGGTGATCTGAATGAAGGTTCTACTTGTAGGAGACGGAGCCAGGGAACACGCGATGGCAGAGGCCCTAGCCAATTCTCCACAGGGGTATAGGGTTTACGCCATATCCTCCTACGTGAACCCAGGGATCAGGGAGGCCGTGAACAGGACTGGTGGAAAGTACGTTCAAGGCAACATAAACTCAAGGGAGGACGTAGCAAAGGCCATTCGTGAGTTCAACCCTGACTTTGGAGTGGTCGGGCCAGAGGATCCACTCTTCCACGGAATAGCTGACGAGTTTAGGAGGAATGGAATACCAGTTGTAGGCCCCAACAGGGCAGGGGCTGAGATAGAGCGGTCCAAGGTGTGGATGAGACAACTCATGTGGAAGTATAAGATAGATGGTAGGTTGAGGTTTAGGAGCTTCACCAGTCTCGAGGAGGCCTCACGGTTCATTGTGGAATACGGTGGATCAGTTGCCGTAAAGCCTGCAGAACAGGTTGGAGGAAAGGGAGTTAAAGTAGTTGCGGATATTCAGGCTTATCTCTCTAACGAGAAGAGGAGGGCATTAAGCAAGAGCGTGGATGAGATAGGCTCCCTCGTTAAGAACGAGGTTAAGATTATTATTGAAGAGAAAGTGGACGGACCAGAGTACACCCTTCACGTTCTCACTGACGGACATACCTTTCTACCGCTCCCGCTGGCACAGGATTACAAACACGCATACCAGGATGGAATAGGCCCTGAGACGGGCGGTATGGGATCCGTGTCAGGTCCAGGGAGACTCCTTCCCTTCATTACTAAGGAAGAATACGAGAAAACGCTCAAGATAGTTCAAGACACGGCAAGGGCCATTCGCGAGGAGACTGGGGAACCCTACAAGGGATTCATCTCTGGGCAGATGATGCTCACAGAGTTATGGGGGCCAACCGTGATAGAGTTCTACTCCAGGATGGGAGATCCGGAGACCTCTGCCATCATACCCAGGATATCCTCAGACTTCGGTTACTTACTACAGTTAACTGCCGAGGAGAAGCTGTCCCAGGCAAGGCTTGAAGTGAGGGAGAACCCCACGGTGGTGAGGGCTATCGTCCCACTAGGCTATCCACTGAGAAGGGAAATGGCCACTGGGAAGGAGATTTCCCTCGACGTTAACTCCATGAGGGAGAAGGGATGTCTAGTGTACTTCGGCTCCGTGTCATATGAAGGTGGGAAACTGATCACGAGGGGATCTAGGGCACTGGAGCTCGTGGCCTTCGGAGAATTTGAGGAGGCCTCCAAGAAGTTGGACATATGCACCAAGATGATTTCAGCCAACACCGAACTGGTGTATAGAACTGACATTGGCAGAACCCTTGTGGAGCAGGCAGAGAAGGCAGAGATCGTGAGATATTCCTACCAGAACAGGATTAGGAGGAACTCCCTGGGCGTATCAGCAGACTGGGCACCAAATGGTGGTTTATGGTGAGTGAGTACAAGGATGCCGGGGTTGACCTAAATAAGTTGAAGGAGATACACAGGGATATAGCTTCCGCGATCTCCTCAACATACAGGAGAACTGTGCTGGGGGCAGGGCACTACTCTGGTGTTGTGGAGATAAACGGGTTGAAACTCGCAATTCACGTGGATGGGGTTGGCACCAAGGTTCTCCTTGCCAAAAGGGCCAGAAAATATCGGAGCGTCGGGATAGATTGCGTTGCCATGAACGTGAACGATCTCATTAGCATAGGTGCTAAGCCAATTGCCCTAGTGGACTACATTGCCATGGACCAGCCATCCGAAGAGGTGATATCAGAGATAGTTCAGGGACTGGTGCAGGGAGCCAAGGAGTCTGACGCTGAGATAGTGGGAGGAGAGACGGCAGCGATGAAGGATGTGGTGAACGGCTTCGATCTGTCCTGTACCGCGCTGGGCGTTGTGGATAAACTGAAGGCTGGGGAAGAGGTTTCTCCCGGGGACGTGATCATTGGGCTGGCCAGCAACGGAGTTCACGCCAATGGCTACTCCTTGGTCAGGAAGCTCCTTGACGAGGGAAAGCTATCGTGGAAGGATTGGGAGGAGGAGCTCCTGAAACCCACCAGGATCTACGTTAAGCCTGTCCTCGAGGTTCTGGAACTCATCAAGGCAGCTGGACACATCACGGGGGGCTCCTTCAGTAAGCTCAGGAGGATAACCAACTACTCACTGGAGTTGACCCTACCAGATCCACCCATGATCTTCAAAGCTATCGAACAAGCTGGTGTTTCGCACGAGGAAATGCACAGGGTCTTCAACATGGGTATTGGCATGGTAGCCTTTGTGGACAGAACCAACGCCGAGGATGTTCTTAGGAAATTAAACCCCTATGTCCCATCAGAGATTATTGGCGAGGTTAAGGACAACGTTGGTCAGATCAAAATTACCACGTATAAGTCCCAGGTTCTTTATTTATAGAATTTTATCAATCCCTTTTAAACTCTGAATGTTAAAGCAGTTTCTAGTGGCTAAGTATGAAGCCAGTTGATATAAAATCTCTCGTAAATTATGTCTCTTTGAAGATACTAGGAGGAGGCGACTATCTACTAAACGCCTTAGAGGAATATCTAGTGAAAGGTGAAGGGCCGGCCATCGTTGCCCACAAGTACAACATCTCAAAGCATCAGCTTAGAGGATACGCTCAACGCATCATTGAGAAGAGCGGTAGTGAGATCAGGGCGAAGAAGGTTATTCCGATCCTCCAGTATCTTGCTGAGGGTATTGAGCCCATTGTGGAAAGAAACGACAATGGGGTCTACACTTGCAAACTCTGCAACACTGTGGTTGCAAGGGAGGACACGGAGGAACACGTCAGGAAGTACCATAAGGACCAACTTTCATTGGCTATCAAGAAAATGATGGAGAGACTAGAGGAATATAAGGCAAAGAGGGAGAAGGCCCTCGTGGTCACCGCCTCATAAAGTTAATGTTTCTCGAGTTTACTCCACGATTTAGGTAGGCAAAGTTTTTATGTAAAGCCTGCTAGTATTACCTTGCCATGGACAAAAAAACTGTAAGTTTCAGGATCAAGTATGAAATCCTAGATGAGATAACTAGACTAATGCCAGAGACCGGTGCTAAAAACATGTCCGAGTTCGTGATCAATGCACTGGTGGAATGCCTCAACGACGAAGAATGCATGAAAAGTTTCGATGAGAAAATGCTGAAACAAGGATTCTCGCAATTCTAATTGAAGGAGTCCTTCAACTTTATCTTTATAAAGAATTACGTTATTTTCATTATCCCCATAGCTTATAACTCAGAGATCTTCGTAAGAGTGAAAATGAAAATAGTCCTAGCCTATTCAGGAGGTTTAGATACAACTGTTGCGATAAAGTGGTTAAGTGAGACCTTTCACGCTGAAGTGATAAGTGTCAGCGTCGATGTGGGACAGAAGGAGGACTTTAAGAAAATTGAGGAAAGAGCGTACAAGGCTGGAAGTGCTAAGCATTACCTAGTGGATGCCAAGAGGGAGTTTGCTGAAAACTTCGCTCTGAAGGACATTAAGATGAACGGTCTTTATGAGGAGGTGTACCCACTTGCCACTGCGCTCGCGAGACCACTCATAGCCGAGAAGGTGGCTGAGGTCGCGAAAAAGGAAGGCACAGAATATGTTGCGCACGGGTCTACATCCAAGGGGAATGACCAGGTTAGGTTTGACCTGGCCCTTAAGACGGCGTTAGATAACGTCAAGAT
The DNA here is from genome assembly GCF_046245145.1 of Metallosphaera sp. D4-4. Lineage (NCBI taxonomy): Archaea > Thermoproteati > Thermoproteota > Thermoprotei > Sulfolobales > Sulfolobaceae > Metallosphaera > Metallosphaera sp. D4-4. The sequence goes on along the minus strand of NZ_CP176412.1, from coordinate 244,281 downwards.
AATAGCCCCAGCCAGGATCTGGAAGATGACAAGGGAGGACGAAATAGCCTACGCCAGAGAAAGGGGGATTCCCATAAAGACCGAGAGCAGTAAGTACAGCATTGATGAAAACCTTTGGGGAAGAAGCATAGAGGGTGACATAATCTCAGATCCCGCGTCAGAGGTTCCAGAGGACGCATTTGAGTGGACTGCTGTGAGGAAGCAGGACAAACTGAAGTTGAGCGTGGAGTTCGAGAAAGGAGTTCCCGTTAGAGTTAACGGCGAGAAGCTTGATCCGGTTAAGCTCATTTCCCTGTTGAACGAGGAGGTAGGATCCAGGGGATTCGGAAGGGTAGAACACCTTGAGAACAGGGTAGTTGGTTTCAAGTCAAGGGAGGTGTATGAGGCACCCGCAGCTCTAGCCCTCATAGCGGCACATAAGGATCTGGAAAAAACTGTCCTCACTCCCTTGGAGCTCAGGTTCAAGAGACACCTTGACTCCTTGTGGTCTGATCTAGTGTACCAGGGACTCTGGTATGAACCGCTGAGGAATACACTTGAGCTCGCAGGAGATGAGATAAACAAGTGGGTCTCCGGAGAGGTTAAGCTAGAGGTGGACCTGAAGAGTCTCAGGGTAGTGGGTAGGACCTCTCCTTACTCGCCATACTCAGAAAAAATATCCTCCTACAACAAGGGATGGTATCCCTCGGATGAGGAGGCCAGAGGGTTCATTGAGATCTGGGGAATGCACTCCCTACTAACAAGGAAGGCGAGGTATGGCTAATGCTATACAGGAAGTGGGGTTCAAAGGAGGACAAGGTAGTTACTTACACTTCCTCATCGAGGGAGGATGTTAGGATACTGGATAAGGTAAAGGAAGTCATGAAGGCACACGTAATAGAGCTTTTCCTTTCAGGTAATCTTTCCAAGGAGGATGCGAGGAAGTTACTCCAAGGTATAAACTCCTTCACCAAGGTGGATCCCTCCTATGAGGACGTACATGAGGCACTCGAGGATCACCTAATTAAGACGGCGGGTGAGGCTGGAGGCTCAATTGGCCTAGGGAGGAGCAGGAACGATCATGTGGCCGCTGCCCTGAGGCTGGAGATCAGGGAAGAACTAATGGACCTTCTGGAACAACTCCTAGACTTCAGGAAGATGATCCTTAAGAGAGCCGAGGAGAACGTCAATACGCCCTTTGTAGTTTACACTCACTTTCAACCTGCTCAGCCAACTACCTTTGGACACTACCTACTTTACGTGGAGGAGGAAGTTGCCTCCAGATGGAGCTCAATCTTCAGAACTCTGGACCTCGTTAATCGGTCTCCCCTTGGGAGCGGGGCTATAGTGGGCACTTCAGTTAAACTCAATAGGGACAGGGAATCCAATCTTCTAGGTTTCAGGGAGGTTCTGGTTAACACGATTTCAGCCACGTCCTCCAGGGCAGACCTGATCTCTGCCGTTATGGAGGTTGTTAATCTTATGCTTGCCCTAAGCAGGGTGGTTGAGGACATGATCCTGTTGTCCTCCAAGTTTGTGGGAATACTGGAATTACCGGACACCCACGTGAGCACGAGCTCGCTTATGCCACAGAAGAGGAACGCAGTAACCATGGAGGTGCTCAGGGCAAGGGTCTCAAGGGTACTGGGTTACTTGACCTCGATTACCTCTACTTACAAATCGCTTCCATCGGGATATAACCTAGATCTTCAGGAGATCAACCCACTCTTCTGGGAGATAATTGACGAGACGAGAACGGGAGTAGAGGTACTTCACGACCTTCTCTCCAAGGTGAAGGTGAACGAATTCAAGATGGATAAGGAGGTACTCTCCACCGATGAGGCAGAGATACTTGCCGAGAAGGGAATGAGGTACAGGGATGCCTACTTCGCCGTGGCCAAGGCGGTGAGGGAGGGCAAGTTCTCCCCCACGATTACGCCTGAACAGTCGATTCATAGAAAAGCGGTCAAGGGAAGTCCTAACCCAGAGAGGGTCAGGGAAGGTATTTCCCTCGCTAGGGAAAGGTTAAATGGCGACGAGAATTTGTTAAGAGAATATAAAAACTGGACTCTCAAAGGAGAAGGGGAATTGAGGTTGATGGAAAATGACATACTGCAAGAGGGGAACTGAAGGGTTAATCTACCTAGAGGACGGAACCCTGTTGAGGGGTTGTGGCTTCGGCGCTAAGGGAGTGAGGTACGGGGAAGTGGTTTTCACTACGGCCATGAACGGGTATCCAGAGTCCATGACCGACCCGTCTTACAGGGGTCAGATACTTATCATAACACATCCCCTCGTGGGAAATTACGGTGTCCCAAACCCCATTGTGAGAAATGGGATTCTCCAGAACTTTGAGTCAGAGCAGATCCAGATCGAGGGGCTCGTGGTTACGGAGGAGACTGATCCCTCAAAGTGGAACTCTTCCAAGAGCCTTCACCAGTGGATGGCTGAACAGGGTATTCCAGGAGTCTCCTCCGTGGACACTAGACTCCTGGTTAAGAAAGTAAGAACCCTGGGCTCCATGATGGGGGTAATTGCCTCCGGGGAACATGTGGAGGATCCTAGGAAATACATAGAGATGAGGTATGACGAGATAGACTTCACTAAGTTTACCTCCCCCAAGTCCCCTATCATCCACCAGAACAACTCCCCAGATATTATTGTGTTAGTGGACTGCGGAATAAAGCACGGCATACTAGAGGAGCTATACAAGACTGGCTTCACCATAGTGAGGGTTCCGTGCAAGTCCAGTGCCGATGAGATCATGAACTATTCTCCAAAGGGCATAGTCTTTGGAAACGGACCTGGAAATCCTAACATCCTGAAGGATCTAGTGAAGAACTTCTCCGCAGTCATGGAGTATAAATTGCCCACCCTTGGAATATGCCTTGGGCATCAAGTGGCAACTCTAGCCTTGGGTGGCAATGTAAGAAAGATGAAGTTTGGGCATAGGGCAATAAATAAGCCCGTGACGGATATCTCAAATAACAAGTGCTACATATCTACACACAATCACGGTTATGGAGTATACAAGGAGGACATTCCGCCTGACACGCAGATCTGGTTCGTGAATCCAGATGACGGGGTAGTCGAGGGGTTAATACACAAGAGACTTCCCCTGATCACAACTCAATTTCACCCGGAAGCTAGGCCGGGACCCAATGATACGACCTGGGTTTTCCAGAAGTTTAAGAAGATGGTGATAAAGGATGAAGGGAATTAAGAAGGTTCTTATTGTTGGTTCAGGACCCATAAAGATAGCCGAGGCTGCAGAATTCGACTACAGCGGATCCCAATCGCTTAAGGCCTACAAGGAGGAGGGTATCGAGACGGTACTGGTTAACTCCAACGTTGCCACAGTTCAGACTAGTTACGGATTGGCAGATAAGCTCTACATGATTCCTGTAACATGGTGGTCCGTAGAGAAGGTCATTGAGCAGGAGAGACCAGATGCCATTGCCATCGGATTTGGAGGACAGACTGCACTAAACGTGGGAGTTGACCTCCACAAGAGGGGAATTCTCCAGAGGTATGGGATTAAGGTACTCGGAACTCCCATCGAGGGTATAGAGAAGGCATTGAGCAGGGAGAAGTTCAGGGAGACAATGATAGACGTTAAGATCCCAGTTCCTCCCAGCTTTTCCGCTAAGAGCTCTGAGGAAGCCCTAGAGAAGGCAGAGGAGATTGGCTACCCCGTAATGGTCAGGGTAAGCTTTAACCTGGGAGGCAGAGGTTCCACGGTGGCCTGGGATAGGGAATCCCTTAGGAAGAGTATAGACAGGGCATTCTCGCAGAGCTACATTGGGGAGGTCCTGGTGGAGAAGTACCTGCACCACTGGAAGGAGTTAGAGTACGAGGTTGTGAGGGACTCTAAGGGGAACTCCGCAGTTATAGCATGCGTGGAAAACCTGGATCCTATGGGGGTTCATACGGGAGAATCCATAGTTATCACCCCATGCCAGACGCTGGATAACAAGGAATTCCAAGAGATGAGGACTTTGTCCATGAAAGTGGCGGAGTCCATTAGCCTAGTGGGTGAGTGTAACGTACAGTTCGCACTGGATCCCAACAGCTACACCTATTACGTTATAGAAACCAACCCTAGGATGTCTAGATCCAGTGCCCTCGCGAGTAAGGCAACAGGTTATCCCCTTGCCTACGTTTCCGCAAAACTTTCCCTAGGCTACACGCTGGAGGAGATCCTGAACAAGGTATCAGGGGCGACGTGCGCCTGTTTCGAGCCCAGCTTAGATTACGTTGTTATGAAAATACCAAGGTGGGACCTGCAGAAGTTTGAGGAAGTAGATACTAGCCTAAGCACGGAGATGAAGAGCGTTGGAGAAATCATGAGCATAGGGAGGTCCTTTGAGGAGGCCCTTCAAAAGGGATTGAGAATGCTAGATATTGGGGAACCAGGGGTGGTTGGAGGAAGATACTACATGTCCACTGCCCCCAAGGAGGATGCACTCAAGAAACTTAGCAAGAGAGTTCCCTACTGGCCAATATGGGCAGCTAAGGCATTCAAGGAGGGAGCGTCAGTTGAGGAGGTGTACAAGGTCACAGGGGTAGACAGGTTCTTCCTAAGGAAGATAGAGAACCTTGTGAAAACTTTTGAAGAGATCAAGGGATCTAAACTCGACCTAGAGAAGCTGAAATACCTTAAGACACTTGGTTTCAGCGACGAGCAGGTTGCTATGGCCACCAACTCCAGCGAAGATGAGGTGTGGAAGGTCAGGTCCTCTAATCGCATCCTTCCCAACATAAAGCTAATTGATACTCTAGCTGGAGAATGGCCAGCCGTCACCAACTACCTTTACCTAACATACGTTGGCTCTGAGGATGATATTGAGCTGAACTCCACTGGGAACAACCTTCTCATAGTGGGGGCAGGAGGTTTCAGAATTGGAGTTTCAGTAGAGTTCGATTGGGGAGTGGTGGAGCTGATGAAGGCTTCTCTGAAGTACTTTGACCAGGTAGCAGTGCTGAACTATAACCCTGAAACAGTTTCCACGGACTGGGACGTGACCAGGAAGCTCTACTTCGACGAGATATCAGCCGAGAGAGTTCTAGACATAATAAACAAGGAGAAATACACTTACGTTGCCACATTCGCGGGTGGACAATTGGGTAATAACATTGCAAAGAAGCTGGAGGAGAGAGGGGTGAAGCTTTTCGGAACCTCTGGATCCTCGGTAGACATGGCAGAGGACAGGGAGAAGTTTTCCAAGCTCCTAGATATGCTAGGAATTAAGCAACCTGAGTGGATCTCAGCTAAGGATCCCCAAGAGATAAGGAAATTTGTGGAACACGTTGGTTTCCCGGTATTGGTCAGGCCGAGTTATGTGCTGAGTGGATCGTCCATGAGCATTGTCTGGACCGAGCAGGAACTCGATGAGGTCATTCAGAGGGCCAGATTATCCACAAAGTATCCTGTAGTAATAAGCAAGTTCTTGGATAACGCGTTTGAGGCTGAAGTTGATGCGGTGAGCGATGGTAAGGGCGTCCTTGGAGTCGTGATGGAACATGTGGAAGAGGCTGGAGTCCACAGCGGTGACAGTACCATGTCCATACCCACAAGGAAAATCACTCCCGTTGTCGAAGATCTCAAGAAGATTTCCCTGACCCTTGCCAGGGAGATTGGAGTTAGAGGTCCATTCAACTTACAATTCGTGATAAAGGACAACGTGCCCTACGTTATAGAGATGAATCTCAGGGCAAGTAGATCAATGCCTTTCTCCAGCAAGGCCAAGGGAGTCAACCTAATGGAGATGGCTGTTAAGGGCATCTTGCAGGGTCTCAACCTGGATGAGTTCATGGAGCCTGAGAGCAAATCATGGGCAGTAAAGTCAGCCCAATTCTCGTGGACTCAACTTAAGGACTCCTATCCATTCCTAGGCCCCGAGATGAGAAGCACGGGAGAGGCTGCGTCCCTTGGTACGAGCTTCTACGATGCGTTGCTCAAGAGTTGGTTATCATGCTCTCCCAACAGACTGTCAAGGCAAGGCAAGGTTGCCCTAGTTTACGGTAAGGGGAATGGAGAGTACTTAATGGAGGCTGGGAAAAACCTAGAAAGGTATGGTCTCGTCGTAAAATCGTTGGATTTCGGTGAGGTACCAGGGTTTGAAACGCTTAAACAGGAGGAGGCACTATCCCTGATTAGAAAGGGACAGGTTGATCTTGTGGTGACTAACGGTTACATGAAAAGCCTAGACTACAGCATCAGGAGAACTGCCGTTGACCTGAACATTCCAATCATCCTCAACGGAAGGTTGGGGAAGGAGGTCTCCCAGGCAATGTTACTCAACGAGATGACCTTTTATGAGATGAGGAGGTATGGAGGTGGAATCTAATGAAGGTAGCCCTGATCGTAGACATAGTTAGGCAAGAGGAAAAGCTTCTAGTTAAGGCGCTCAACGATAAGCAGGTTAGTTATGACGTAATTAACGTGGCTCAAGAGCCATTGCCGTTCAACAGGGCGTTGGGTCGATACGACGTAGCCATAATTAGGGCAGTTAGCATGTATAGGTCACTATACGCCGCTGCCGTTCTGGAGGGAACCGGGGTCCATACGATTAACTCCACAGACGTGATAAGCGTAGCTGGAGACAAGATATTGACATACTCCAAGCTCTTCAGGGCAGGAATACCCGTTCCACAGTCTATTATAGCCATGTCACCGGACTCGGTCATGAAAGCATATGAACAGATTGGATTCCCCCTCATTGACAAACCCCCAATTGGTAGCTGGGGAAGGATGGTCTCCCTCATCAGGGATATCATTGAGGGGAAGACCATAATAGAGCACAGGGAAATGATGGGGAATTCCGCACTGAAGGTTCACATAGTCCAAGAATACATCACAGGGAAAAACAGGGATATAAGATGTATAGTGATGGGGAATGAGCTCCTAGGATGCTACGCCAGGAACATACCCTCTAACGAATGGAGGGCTAACGTGGCCCTTGGAGGAACTCCGACTCCTCTGGAGGTTGACGACGCACTTAAGGAAACAGTGTTGAAAGCGGTTAAGGTAATAAATGGTGAGTTTGTCTCAATTGACGTGTTGGAACATCAGTCTAGGGGATACGTTATTAACGAGCTTAATGACGTTCCTGAGTTCAAGGGGTTCATGCTTGCCACAGGGATAGATGTGCCCAACAGGCTGGTAGATTACATAAAGGAAAAGTTTTCCTAGTCCTGATCCACTTTTCCCACAACTTCCGCAAGGAACACGTCATGTCTAGTATCTTCCAGGATTTTTCTCATGGCATCGACTTTCTGTCTGAGTCCTGGAACCAGGGATTTCGGGTACTCCAGTTTCCAGAGTATGTCGTAGAGGTTCTCCATTTCCTCTAGGATTTCTCTTCCCCTTGCCTTATCTCCCTTTCTAAGGCTCTCCAGCGCTGCCCTCCTCATTTCGCCTAGTGCGTCAGCCAATCCGGTGATGTAGTAGATGTCCGGTATTCCGAGGTCCCTGGGCAAGTTCAAAGGTAGGTTGAAATAGAAGGAGAGCACTACGCTCGCCTCGCTGATCTCCTGAAAGGCAACTCCAACGTCCCCAAACAGGAGTTCGGGGAAGTTCTGTACAATGTTCTTAATCTCCTCCACTCTCTTCCTAGCTTGACCATACTTCTCCAGAGCCTCATCTCTCCTGCCCCTATGACTTAGGGATATGGTCTCTCCAGAGTACCTGATCACCTCCCTAGATATCTGGAGCAGGCGTTCCCTACTCTCGAACCTCGACATCAACTTCTCTTCCACGGAGGAAATATACTCGTTTATTTTGTCGGTTATCATGGTGATCATACACTAGGTCTGAATTAAAGGCTTTCTAGACCTTGGCCTGCTTAGAAACTACAAAATTTAAATTACTTATACAATATAAGCACCCATGACTGAAAAGGTATCTGTAGTTGGAGCAGGAGTTATAGGCGTAGGTTGGGCGACCCTTTTTGCGTCCAAGGGATACAGCGTCTCTCTCTACACCGAAAAGAAGGAGACCCTAGACAAGGGAATAGAGAAGCTAAGGAACTACGTTCAGGTGATGAAGAACAACTCCCAGATAACCGAGGACGTCAATACCGTGATCTCGAGGGTTTCTCCCACCACGAATCTGGATGAGGCCGTTAGGGGAGCCAACTTCGTCATTGAGGCAGTTATTGAGGATTATGACGCGAAAAAGAAAATCTTTGGATACTTGGACAGCATCCTTGACAAGGAGGTTATACTAGCTAGCAGTACTTCAGGTCTCCTCATAACAGAGGTTCAGAAGGCAATGTCCAAGCACCCTGAGAGGGCGGTGATAGCCCATCCCTGGAATCCACCCCACCTTCTACCGCTTGTCGAGATAGTTCCAGGAGAGAAGACCAGTATGGAAGTGGTGGAGAGGACGAAGTCCCTCATGGAGAAGCTGGACAGAATAGTAGTGGTGCTCAAGAAGGAGATTCCGGGTTTCATAGGGAACAGGCTCGCCTTTGCTCTTTTCCGAGAGGCCGTATACCTTGTAGACGAGGGTGTGGCCACTGTGGAGGACATCGACAAGGTAATGACAGCGGCCATTGGACTCAGATGGGCCTTCATGGGTCCGTTCCTCACATACCATCTAGGTGGTGGAGAAGGAGGGCTTGAGTACTTCTTTAACAGGGGTTTTGGGTACGGTGCTAACGAATGGATGCATACCCTGGCAAAATACGACAAGTTCCCCTACACTGGGGTTACGAAAGCAATACAGCAGATGAAAGAGTACTCCTTCATAAAGGGTAAGACTTTCCAGGAAATTTCGAAGTGGAGGGACGAAAAGCTCCTGAAGGTATACAAACTAGTTTGGGAAAAATAATCACTCTTTTTCCTTGAACTCGAGGATACCCATGTTCTCTAGGAGGCCTGAGTCCGTAACATCGAAGAGGATGGCCTCTGTCTCCCCTGTGTTTGTGTGGCTGTGAACAGCGTTGGCTGGAACCACGAACACATCTCCCTCATTCCAGTGAAATATTTCTCCGTCTATCTCCGAGTAACCCCTTCCCCTTACCACCAGGTAAATCGAGGCCATGTTGTGGGAGTGGGGCTTGGTGCTGACCCCAGGCTTGATGTACTGAAAACCGGCCATCATGTTAGGTGTGAGACCCCTTGACCTCCCGGTGCTGGGCGAGAAAAACATGACCTTAGCAACCCCAGGTTCTACCTGACCCCTTTCTGCCAGCTTCTCCAGAAGAGTAAGGGTGGGACCAAACCTTATGACCTTGGGCTTTACCTTAGGAGCAGGTTCCGTATTCTCCATGAAGACGACTACCTTTAAATCGTCTCCCTCTATCTCCTTAACTATGTCATTCACATCCCTTTTTAGTTCGGATTGTAGATCCTTTCTAACGAGAAGTTTGGACATTGGATTTAAAGAGTATAAACAGTATAAAAAGGTGTCTTACTATGAAGAAGGATTGTATTATAAAATCCGGGTATGAGACCTGTGTGGAGATTTGTGGTAGGTTAATCTGTGATGAAGTCACGGTAAAGGAGTACGCCGAGATATGTGAGAAGTGCAATAATGGGGATAAAAGAGCTTGTCTAACGCTTTACTCCAGATATGGCTGCTGGAGTTCCTCAGGATGGTGGCTATAACCCACGTGGTTCTATTTGCCAAGATAGTAAGAGATAACGAGCATCAAGGCTCCACCCACCGCTATTATGATTCCTGATCTAATCTTTTCCTTCCAGGACCCTTCGTAAGCCAAGCCTAGGAGGAAGAGTTCTCCTAGTGACGTCACAATGCCGTAAGCTAAAGCCCTGGTCAATAGGGTGACGTAAAGGGAAATGAGACCTAGGAAGGGGGATAGACCATGGGCCAGAACTGAAAGTACAATGGTGACCTTCATTCCGTAGTCGTATGTTGACCCCTTCAAACTCCTCATCATCTGTCTCTCTAGCCTGTCAAACTCCAGTTTTCTCTCTTTAACCTCAACTATGAGGGAGTTCCACGCCGAGGATATGGAAACGGCAATTATCCCAGACACCACGGTAAGCTCTATTACCCGAGATGGGGCATTTGCTAGAATAGAGGACACGAGTATGCCCAAAGAGAGGAGAACACCATCAAATGCCCCTAGTACTAGGTAACGCCTCAACATGGGTCTTTCATTACGTAGAGAGTACCTTAAACCCTCGATGAATCGATCAAACACGTCGATATCTATTGATTCAACTTAAATATTAGTCTTCTCTACACCCATAACCATGAATAAAACAGTACTGTTAGCGTTAGCCTTCGTGGTCCTGATCCTGACGGTCGCTGGGGTAGTCGCTGCGTCCTCCTACAAGACTAGGCTAACCATTACACCTTTGAGTTCTAGCTCCAACGGAGAGTATACTCTTCAGGTTAAGGTGATCATGAATTACGGCCCGTTTGGAGGCGAGCAACCCCTAAACGACGCGGTAGTTCAGGTAACGGGACAGAACGGAAGCTTTTACAGGAATTTCACACTCTCTAACGGAGTTGCAACCTTCACACTACCCGAGGGAGTATACACGGTCAACGTCGCTAGCCTGCACTACACCTTCAAGGTTGATTTGACCCAGAACGAAATGGCCACCCTCACTTATGCATATCTAGTGAGCTAAATTTTAATACGTTTATTTTTCAAGTTGAATTATGATTAAGCTAGATGTTGTTAAGATAGATATTCCGGAGGGAACGAACGTAATCATTGGGCATTCGCATTTCATAAAAACTGTGGAAGACCTTTACGAGACCCTAGCGTCATCGTCTCCAAGTTTAAAGTTCGGTATTGCGTTTAGTGAGGCGAGTGGAAAGAGGCTAATCAGATATGACGGAAACGATGAGGAGCTAACCAAGCTGGCAATAGAGAACTGCAGGAGGATATCGGCAGGACATACCTTCGTAATCTACATTAGGAACGGATACCCAATTAATGTGTTGAATAGAATTAAGGCGGTGGAGGAGGTTGTTAGGATACACGCAGCAACGGCTAACCCGCTTCAGGTCGTAGTCGCAGAGACAGAACAGGGAAGAGGAGTCTTAGGTGTTATTGACGGCATGACCCCATTGGGAGTTGAGTCCGAGTCTGACATAAAGGAGAGGAAGGAGATCCTGAGGAAGTTCGGATATAAGAGATAGTGCCCTTTCCATGAGTTCGTCTGAGACCCCTCTATTCTTTCTATATTTTATCATGGATGCGCACAGGAGAATCAGGGCCTGTAGATATTTCCTTTCTGCACCGTTGGATCCTCTCCAGATACCCTCAAGTAACTCGTGTGCCTCCCAGAAGCGACAATCATTGAGGAGATCCCATAGCTCTGTCTTGGCTTCGCCCACTTTGACGAAGAAGAGAGGCTGGCCCAGATCCCTGATTACCTCGTCAAGGTTACCCAACACATCAACTTCCCTGTATTTACATTCCCTGATCTCGATCACCCTATAGCCTTCCCCCTCTCTCCTCACCGGGTGATCAATGGGGTAGAACAAGATGTACCTTTCCATTATGTTTTTATTTTACAGAGAGAACTATTTAGTTTGATGCAGAAGGAAGCTACACTATACACCAAGTTAGATGGCAGGATCAGATGTGACGCCTGTGCCAGGAAATGCCTCATTGGTGAGGGACAGGTTGGGTTCTGCGGAGTCAGGTCTGTCTCCAAGGGGAAATTATACTTGAACGTCTACGGTAAGGTAGCAGCTGCTCACATAGATCCCATAGAGAAGAAGCCCCTTGTTCACTTCTATCCAGGTTCAAGGGTACTTTCGTTCTCCACATTTGGATGTAATTGGATGTGCATGTACTGTCAGAACTACGACATAAGCCAGAGGAGAAAGGTGGATGGGGCAGATCTAATGCCTGAGGATATAGTGGATATGGCCAGGGCATATGAGGTTGAAGGTATTACCTACACATATAACGAACCGGCAATCTTTGCTGAGTTCGCCCACGACACGGGTGTTCTGGCTAGGAAATATGGATTATTAAACACCATGGTTACCAACGGGTACTGGAGCGAAGAACTTGTGGATTACGTTAAGGACTTTCTGGACGCAGTTACTGTGGATTTCAAGGGAAACGGGGAACCTAAGTTCATGAGAAGATACACAGGAGCCTCTGGCCCGGATCCGATCGTTAACACTATCTCAGAACTGATTAAAAGAAAGATTCACGTGGAGATTACGGACCTAATCATTCCAGAAATAGGGGATAACCTGGAATTCGCTAAGGGATTTCTCAAGAGACTATATGACGTGGTTGGACCTGATGTTCCAATACATTTCCTCAGGTTCCACCCAGACTACAAGCTGAACAACCTACCCTTGACTCCAGTGGAGACTCTTGAGGCACATTACAAGATAGCAAAGCAGGTGGGATTCAGATTCGCCTACGTGGGAAATGTTCCAGGTCATCCCCTCGAGAACACTTACTGCCCACAGTGCGGTAACGTAGCCATAAGGAGATACGGCTTCAGAATACTGGAATGGAATCTAACTGAGGATATGAGGTGCACAAGATGCGGTTATAAGCTTCCCATAGAGGGAAGAAGATCCAAACACTACCGTGAGGATAGATTCGAATCAATCTACATCTAGCTATTCATGAAGAGATAAGAGCTCTACTTGAGGCGTTTATCCGCTAGTAAGAAATTGAAAGTTTCATGTCGGCAGTGTCATTATTTGAAATGATAACCTCCACAATTATGTCGCCACATCTCCTCCTCATGGTTATCTTGTTCTCTGAGAGAGACACCTTGAGATTGGAGCAGTTGTTGAGAGATTTCAGCTTGAAATTATAGTAGGGATTCCTCACTCTCCTAACAGCCTTATTTACGACCCTCTCAAAAAGGGAGTTGGGGTCTATAACCTGGTCACTCAGTAGGGGGACCTTCAACTTAACCTCAATGTAGTACTCGTTAACATTAATCTGCATGGAATCAAATTTCTTCGAGAAAGCGTAGGTTAAGAGAAGTGGTGAGACTAGGGAGTAAATTGCTGCGATCAGTAGAAAATGCTTCATGTACTCAAAGGTAAAAAGCACAGTAGAGGCGAAGGAGAGAGGGGTTATATAGAGTAGATAGGGAGCAGAATTCCAAAAGTCCCTCATTCTCCTCGCTACGAGTAAGGTTGAAACCGCAGGCCCTGCCCACGGTATTATTACAGAAAAGGACTGCAGTAAAGTACCCCTCTCGTAACTAACCATATTAGATATTACTTAACTCGGGAATTAAAGCATTAATACTACTCCATTTAATAACTCTACTCGTATCAACCATGGAATTTGAAACAATAGAAACTAAAAAAGAAGGAAACTTGTTCTGGATTACGTTAAATAGACCCGATAAACTAAACGCACTAAACGCTAAATTACTTGAGGAGTTAGATAGGGCAGTCTCTCAGGCAGAGTCTGACCCAGAGATTAGGGTTATCATTATTACAGGGAAAGGAAAGGCCTTCTGCGCAGGGGCTGACATAACCCAGTTTAACCAGTTAACCCCAGCAGAAGCCTGGAAATTCTCTAAGAAAGGAAGAGAGATCATGGACAAGATAGAGGCACTGAGCAAACCCACCATTGCCATGATCAATGGATATGCCCTTGGAGGTGGACTAGAGCTAGCCTTAGCCTGTGATATAAGGATCGCAGCGGAGGAGGCCCAACTAGGCCTTCCAGAGATAAACCTAGGGATATATCCGGGGTATGGGGGGACTCAGAGGTTAACCAGAGTTATAGGAAAGGGAAGAGCCCTGGAGATGATGATGACGGGCGATCGTATTCCTGGTAAGGATGCTGAGAAATATGGTCTCGTGAATAGGGTTGTCCCCCTAGCTAACTTGGAGCAAGAGACAAGGAAGCTGGCAGAAAAGATAGCCAAGAAGTCTCCTATCTCTCTCGCCTTAATCAAGGAGGTTGTAAACAGGGGACTGGACTCTCCCCTACTGTCAGGTCTAGCGTTGGAAAGCGTAGGATGGGGAGTCGTGTTTTCTACGGAGGACAAGAAGGAGGGGGTAAGTGCCTTCCTGGAGAAGAGAGAGCCTACGTTTAAGGGAAAATAGTTTTTAGATTAATCTAGTTAGAATAATAAGAATCAATAGAATAGCTAGATATGGGGAAGAGAACTTAAACGATCTCCATGCCTCTTCTCCAGTTGGATTTCTCATCAACCTAACACTGAAGTACATCTGCACAGCGGAGAGAATTCCTGCCACTATCCCGTAAATTACTCCTGCATAAAGGTAAAGGGCCAAGGCGAAGGGTATCATCAATGCGTTGGATAGAGCTATCATCTTAGCGGAAAAGTTCTCAGGCATTATCACGGGCAACATGGGAATTCCAGCCCTAGAATAGTCCTCCTTAAACTTCAGGGCCAAGGCCCAAAAGTGACCCGGAGTCCACATGAAAATTAGAAGTCCGAGCAGAAGAGAGGGGATAGTAAAGGAGGACGTAGTAGATGCGTAGCCTGCCCAAGCAGCAGCGCTTCCCGCTAGGCCACCTATCACTATATTCAATGGGCTCCTAGGTTTCAACCACACTGTATAAACTAGAACGTAAACTAAGCCCCCCAGGAGAATGAAGAACGAAGTAAGGGGATTATCCAGCAGACCCACTAGCGTGCCAAGGGTTAGGAGCGCAATACCCACGTAGATTGCCTCCTTCTGTGAAACGTAACCCATCACCGTTGGTCTCTTTGAAGTCCTCTTCATTACCTTGTCTTTATCTATCTCTATTCCCTCGTTAATTATCATGGAGCCAGCCGAGGCAAAAGTTCCTCCCACTAAAACAGCTAGAATGCTCAAGGGCATCAGCTTACCTGAGAGAAAGGCGCCAGACAGGGCAGCTAAGTCCAGTAACCAGATTATTCTGGGTTTGCTCAGCTTTGCGTAATATATCAGCCTAGCTGAAATGGAAGTAGCCAAATTAATCCCGTTTTTTATTGTAGTATTCGTCATTTATAAATGTAAATCTAGAATGGTGGAATCAAATCAAACCATTGCTCATTAGTACTATATCCGAGAACACACCAAAGGCCGCGTTCTGTGGACCAGCCCCAGGTCCTGTAATAACTACTTCCTGTATGTCAGAGTGAATGTCTAGCGTGTTGATTACTCCGTCCACATGATACAGCGGATCCTCAGGAGATACCTCGGTCAGGCTAACCTTACTTGTTTTACCCTCCGAAACCGCGACTAACTTGAGCTTTCTTGATCTACGTTTAGCCTCTTCAATCCTTGAGAGTGTAACGTTAGCTATTCCGGAAAAGTCGACATCCCTGATCGAGATATTTCTACCCATTGCGAAATTGGTTAAGATAGTTAGTTTAGCTGCAGCGTCAAATCCATTCACGTCGTGTTCTGGGTTTGCCTCAGCGTATCCCTTCTCCTGGGCTTCCCTTAAGGCCTGAGAGTACTCAAGTCCCTGATCCATTCTAGTGAGGATATAATTCGTGGTACCGTTTAGGATACCCCTTATCTTCAGGATGGTTGAACCCCTCAATAGGCGAAGAAGGTTTATGGAGGGGGTCCCGCTCATCACTGTTGCCTGAAACCCGAGGAAGGCGCCATGTTTTTTAGCTTGACCCACGATCTCCGCGTACTTAAGGGCAAGGGGAGCCTTGTTCGCAGTGATCACTGCGATGCCCCTTGATAAAGCCTCCATGTAAAGGGATAAGGAGGGCTCTCCGGTCTCGTAATTAGCGGAACTTACGTCAATCACTAGGTCAGGGCTCACCTCATTTAGGGCGTCAATGGGAGTTCCATCCTTGGTTTTTCTAAACTCCTCCGAGTCTCCTAGCATGATGCCTCTCCTGGTGACAATTCCCTCTATCCTTACGTTCAAACCCAGTGAAGGTGCCCTCTCCCTGACCATCTTCCTGAGGGCCTTACCCACATTACCATATCCTAACAGGAGGACCCGTAAGCTATTGGACTTCATGGACTATCTTACCACCGATCCTACTTAATAGCTTAGCAGTAAGTCTCACTGCCTCCTCGACCAGAGAGGGGTCTATCCCAGTGACTCCGGCCCCCACTATCAACACGTTTTTGGTGGATAGATCCACGCTGGTGAGCACCGAGTCCCTGTGAGGAAAGATGTGCATAACCTTACCCTCGCCGTCGACCATGATAGGAATACCAGGTGACAAAACCTCGACCTTGTTTCCAATCCCCTCAAACTTCTCTCCGCCTGAGCTGAGAACTAGATTAGGCTCGCCCTTGATCTTGTCCAAATCATATATTCCGATGGAGACAAGGGTCTCCGCGCTAACCACGTTTCCAGCATCCACAATATCATTGATTCTGGGAAGCTTACCGGTCCTGACAATTCTCCTTCTAAGAGCTTCACCGCTTGGCCTAGTCTTTGTGGGGTCTATCCCCAGCTTCCAGTAAAAATCTCTATACGCCCTAATAACAGGAATATCCTTAAGTAACTCTGGATTGTCAGATCGAAATTTGCTCTCTACAGCTGAGAGTTCCCCCTCAAATCTTCCCTGACCATTCACGAGATCAAGGACTTCGGTGTGTTTCACGAAGATTCCCATGGATGCGCAATTTTCCTGAACCTTGATCCTCATGGTCACACCTCAAGGGATACTAGAAGTTTAGCCTTTTTCACCTTGTTTATGGCACTTAGTCTCCTAGCTAGCCTCTCTAGCTCACGTCTTTTTCCCTTCACGGCAATGGCCTCCATACACAGCTTCTCGTTAACGTGAACGTGTAGGGTAGAGATTATGCTCGCCTCGTGCTGATGTTCAACGGAGGTTATCTCGTCGCTACCATCCTCCTCATACACCAGGTTAAGTATGCCAAAAACCTCCTCGTCCTCTCCTGTGAACTCAGCTAGGTACTCCGAGACCGCCATCTGAATTAGTCTCGACCTACTCACTCCCTCATCCTCGGCCCTCCTCTGAAGCCTCCTTAAGGTCTCCTTATCTAGGGCCACGCTAATCTTTTCAACGTTCATGGATGAAATTTAGGGAGGAGGTTTATATCTTGCATGAACTTTTGAAGAAGAGCGAGGAGCTTGGGGCTACCTTTTCCGACCTGAGACTTTACGACGTGGATGAGCTGAGCTTGTTCGCCAGCGAAACCACGAGGCAAGTAACCTCGATGGGTAAGGACAAGGGAGGTTCCCTCAGGGTGCTGGTATCGGGCAACTGGGGTTACGCTCACTTCACGAAGATTGACCAAGAAACCGTTAAGACTGCCGTAGAGTCTGCCTACGGAGATGAAAAGGTCAACATAGTCATGCTTCCTCCCCTGCATGACAAGGTTGTGATAAAGCCTAAGAAACCCTTGACCAAGTCGCCTGAGGAAATAATGAGCGACATGGTTAAGCTAAGGGATGACATCATGAGAGCTGACCCAAGGATAAGGAGCATTAACGTTAGGTTCACCGCCTCAAGGATACACAAGGAGTACTACAGCTCGGAGGACAGGGAAATCGTCCTGGAATACGAGTTAAGCAACGTTTCCGTGAGGGCAATAGCCAGGGAGGGAGACGTTGTGGCCTCTGCCAGCACCTCCATGGCGACTTACCTAGGTTATCCCTTGGAGGTCTTCGACCCCAACGAGATAGTGGAGACCATCAAAAGGAGAATAGGAAATCAGCTCAGGGGTAAGGTTCCGAGGGGAGGCGACGCTGAAGTTGTGCTGGCCCCCGATGTTGTTGGGGTATTCTCCCATGAGGCCCTGGGACATCTCTCGGAGGCAGACCTAGCAATAAACGGTATTCTCGGCAACTTGAGAGGGAAAAAGATAGCGGAGGAATTCGTCACCGTTGTGGACTCGGGCAAGTCAGAGTATCCAATGGCCCATGGCGTGGTGCCCTACGACGACGAGGGTGTGGAATCGAGGGATGTGAAGATCGTTGATAGGGGAATTGTATCGGAGTTTCTGGTGGACAGGTACTACTCCGCATATCTGGGAGAGAGGCCCACTGGCAACGCCAGGGCTGAGGACTTCAGGAGTCCCATGCTAATAAGGATGAGAAACACATACATGATGCCCGGAGATTGGAACAAGGAGGAATTGATACGCGAGATCAAGGATGGGTATCTCCTGGTTTCACCGTTGGGTGGACAAACTAGCCCAGACGGAACTTTCCAGTTCGGAATTCAGGAAGGCTATAGGATAGAGAAAGGAGAGGTCACGGAACCTCTTAGGAATGTTGGGATCTCTGGCTACACACTTGAGACGTTAGGTAGAATAAGTGCAGTCTCAAAGGACTTTGGGATGTGGCCTGGCTACTGTGGTAAAGGTGGACAAAGCGTTCCTGTAGGGACTGGAGGTCCCTACATCAAGGTTAAGGTTAAGGTGGGAGGAAATGAGTGACCCATTCAAGTTAGTTGAAAAGGCTAAGAGCCTAGGTTACGCATGCGAGGTATACTACGTAGAGAGGTGGGAGTACAACCTGGCCAAGGAGAAGCAGTACCACTCCAGTAACGTGAAGGAGAGAGGTTATGGCGTTAGGGTCTTCAAGGATGGAAAAGTTGGTTTCGCGTTCAGCACTGAGTTGAGTGACGAAATCCTTGATAGGGCTGTGTCAGTGCTTAAGGTATCAGAGACGGATCAGAATAATGAAATACCTCCTACCAGCAAACCGTCGTTACTTCAGCTTAATCGCGGGGAGGATCTAGTGGAACCAGCCAAGGAGACTTTGAAGTCGCTGGAAGAATTGCAGGAAAAGGTTAACGTCGTGGGAATCTACGCCTCAGCTACCAGGGTGAAGGTTGGAGTCGTCAACACCGAAGGTTTAGATGTGAGCGAGATTAGGTCATCTGCCTATGCGGGGGTCACCGCAAACTACAAGGATAAGGTTCTAGTCACCCCTGAGATTTACGAGTCTAGGTCAGGGAGATCCTTCAAGGAAATACAACTTGAAGAACTCAAGGACACTGTCGTGGAAAAGGTTAACATCACCAAGTCTAGGGTAAAACTTCAGGAGAAACCCAAGAGGGTTATCCTAGATACTAAGGCCATCTCAGAGTTATTCCACCCGCTCCTGTCCTACTCGGTGAACGGGGAGAACGTGTTCAGGAAAAGATCTCCTCTCGACCTTGGACAGACGTACGGAAAAATAACGGTGGTGGACAACCCAAGGGACGAAAGATCGGAGTTGAGCAGGTCCTTTGATGGGGAGGGTCAAGCAACGTCGCAGAAGGTACTAATGGAGAGGGGTGTCTTCCGAGGGGTACTTACGAACTGGTACTGGTCGAAGAAAATGGGAGTTACTAACTCAGCTTCTGCCGTTAGATCCTACATGTCTGTGCCAAGCATTGGAACTTCCCTAGTTCAAATATTCTGTGACGAGAAACAGGACGTAGAGGACAATGATCTAGTTGTGGATCAGGTACAGGGAGTGCATACTAGCAACTGGGACACAGGGGAATTTGGAGTTGTGGCTCCCGTGGCTTGGATCTCAAGGAAGGGAGAGAAGGTTGGTGTTAGGGAAGTGGTTCTATCTGGAGACTTCAGGACACTACTGAAGGGAATAAGGGGAGAGACGGGCTCTCGTAAGCGAGTCTGGTCAGTTGAGTCCGCGGACCTTGTCATCGAGGGACTAACCATTGTCACTTAACACTGTTAACAGGTGGACAGGTACCGAAAATCGCGAAGATTTAAAAGATACCTTTCCTATTTTTAGCTGAGAATATGTTTAAACATATTTTAGTTGCATTTGATGGGTCCGAGAACGCCAAGAGGGCCCTAAATGTAGCGGTAGATCTTTCAAAGAGGTACGAAGCAAAACTGGACGTGGTGGAAGTGGTAGATACTTCGGTGCTCCTTGGTGCGGGCATAGGTCCAGTGCCACCTGACGTAATAGAGTCCCTCTATAACAAGGCTAGGGCTGATATAGAGTCGGCAAAGAAGATAGCGGATCAGGCAGGAGTTAAGGCTGAAGGCGTAATAGTTGAGGGAGATCCTGCCACAGCGATCATGGATTATGCCTCCAAGAACGGAGTTGATCTCATAGTTACTGGTAGCAGGGGTTTATCCACGATCAAGAGGATGTTCCTAGGTAGTGTGTCCTCTAGGATAATCCACGAGGCTAAGATGCCTGTACTCGTGGTAAAGTAAACCTTTATTTGCGTTTTTGTTCAATTCTATCATGAAGTTAACCGTAGTTGGTTCTGGTCCCGCTGGACTTTACTCAGCTTTAACTGCCTCAGAGCAAGGGGCTAAGGTCACCCTGGTAGATAGGTCAGAGAGGCTCGGTGGTACATGCGTGCTTTTTGGTTGTATACCTTCTAAGGCAATGATGTCGCCACTCTTCCTGAGCTACGCCTCTCAGAAATACGGTAAGTCCGTGGAATTCTCCTACTCAGAACTGGAGGAATTTGCAAGGTCGGTAGTCCAAAGGGTTAGTAAGGGTGTAGAGTACATGTTAGAGTCCGCAGGAGTAGAGGTTGTGAAAGGAGAGGCGAAATTAAACTCAGGGAAAATAGAGGTGGGTGGACAAATCCTAGAGTCGGACTCTGTAATTGTGGCCACAGGGACTGAGAAACCACAGATTCCTGGAACCATAGCCTCTGATGACCTTCACTTCCTGGACAGGGAATTCAACACTGTTCTCTTGGTTGGTGGGGGAGTCGGAGGGGTAGAGTACGGATGGTTGCTCCACCTAGCTAAAAAGAAGGTAACCATAGTTGAGAGGGAGGAACTTCTTCTTCCAGGCCATGACAGGGATCTAAGGGCAAGTGTGACTTCCCATTTCAAGAGACTAGGGATAGACGTCAGGACTAACTCTGTCGCTGAGATCTCAGACAAGGTGAAAATAAATGGAGGCCTTGAAGACTTTGACCTAGTTGTGTTCACCTTCGGTCGCAAGCCTGCAGTGAAGGGATTCGAGAACCTGGTTGGGAACAAGTGGATAGGCGTAAACGAGTACATGGAAACCAAGATCAACCACGTTTATGCTGCGGGAGACGTTACGGGAACATTCACAGCACATGAGGCAATACACAAGGGCATAATTGCTGGATTAAATGCTACTGGGACTAGGAGGAGCTACAGGGGTGAGGGTGTACCCAAGGTGCTTTACACCCATCCAGAGATAGCTTACGTTGGAAATATTGACGGAAAATGCGTCAAGCTTTCCATGGCGGAAGTGGTGAGGGCTGTAGCCGAGAGGTCCACAGAGGGTTTTATCAAGGTCTGCGTTAATGAAGACGGAACGTTGAGAGGTGGAGTGGCCTTTGGCGAGAGGGCGGAGGACATAGTTTCGACACTTTCCCTTCTAATACAACTCCACGTGAAGGTTAAGGACGCTAAAGAGTTAATGTTTCCACATCCATCCTATCTGGAGGGCCTATGGGAAGCCTTACGTCGTCTCAAGCCTTAGTACCTCTTCTACCTCAAAAATTCCGCACTCTGTAACAAGTCTTCCAAATTTGTCCACGAAGAGCGCCTTACACCTCTTTTCCCAGTCTCTTCCCTTCAGGTTCACTTCCTTATCCATGATCGATAAATTCTCATTTAGCTCCCTCACAACGTCGTCCTGGACCTTGCCTAAATACTCCGCTATCTTGTCAAGGATCTCCATGAGAAGAGAGTCGTTATCCACATCCCTGCTCAACTCCAGCTTCAGTGAAGTAGCACTTATTCCCTGGGGAAAGGAGACGACGTTCGTGTTAACCCCAAATCCAATGAAACCTGTACTCCTCTCCCCAACAGTTATGGCTTCAAGCAAAACTCCTGAAACCTTTTTGTGATTAATCACGATATCGTTGGGCCACCTGATCTTGACGTCAACCATCTTTGAGAGGACGCTCCTTATGGCGAGAGCCACCTTGAGGGTTGAGATTCCTATCTCCTCAACGTTAAAGTTCTTGACAACGTAGGTTACCCAGAGCCCTCCCCTCGGGGAGTACCATTCCCTGCCATATCTCCCCCTTGCCTTGGTCTGCTCCTTTGCAACTACCACAAAGTCACCATCGATCATTTCGCTGACCGCCTCAGCGAAATCCTGTGTCGAGGTAACTCTGTCCAGTTTAACTATCTGCAAGCTTGTCAGCCTCCTCCACGGAATGTATTATCATGTGAGCTGAGGCCTTTTTGGCCCTATTCATGATGGCCAACCCAATCCCCCTTTCAGGAAACGGCTCCATGACACCTAGATCCACGTCTAGGGTATCAAGTTGCCTAAAGGACTTAAACAGGTTCTTTGCAACAGTGTACAGGTTCTCGCTAGTTCCCAGGATTATCTTGGGCTCATCCACGTCAGCGCAAGTTTCCTGGGAGCAGAGAGCAGCTACCTTTTTCTTTTGCCTTAGCCTTTTTACAACTTCCTTGAAGATTGACTTTTTCTCCACTAGGTAGAGGGGTTTACTCGGCGCATAGTGCTTGTATTTCATTCCGGGAGCTAAAGCTACGTTGAATTGCCCACCCTCTGCAACCTCCTTTGGAACAACGACCTCACCTAGAAGAGAGTTGAGTTCCTCTACAGTGAAGGGTCCAGGTCTTAGGAGAACAGGAGGGGATACGGTAAGGTTTATGATAGTGGATTCGACCCCGAAAAAGGTCTCTCCCCCGTCAATAACAACATCCACTGAACCGTCAAGGTCCTGGATGACGTGCTCCGCAAGGGTTGGACTAGGTTTTGTGGCCAGGTTGGCGCTTGGGGCGGCAATGGGCACACTGCTCTCTCTGATTAGTTGAAGGGCGATTGGGTGTGCTGGCATTCTGACGGCCACAGTATCGAGGCCCCCCGTAGTTTCTAGAGGTACCCTTGGGTTCCTCTTGAGAATGAAGGTGAGCGGACCCGGCCAGACCCGCTGGGCTAAATCTAAAACCTCTGGAGGAACGTCCACACTAACCTCTTCCAGTTGACTTAGGTCGGCGATGTGAACTATGAGGGGATTGTCCATTGGTCTCCTCTTAGCCTTAAACACTTTCTCGGCCGCCTTCGGATCTAGGGCATTTCCACCTAGGCCATACACGGTTTCGGTGGGAAAGGCAACCAGCCCCCCGGACCTGATAACCTCAGCCGCCTTCCTTATCAACTCTATTTCTGGATTAAGTGGATCTATCTTCAGCACAATCATTTAGACTTTTATGGATGGGTTTCGTTTTTATGTTTGAGTGATGAGGAACCTCCGAGGCTAATTGATGGCATAGGCGCTCTTTACTGAACCCTTGATCGATGATAGATGAGGTGATCTCTGAAAAGTGATGAGAGAAATATAATCGTATTTCCAAGACATAAGATAGGTCTAAAGAAATTTAAAAACTAAGAATTAAATTTGGTCACTATTTTCAACTTCTAAAATAGAATACTTATTAGGACCCAACACCACATCTATCGTGATCAACAATGAGCGATCAATTACTTCTTACCGGAAACTTAGAGGAATCGGCTCGAAAGGCCGCGCAGTGGTTACTCAACAGAAAGCCAGTTAAGACCCTAAGGGATTGGGGAATAGCATTCTCGCTGTGGCCTCCACACTTCACCACCAGTTGTTGTGGAACCGAATTTGGAGCGTTTGCAGCTGCGAGGTTCGACGCTGAAAGATTTGGAATGCTTCCCTTCGCTTCCTCCCGTCAATCCAATATCCTTACCATAGAGGGAACACTAACCAGAAAGATGGCCAGGGCAGCAAGGATAGTTTACGATCAAATGCCTGAGCCCAAGTACGTAATTGCGCTAGGTGCCTGTATATTGGAAGGAGGAATATTCTGGAACTCCTACAACACGGTCCTTCCCTCTGATGTAGGTATACCCGTTGATCTATACTTACCTGGATGTCCCACAAGGCCCGAGGCGATAGCTAGGGGCCTTCTAATGCTTCAAAAGAAGATTAGGACTCAAGGAGCTATAAGGACATAAACGTTGTTTACGTTAGTCCCCGTGGGGCCCGTTTTAATTACTGCCCCAATTCTCTCGAGTAACTCGTAGGAAGAGTGAGTTTCTAAGGCTTTCCTTATGTCCCTCTTGGGCACGTCCATTCCTCCCGAAACCACACATCCAGCGTATTCGCTGTTACCATCAATACCGTCAGTAGCTACGGCGTACAGCGTAACGTTGGTGACCTTCACCCACTCCAGGAAGGACAGGCAAACCTCACCGTTTCTTCCGCCCTTGCCTGCAGGACCCCTTACCGTAACCTCAGGTTCACCACCAAGAAGAATTGTGAATGGTCTCCTAAAGCTCAATTCCCTTGTGTTCACGATGGAGGCAAGTAGGCTTCCCAGGGACCTAGCCTCTCCCCTAACCTCACTGGAGAGGATTACCGCCCCTGGCATATCAGTGAGATCCTTGAGAACGTCGCTCACGCTCTGAATGAGAAACACCCAGGAGTTGCTTAGTTGCTTTGGCGTCTCTTCTAGGTACTGCACTAAATCTAGATTTAGCTGTTCCAAGATCTGCCTAGCCTCGTCCACCGTTGAGGGATCTTGAATTGTGGGTCCGCTCCCCACAACGGATAAATCGTTTCCGGGGACATCACTTACCACCAGGGTAACTACTTGAGATCTCGCCAAACTAGCTAGTCTGCCTCCCTTAACCCTGGAAAGATGCTTCCTGACAGTGTTAATCTCATCTATCCCTAGCCCTGAGGTCACCAGTTTCTTCATGGTCTCCACATAGAGTTGAGCAGGAGGTATTGGATCCTCCATCAATGATGAGGCTCCTCCTGACAGGAGAAATATAACTAGGTCGTAGTCCCACGTCATGAGGGCTTCCCTTACCAATCTTCCAGCCCTGAAGCTCTCATCGTCTGGATACGGATGAGACGAATGTATTATCTGGGCGTGGCCCTCAACCGTAAGATTGTCCCCCTTTGGTTTAACAACTATTGCCTCGTAGTTGCTTAGCTTCTCCAGGAAGAAGTTGGCCATCTTTACGGAGGCCTTCCCTACGGAAATAACAAGGGGTTTTGAAAACTGAAACCTTGAGTCTTCTACTACTAGTTCGTTATTTCTTACCTGAACTTTCCTCTCTAACGCCTGCCTCGGATCCGAGAGCCTTAGTATCCTGTCTACTACTTGGTCCACGGTACACCATGAGAATCCCCAAGGTTAAAAGGGATAGTCCCAACACAAGGACAGGGAGCCTGGTCCCGGTTACACTGACGATGAACGAATAAGAAAGCGCAACGACAGACGCCACAAAGGAAGATATTGTGGTAATCAATCCCCACGTTCTCCCCATCAGATTATTGGACACCCTAAGCCTGAGATCCGATCTGATTGAAATGGACTGAACAGAGCTCAGGATTCCCCTCAGAACTAGGAGGACATAAACTAAGTATAATGGGGAAAGACTAATCGCCACCAGGACCAACCCAAGTAGCAGGGAACCTGTCCTAGCCCACATTTCGATAGAGTTCTCCCTTATCCTCTCACCAGTTAGGATTGCCCCCATTCCGTTACCCAGCGTAGTGAGCAGGCTCACCAATGCAAGGGAAGGCTCCACAGAGGACACCACAAAAACTAAGCTATTCATCATTACTGGAATTACGTCCAGGAACGAGAAAACTAGGATCGGATAAATTATCAGGCTAACGGGAATCCTCCCCTTAGGTTCGTCTTTCCTGGCCTTTACCCTCACATTCCCTATAAAGAACACAGTGAACAGTCTCATGACTGACGCAATCGAGAGGAAAGCCGTGATGCCCAGAACTGGGTAGGATAGACTGACAAGTCCTCCCACAACGGAGGATATTGAGATCGTGAGTGAATTAAGTGAGGTACCCCCAAGAACTTGCCTTCTCTCCATCACTGACTGCACAAGACCCGCAGATAGTGGGCCGTTGAGCGACGTAAGCAAGTTGAAACCTACGTAAGAAAAGGGGGTCAGCTTCAAACTGAGAATGGGCAAGAGCATGAGCACAGCCTGGGACAACCTGGTTAGCATCAGGGCCTTCCTTCTGTCAAGCGAGTCGCTCAAGTACCCTGACGGAAGGCGAATTAAGGCCCCAACTAACATGGTCACTCCGACCACGAGAGAATAGAAGGAAGGGGACACAAGCAAAAGGATGTAGGCTGATATTACGTTGAACATTATTCCAGAGATGTGTGAAAGGGAGATTGAGGCCCAATAGAACCTGAAACTCCTGTTCTCACCTAGTATCTTGCCTAGCCTCAACCCTTCTTCAACTCCTTATAGAGCTGAGAAGCTACTCTCCTCCCCTCCCTGCTAAGGTCGTAATATATTCCCTTTGGCTTGGTTCCCATCTCCTTTGCTTTCACCTTCAACCACGGCTTCACCGAGGACGTGACTGACCTCTTCAGAGAACCCTGAAACCTTACCAGATAACCCAGTTTCTCAAGTTCCATGCACTCTTTCTCCAGCAAGTCTGGATCGTATTTGGGAGCCCATCCGCTCTCTCCCATCAGGCGTCTAGCCATATACCAAGGGTTGTCTGGTCCGAACTTGTAAATATGTGCCAGGATAAGCTTCTGAAGCTCACTGAGCTCCACGGACTATCACCTGCTCTGCAAGAGATCTGGGGACCTTATTTTCCTTGTTATTCGCCTGCACTTTAACTTCCCCATTAAGGTTATCCAGTACCACGATGTTCCTCCCTGGTAGAAGGCCTAGGGAGTCAGCCATTCTCAATATCCACTCTTTCTCCTTCACTATCATGAGCACGGTGTATTCTCCAGGTTTTGCCTCGCTAAGTGGAACGCCCTCCACTCGATCTTCCCTCCCAGGGATAGGGTGCCCGTGGGGACAGGTCTTGGGATGACCCACCACCTCATCTATTTTGTCAAGAACGTCCTCAGGCCATATGTGTTCTAGCCTATGTGCCAGTTCGTGCGCCCTAATCCAGTCCAGGCCCACTATATCCGTGAGGAGCCTCTCGGAGAGGCGGTGTGACCTTATTAACCTAATTGCGAGTCTCTTTCCGTCCTCGGTAAGCTTTATCCTCCTTGATTTCCTGTCTATGAAACCAAGGGACTCCAGCCTGTCCAATGCCTTACTAATTGTGCCAGGGGAAATCGAGAATGCGTCGATCAGGTCAACAACCTTAGCGTGACCCTTTGTTTCCTCTAGCTCATAGATCTCCTTTAGGTAATTTTCCAGTGGCTCCGATAATTCAGACATACGATCTATTTTTCACGCCTTAATTTTAGTCTTTATACTTTCGATAAGTCTCGTAACAGACTCTTCCTTTGCGAAGACCTCAATATGGGCATTAAACTTTCCCATAATTCCCTGGTCTTTGAGGTAGGCCTTCACGTTATTTATGACCTCGTCTACCGCAGAAGAAATATGATCGTGGAGGCCCGTCTTGGATACGCCATCAGGAACCTCCACGTTATCAACTTTCACAATAGCATAGAATTTCTTACTATCCCCCGTCAATGGGATCGCCAAAATAAATAGAGTAGTACGTTGGTAAAAAGATTAAGGTACGAAATTCGAATCAACAAAAATATTTAAGCGTGAGGACTAACAATTCTTTGATGTTCAAGGTAATTTTTAGAGTTACAAGCGAGAGAATGGATACTGCGGGACTAGCCGGAATAAAAAGGGCTGGATTCATCCCCTACATGTCCAAGAGAAACGGAAATGAAGAAATATACTCAGCGGTCTATAGAACGAACGACATGGAGGAGTTGAGGGAAGCGATTACGGAGGCTGCCTTTTTCTTGGAAAAGGCTGGAAGGAAGGGAGGACAAAACTTCGCCACCGTTTTCAAGGTTAACGACAGTTACCTGGGCAAGGGTATAGGCGGAGTTCTAGGTGCATCGCTGGGACTTAAACTAGGCGGAATTCCCGGTCTCTTTATTGGGGCGCTGGGAGGTCTCCTCCTAGGGGAGGTTTTTGACATAGAGTTAAATGAGACCTACGCAGGTGTATACACATGGCCAATGTCGATAGGACAGTAACCAAGAGAATAGTGAGCATCCTAATAGGTTCAATGATGTTTTTCTCCTCGGTTTACCTTGTGGATAAGGTGCCTTTCAACCTCTTTGAAATGATCGCGACCTTCAATCCATACATTCTCTATTATGTAGGTCTGATACTGGGCGCAGAGAGAATAATCTTTGGTATAACTAACAACAAGAGACTATATTACCTGCTCATGGGAGAGGGTGATCTAGCTGCCTACGTGGTGTTTAGCATGTTCTTCTTTGGCATATTCATGGGCTTATACATAGGGATATACGCGCTTTTCCTTCAAGGACTATTTGTAAAAATTGCTGAGGTCATCAATGGGATATCTTACGTGCTTTTCGCGATCGCACTATGGTCCTTGCCCTAAACTAGCTTTTTACACAATTTATGAGAGACCAAGGTCCCATCTGTCTAACGCTTGTTGTCTTGAGGTTAAACCTCTCTGAAATAGATATGTAATACGTTTCAGGCCTCAATTCTAGTTTCCACCATCTCGAGAGAACATTAGCTATCATCCCTCTCTTAGTGAGAACGCCCATGGAACATCTTCCGCCCCTTTTGAGGACTCTGGAGATCTCTGAAATTGGCTTCGATGGATCAGGAAACATGTGAACCACGAACATAGATGTAGCCCCATCAAAGGATTCGTCGGCAAAGGGGAGAGACATTGCATCACCTCTCACCGCAGTCACCCTAGATCTTTTCCGCTTGAGTATAGCTAGAAATCTCATGGAAATGTCAAGTCCGTAACACTGCTCACACTTTACGTAATCAAAGATCTTACCAGGACCTGTGCCCACGTCCAAAAATTCCCTTCCAGAGGAGTGGGAGGCCGCATCCTTAAGCACAGACGAGTAACTTGTTCTACCCGTTATCAAGAATCCTAGGGGAGCCCAGATATCCTCATATAGCGGTGCAACTTTCTCCAGAATATCGTTATTCTTGGGCTCCTCTTGAAGAAAGTCGTAAACGCCATTGATTAACCTATAAATGTGACCCTTGGGACATCTAAGATCATCTGACAACGGAAGTCTATCCAGTGGGCAAACAAAGGAAACCATGTTAAACCTTCATTGAGTACACATAAATATGCTTGATAAGATCCTTAAGTGTAACAATATATAAACTGTGATCCACGGAAAAGACCAGACTTCCAACTCCCTTTTGCATCATGAGCTCCACACCTTCCCTTAAACTAAGATTAGAGTCACCCTTAACCAGGTAGGGAACCATAACCTGCTTCACCTCTTCCTGTAAGGTCAGCTTATCAGAAAATCTGTAAACCACATCCCTTGCTGATATCATTCCCAATGGCTGATCCTCAACAACTGGCAGATGTCTGATGGAGTTCCTAACCATGATCTCAGCAGCAGTTGAGAGCCTTGTGAATCCCTCCACAGTGATAGCTCTCACCGCCAAGTCGAAAATTTTCTCCTCCTCGCCCCATTCGTAACCTCTGACCAAGTCCTTTTCTGTCACTATCTTACCATCAGTTATTACCGCGTCCACAGAGTTCTGCATCATGGCTCTAGCTATCTCAATGGCGTCCGGATTACTCACTTGAACTATCCTCTTCAACTTCACATTGCTCAGCTTGTCTTCAACCGATCTCTCCAGTATTTGCCTCATTGCCTCATCCACGGTGAATAATCCAACCATCTTGCCATCGCAGGTAACCACTATCCTTCTGATTCTATTAGTTTTCATGAAGAATATTGTGTCGAGAACAGTCGAAGAACAGTCCAATGAAATTATTTCTGAACCCTCAATCAAGAAGTTTTACCTCTTTGATCCCCCATTTTTTCATTAACTTATATAGCGTCATGTACACCATTTTATCTTTTTGTTTAGGAAATACCTCGACTGAGGCTTCGAGCTTACATTGAGACGCCTCCTCCACAATCTCCTTCACTACCCTATCAGCATCAGAGGGGTCGTTCACAACGATTTTTTTGCCCAAATCCCTATCAGCGAATCCCTCCACGAGTACAACGTCTGCCGGGATAAGATCCAAGTAATCTGGGGTTGAACACCTCCAGAGCAACGCACAGTCATTACTGTGTAGTATAGTCACATCTGATCCAGCATTCATGAAGCGTGCTGTATCCTTTCTACTGGGGTTTATCTCGTGATGGGTATGTTTCACTGTGGCCACAGTTAAGCCCCTTCGCTTCAGAGCCGAGACAGCCCTCTCAATTACCAGCGTTTTCCCACTATCCTTCCTTCCCACTATCTGAAAGATGCAATCCATATTAACTAGGAATATCGATGGATTATGAATGCTCATTCCAATCGACGAAGCCAGATCGATCATCGAGAAGATGCCTGTCCTACCTGCCAAGAAGGTGAGGCTAGATCCCATGTCCGCAGTGGGGAAGATCATCGCGGAGGACGTGTTTGCAGTTAAGGACACGCCGGATAGGGACGTTTCTGCAATGGACGGATTCGCGTTCAGGTTCAGTGATCTCGAGGAGTTGAAGGAACTTAGGATAGCTGGAAAACTTTTCCCTTCCACAAGGGAATTGCCCAAACTCGGAAGAGGAGAGGCCTACTATATCACCACGGGAGCCCCCTTGCCCCTTGGTGCAGATACTGTCGCGAGAGCCGAGATTACCAGGGTTGTGGGCGATACGATTACAGTGAATGGACCAATATTCAAGGGAAAGGACGTCCGCCAACGGGGAGAAGACGTGAGGGTGGGAGACCTTTTGATTCCGCGGGGAACTTACCTAACCCCCTACCATTTGCCTATCCTCCTGCAACAGGGTATAGGCGAGGTTGAAGTCTTGGATATTTCCTTCTGTATTTTCGGCAATGGTGACGAAATAGTTCCATGGGGATCTCAGGGAGAGGGAATACCTGACTCCATTGGGCCAACTTTTATGAAACTGCTCGAAAGGTTCGGGCAAACCCACTATCAAGGTATAGCTAGGGACAACCTTGATGATGTAAAAAAGACGCTGTCCAAATGTGTAGCGGGTTTCGACTTCGTCATATCAATAGGCGGATCCTCGGTTGGTGAGCGTGATTTCGTGAAAAGGGCCATCTCCGAGATGGGAAGACTACTCTTTGAAGGAGTCTCAACTAACGTCATAAAGAGGGGAGCCGTAGGGCTTATCTCGGGGAAACCTGTCCTAGTGTTACCTGGTCAGATAGTGTCAGCCATTACAACATTTCACGAGCATGGTCTCCACATACTTACAAGAATGACAGAGACAGAGCTAAGGGAATTTGTGAAGTGTAAGCTGGGGAGTGAGGTTAAGGTAGATCACAAGATGGATTCAACCTACCTAGTTAGGATTGACGGGGACAGGGCTTTCCCCCTCAGGTGGGGTGTGGGATTATACAGCGAGCTCGGAAGGGCTTCAGGCTTCACAATTCTAAAGAGAGGAGTAACGTACAAGGAGGGCGAGGAAGTAATTGTACAGAGATTCCTTTGACGCTGTAATTCTCGCTGGCGGGAATTCCATCAGGTTTGGTACTGACAAGTGTGAGTTTGAAATCGACGGAAAATCCATGTTGAAGAGGGTAGCCGAACTTTTCGAATTACCCATAATAGTCACGGACAAACCGAGGGACGTTAAGGGCAAAATTGTACAAGATAACTGGAAAGAGGGTCCCCTGAAGGCACTTAAACTTGCTCTGAAGCTGGTTTCCAAGGAGAAGGTTTTCGTGACTGGATGTGATTTTCCCTTCCTATCCAGAGGACTCGTGGAAATTCTCTGCTCGAAGCAGGAACATGTGGCTACCACTCTCACGTGCGGTAAAATTCAACCTCTACTATCATGCTATTCTCTTGACTACCTTAAGACCCATATTGATAATTTCAAATCTATGACTGATCTACTAATAAACTCCCCGTCCGTCTACATAGCAGGACTCAGGGAAATCACAATGATAGACCCGCATCTTAGGACTCTCCTCAACGTTAACAGAGTAAGTGATCTCTGGAAAACCCAAAGGGGCTTCTGGAACACTAGAATATGGAATAATACCACGAGATTATTTGTTCTATAGCTAAAGAACAAGGTGAGATGATGAAAACCTCCGTAAGATTTGATAATGCTCTAGCTAGAGAAAATTAAAGAGAATTTCATCAAATATGATGATAAATAGTAGAGACGAACATAGAAATCCCTATCTTGACTAAACATATATCAGAATAATCCTTTCGAGTTTACGTTAGTTTTTAGAATGGTGTATATGAATAATCTTTAAAATACTTTACAAGACACTATTAAATCAGATCCCTAATGGCAAAGGGAAAGGAGAAGAAGGGACAGACCCAAGGCCAGCCACAGCAGTCTGGCGAAAAGAAGAAATAATGACTTAAACCTACGCTTAATAAATTAAAAGTTAACTCTTTTTTGTGATGAAGCTTTGTTCCCTTTTTTCGGGCGGTAAGGATAGCACCTTTGCCCTGCACTGGGCAGTATTGAAGGGATTTAAAGTAGAGTGTCTCGTAACTATAATACCCAGGAGGAAGGACTCCTGGATGTTCCAATATAATAACGTGGAACTCACAAGATATCAAGCGGAAGTCTTGGGACTACCCCTTCTTTCGATTAACTCGTCGGGGGAGAAGGACGTGGAACTCACTGACCTTAGAAAGGTCTTGGAAATAGTGAAGTCGCAAGGAGCCACGGGGATAGTCACCGGTGCCTTATTGTCTGATTATCAAAGAATGAACATTAACATTTTATCAAGTGAACTGGGCCTGAAGGTGTATTCCCCCCTATGGAGAAAGGACCAAGAGAGGTACATGAGAGAGCTTGTGGAGTACGGATTCGAGTTCATTATCACGTCTGCCACAGCATATGGATTCCCCTTTGACCTCGTAGGAAAGGTAATCAATAGGGAAGATGTTGAAAGGATTCTGGAAAGGGCGAGAAAATTTGGTTTTAACCCTGCATTTGAAGGCGGTGAGGCTGAGACCTTTGTGGTTAACGCGCCATTGTTCAAAAGAAAATTAATTGTGGAAGGCAAGCCTGTTAAACTAGGCGAATTCGAGTGGGAGTATCAAATAGAACGTATACACTGAGGAATTGCGCCTTTGCCGTTGATTACAGTCACGTCGAGGGGCCAACGAACATAGTCGTCGAAGACGGTTACATTAAGCACGTTGGTAAGGAGGTTGAAGGGGACGAGCTGGAGTGCAGTGAGTACGTGGTAATGCCAGGTTTGGTGAACGCCCATACCCACTCAGCCATGACAGTCCTGAGGGGTGTGTTTGACGACGGGGAACTTCACGAGTGGTTAGCTCGAATGTGGGACGAAGAAAGGAAGTTAACCAGGGAGATTATGGCCGTAGGTTCAGAAATCGCAGTAATTGAGATGCTCTCCTCTGGGACAACGGCCTTCGTTGATATGTACTTCAACCCTGACCAGATAAGGGATATCTCCACTCAGTATGAGATTAGGGCAAGGGCAGGCCCAACTCTCATGAAAGACAAGAGTGTCGATGAAACCGTAAGGGAACTACGTGCACTGGGGGAAAGTGAGTTCTTTAGGCCCATCGTCAACGTACACAGCCTCTATGCCACGGACCTTCAGAAGCTTAGGGAGCTAAGAGATAACCTGAACCGAGAGTATCATCTCCACATTCATCTTTCAGAAACAAGGGAAGAGGTCTTTCAGATAAAGAGAAGATATGGGATGTTTCCGGTTGAGCTCATTCATAGGGAAGGTCTAACGGAACATGTACATGGCGTACATCTAGGCTGGGTAACCTCATGGGAACTCAATTATCTGAGAAGTTCCATTGCGGTCACTCATTGTCCAACGTCTAACATGAAGCTTGCCACCGGAGGGGCTTTTCCGATGAAGGAGGCGTTAACTCAAGGACTTAATGTAACCATTGGGACAGATGGTGCAGCGAGCAATAACTCCCTCAACATGTTTCAAGAGATGAAAATGGCAGTCTTGCTACAGAGACATAATTACTGGTCCACCACAATAACTGCAGTTGACGTGTTTAGGGCATCAACAGTTAACGGATATAAGATGCTGGGCATACGCGGAGGGGAGATCAGGCCCGGATACGTAGCTGATCTAGTCCTGCTAGGCAAGTATGAGCTTTATCCATTAACCAAGGAGCGACTTCTATCTCATCTAGTTTACAATCCACCAAAAGAAGTTGAGAAGGTTATAATCCAAGGAAAGATTGTTTATCAAAAGAATGACTTTAGGGATAGGTTGAAGAAACTTTTAGAGAAGTTAAGCCTTTACCTCTAAGGGCTTGAACTCCTGATTAACGAGCTCAGCCATCTTCTCGGAGCAATCTCTTATATCGCTCAACATTTTTCCCTTAAGATCATTGTACTCCTTAGCCTTGTAAAGATATCTAGGTCTTCCAGCCTTATTTCCTGGCTCCTTTATCCTCATTACCAGGTTCATTTCAAGCAACTTGTTAAGGCTTCTATTAATTGAAGCCTTGGATAGCTTTAGTTCCTTTTCTAGCTCCTCAGTACCTCTAGCTCCTCCCCTCATCAATCCCATCAGAACCTGGACGTCAGTCTCGGATAGACCATAACAAAAGGACAGTATATCTACTAAACCAGCATCTTTCCCTGAAGGTAGTTTTATTCTAGCTCCACTTATCTGACTTTGAGACATTATAACCACAAATAAAGAATGTAATCACGAGCTATATATATTTTTTCCTAACCACTTATGGATATCATTTGAACTACCCCTTAAGGAAAAAGCCTTATACAAAATCAGAGATAATAGGAGTAAATATAATTATGTGAATTCTTCCACTAGAGACCATATTCTCACTTAAAGACCTAGAACATTTAATTACACATTTAGAAAAGATTTATATACCTCTTTCAATAGATAGGTATCATAGTGATCTAAATGGAAGTTGAAGAGATAGTAAAGGTCAGCAGGAATTATCAAGTAACAATTCCTGCAAAGATTAGGCAGAAGTTTCAGATAAAGGAAGGAGATCTAGTTAAGGTAATTTACGACGAGAAGGAAAACGCTGTAAAGATTTCCATAATGGGCGAGCCCTGGAAGTAATTTTTAATCTTCAAAATTTTTAGTCTTTTTTAATGCTTCTCGATGCTCACGCTCACGTTGATGTAAGGGAATTTGATTCCGATAGGGATTTGGTTCTTTCAAGGTGTGATATCCTTGTTGTGAATGCAGGGGTAGACCTTGCAACCGACTTGGCAACACTTGAGTTGGCGAGACGGTATAGAAACGTTGTTCCCGCAGTAGGCTTTCACCCCGAATTTATTGAGAAGGTTGATCAAGAATTGGAACAGGTAAGGAAGCTGGTGGAGCTTGCCCCCATAATAAGTGAAGTGGGACTAGACTACTTTTGGATTAAGGATGAAGAGTTAAGGAAAAAGCAGAAACAGGTACTAGAGGTCTTCATGGAACTGGGGCAGGCCCAGGATAAACCCTTGATAATTCACTCCAGGGGTGGGTTAAGGGAGATCCTGGACTTGGTCTCCAGTTATAGGGTAAGGTTTGCCATTCACGGGTACGAGGGTAGCATGAGGGATGCATCTAGGATTGTGGAATTGGGCGGATTCCTCTCATTTCCACCCATCATTGTAAGAGATAAGGGAAGGAGAGAGATAGCTAGAGTTGTGCATGAGGATCACATTCTCACCGAGACGGACTCCCCTTTCATGGGGCCAGATAGGAGCAGAAATGAGCCTTGCAACGTGAGAATCACGGTCAACACGCTTGCGGAAATAAGGAAAATGGGGAAAGACGAACTTGAGGAAAAAATAATGAATAACTTTAGGAGATTACTAGGTCCTCACTTTTCCTCGCTGGGAGCGAATCTAACGAAGAGATAAAACGCTATGAATCCCAGGAACGCCATAGCCGTGAACAGGCCTGTGTAGGGCGCAGCAGCCGAGTGCAAGGTTATATCCACGAGCTCCCATACGAGGAGGAGTATGGCCAAGACGTAACCTATACCCAATAGTTTGAAGAAGCTAACCATTTAGCTCCCCTCCACAAGAATTGTTCCCCAGGCTCCCATCACGTAACCCTTGTCCTGTCCTATGAAATTGTTTGACATTCCCTGTGGGTTATACACATTGTAAACTGGCGTAACAATTCCGTACAAGTAGGCTGGGGCAGTGGCGTTGAAGGTGAAGGTAATTGGAGTGCCGTAGGTTATGGGCTTCTGAGCAACTGGGGTAATCGTGCCATTCCACCACACAGCGTAAATCCCCACAAGTACATTAGATACTGGGCTAGCAACTCCGTTGGATGAGTAATTATACAGGTAGTTATGATCGCTTGCTGGGGTGGTGAATATCAAGTTGAGGGTGACTTGATTATTAGCCTGCGCCACGAGAGTTGGCCCTGGAACAGAGCTGTTAAATAGACCATACTTGTCCGTAACTAAGGTAGTTGGTCCGCTGATCGAGATTATGGGTGGGTTGTAGGGATCTCCCACTAGCCCATTGGTCTGTGCCCTAGTGTCTTGAGCCTGGAGTTGTGAAATTGAGGAGGCAGTGAAGTAACCGCTGGTTGGAATTACCAATAACTCACCCTCCTGGTAGCTGAACCACGGTCCATTATACTCTCCGTTAAGGAAGACAAATGGCCCTGTAATATTTGGCACCTTTAGTGCGTCATAAGTTACCAGACCGGGAACTATTTGGTCATCCACTACCTGATCAGCGTAGTCTGGGAAGTAGAAGTTTCCCGTAACGTCAGCAGAGGTAATGGTTAGGTTTAGCCAATCACCTGGATGGGCTACAATGAGATTGTAAAGAACTGGGGATCCCATCTCCTGAGCGTTTACTGCTCCGCTTTCCTGAGTCTTGAAGACGTACTGTTCTGCCACTATCCTAGTATTGATTATATCCTGAGGCGGAACCTTACTAAGAGCTGAGAGAGTATTGGGAACTCCACCCACCGTGAAATCCTGGGGAAGTGTCCCAATTATCACAACAGCGAACAAAATGATTACGAATAACGCCCAAGCCAACTCATATTTCTCCTTTTTGTCCATTTTTATCACCTCAACTAAAAACACGCGAAATTAAAAAAACATGATCATAAACTTTTGGCTCCCTTTAATACGGGATAGGAGATCAGCACTATCCCTATGGACAGCAGGACTATCCAGACCCATGGCATTGCATTGTAAGTATTACCTGAGAAGGCCAGTGGGAACATACTAATCACTATCACAAGTGCACCCACTATTCCTAGAGTCCACAGGCCACTTAATCCTTTCTTTATCATGTTTTTACTGAATAAACTTGGGATATTAATATTTTCTCCATTCCACTCTAGTGCAGC
Source organism: Metallosphaera sp. D4-4 (assembly GCF_046245145.1). Taxonomy (NCBI): domain Archaea; kingdom Thermoproteati; phylum Thermoproteota; class Thermoprotei; order Sulfolobales; family Sulfolobaceae; genus Metallosphaera; species Metallosphaera sp. D4-4. Next base: position 207,187 of record NZ_CP176412.1, on the reverse strand, counting down.
TCCCACGGTACCAATGAGCTGACCAAGACCTACCCCCTCTAGGTTCATGTTCCTGCCCTTAACTAGGGTGAGGACCAGGTTCAGGAACCAAACTAGGGTAGCAAGCTCTGCTATCACTGCACCTACGGTGGAGATAACCTCTGCCGTAATTAGAGACGGAACTCTAGGATAGATCTCGGCCCTTCTCACCAGGCCCTCGAATCCCTGCAATTCATAGCCCACTATAAAGAGTACGGAACCGAACACGTAACCAATCCAATGAACCCACGCCATCTTGGACGAGAACCACTGCTTCCCGGTCATCATGGGTATCATGAAGTAAAGCACTGCCATCGCTGCTGGAACTATGGAGAGCAGTATCATTGCATGGAAGTGAGACACTACCCAGTCGGTGTTGTGAACTATTGCGTCGAAGGCTATGGTTGCGTTAGATATACCAGTAACTCCTGCTGCTATGGCCCCAGTGAAGGATGTCACAGTGAAAGCAGTTATCACGTTGAACTTGACTTGTGCGCCCTTTACCGTAGCCCATAGATTGAAGAAGGTCAACATTGAGGGGACCACAACTGCATACGTAAGAACTTCCTGGAGTATCTTAATGGAGACTGGAAGGTTAACCATGTATAGGTGATGAATGGGAACATTGTTGGAAAATATTAAGTAGAGCAGAGCAGAAATTCTACCCATTCTATCGCTGTAAAGCGGTTTGTTAGCTAGTGTTGGAATGAGAAGATAAAGTGCTCCAACTGCAGGCATCCACGCCATATACACGACAGCATGCCCAAAGATCCAGAAGGCTATCTGGTTCGCGATTGCGTTGAGGGGTACTAGGTTATAGAACGCTAGTATGTCCCACACGTTAGCGGCGGTTACTCCTGAGTAGCCTATCATGAAAAGCAAGGTATTCATCAGGAAAAACACAAGAGGAACAGGTAGCTTCTCCTTAAGTTGCTTGGACGCTATATAATAGTGATAGACAATCCATATTCCCGCTAGATAGGTAAAGGCGTCCAGAAGAAGCCAACCGTAAAAGAACAGGGGAGATACCACATAATTGGAGTAGTTGGGAATTCCCATGGGAGATATGTAGTACCAGTCGGTAGCGCTGAAGTAGTTGTCATTAAAAGTGGGAGCGACGACTATCGGCCCCTCCATAAACATCATGGAGATGTTAATCAGGATGAAGGAAATGTTAAGCAACCATTTAGCCCTAGGTTGCAGGTTAAGAAGCTTAATTGTGAAATAAATGAAAATGGCGTATATCACCTGCTGAGCGAACCCGAAGAGGTCCCTTTCAGCATGCAACGTGATACTGGCGAAGTACTCCTGCGGAGTGAACACTAGGGTTCCGCTCAGTCCCCACATGGTCTCTTGTATCCTTACCATAAGGGAGTCTATCACTCCCAATAAACCCCAAATCACTCCCATGACTAGCATTGCCATGACAATCCTAGTAGTCCAATCCTTGTCCAATTGGAACAACGAAACAACAAACTCCTTTAGTCCCATATCAATTCACAATGATAGTTAGGCTATGCTCAATTCTTATCCTTATTTTTAGTAGAACAGTCGGTATTGATTTTAACATAGTTTATCTCAGAATTATCTATTAATTAAATTTAGTCAATAGAGTTAAGCGGACCTCTGGGATGAACTCCGTTTACTTAGAAATTCTACTTCGATCCCGTCACTAAGGTACGCTATTTACTGTATATTTAATTGGACTGAAAGCGTGCGACAATCTCGTGTGTTCTATGATTGTATCATGATTATGTATCGTATTCAAGTTTAGGTCCAAGACCAGTAAGGTTAAACCATTCACCTTGAGGAAGATCTGAGAACGGAGCCTAAAACGGGATCACGACTTTGGTAACAGGTATGGAGTTGGAGCGTTTTAGGTTACGGCAAAATCGCTAAAGCAATTTTGTCTTAAATATCTCTGGAAATACTAGTAGCGAATTAGCAAAATCTAGTGATGATTTATCGTCACTATGATTCTAATGAAGATGTAATTGTTTGGCGAGGTTTTGGCTGTAAATCACGATCTTAATGTGAAAAGACGTCGTGAAAGTTTTTTAATCGTGTTTTCTTCTTAGATATTGCCGGGATCGCCTAGCCTGGTTAGGGCGGCGGCCTGCTAATTGGTGTGGGCAGCCGTTGGGGGAAACCCCGCGTGGGTTCAAATCCCACTCCCGGCGCCTTAACATTAACACGTAACAATAATATACTACGGGTCACTCTCTACATGGGTGTAGTTTCATCCCGGTAGACAAGTCCACACTCCTGAAAAGGGCATTAGAGGTAGTAAATACAGGAAATGAACAGGGCCTTATATTGAGGTTAATAGGAGGCGCGGCAGTGGCTGCCATAGCACCAGAGGGTGCAAAACTTTTCCCAAGAACTTACAAGGATGCTGACTACTTTGGCCTCTCTTCACAAAGGAAAGCCATTATTGAACTTCTTCAGAAACTGGGGATGGAACCAGATAAGAGATTTAATGCACTTCATGGATATAATCGCCTTCTGTTCTTCGACCCTGTTCTTAACACGAATGTGGACGTTTTCTTGGATGAGTTCGTGATGTGCCACAAGCTAATTTTGAAGGACAGGCTTAAACTCTACTCCCCTTCTATACCACCCTCAGACCTTCTTCTGACCAAGATGCAGATCATTAATCTAACCGAGAATGATAGAAAGGATATAGCTGCACTTCTTTATGACTTTAAGATCTCGGATAGGGACTACGATAAGGAGTTGGATTCAAGGTACATTGCGAACCTTCTCTCCGATGATTGGGGTTTCTACAAGACCTTCACTATCAACTTTGATAGAATGAGAGAATTCCTTTCCTCAGTTCCCACAGAGGGAAAGGTAATCCTTGAAAAGTTAGAGACCTTGATGAAGCTAATAGAGTCCCACCCAAAGTCCATGAAATGGAAACTCAGGGCAAAAGTGGGTGAAAAGGTAAAGTGGTATGAGGAACCTGAGGAAGTTAAGGCTTCTGGGGGAACCTAAACTCATTACACCTCCCGTTAAGTTGAGGTAGATATCTAAGGCAGAATAATTATTTGATTCCAGAAATATTATCTAGAACTTTCCGCGTTACAACACGTAAGAGGCATGCGGGGGGCGGGATTTGAACCCGCGCAGGACTACTCCAGTAGGGCCTAAGCCTACCCCCTTTGGCCTAGCTCGGGCACCCCCGCACAACATTTACTTAAAACGCACACTTTAAAAAACTAGTCTCTTATGGTCTCAAGAATCGAAACAACATTCCAAATGGAAATCCTAGTCTGAGAAGGCATGTTTGGATCCTGGCTTATCTCATCAAGTATGGCAGTCGCGTTAGCCGCCCTTACTGCTGGGCTCAATGACGGATCCTGAAGGTTTCTTATGGCGTCACTGGCTGCCCTCCTAATATTTCTTGGAACACTGGTGTCATTAACAACCTTCTGAAGCAGAACTATTGCTTGCTTGATCTTGGCCTCATTGTCATAAAGGGTTGCCAACATTTTCACCCGATATACTTTTTATGTTACCAAATTTAGGTTTATGCTGAATTTAATGTCTTCGGAACAGAGCGTAAAGAAAGCAGCAGAGCTCCTCAGGCAAGGGGCTACCATGTTAAGCGAGGCTTGCCCCGTGTGCAATAGCCCTTTGTACAGATTAAAGAGTGGGGAGATAGTGTGCCCTATTCACGGTAGGGTAATAATAGCGAAGGATGAAGAAGAGGAGAAGAAGCTAAAACGTGGAATTACGCTCGACTACATGGAACAGGTTCTAGTTGACTCTATGTCTATTATTGTGGAAAAGCTGAAGTCTGATCCCATGAACTCCGAGGTGATTGTCCAGGTAATTAGGTACCTTGACTCCCTCGAGAGGTTGAAGAGGATAAGAGACCTTGGACAAGCTCAAGAGAAATAGAGGTCAGTTTCTCCAAGGGGAGAGTTCCATCCAGGATCTTGAAATTATATCTCCTTGCAAGAGATAGGTAGTTTTCCCTTACCTGATGCAGGGATTTTCTCTTCTCCTCGAAATCAAGGGAATCACGTTTATTCCTGAGCCTCTCCAGTGCTACGTTGACCGGCACGTCTAGAAGTATCGTAAGATTGGGTAGAGGAAAGATTGAACTAAGTGACTCAAGCCAGGCCCGATCAACCCCCACCCCCTGATAGGCTAGCGTGGAGAAGAAGTATCTATCACTTATGATGAGATCCACGTTTTGAGATTCCATCCACTTAACATGGATTCTTCTATCTGCAGAGAAAAGCAGGGCTAGGAGTACCTGATCCTTCCATTGATACTTCTCAAGGAGTTGTTTAATATCATCAGTAAAGGGCTCCTGGGTGAGCAAGACCTTGAACCTGGGAGAAAGGGATTCAGCGAGTCTTTTAGCTAAGGTAGTCTTCCCAGATGCGTCGATGCCCTCAATGACCACAAGGTTCATTAAAGACTGTTTGCTTCCTCGGGTTATTAAGGGAGGAGTCTCAATAGGTCCGTCTAGAACAATCTACGTTCCGTCCACTCCGCGTCTACCGACACAAAGCCCAAAACGAAATCGTCAAAGCTGGACACAGGCGTTTTAATGGAAGGTCCTTCCTCCATCTTCATGAGGCCCGCACCAACTATCTTACCTCCGGAGATAATCCCAACCATCAGGCCGTTAAGATGATCGTGAAGGTAACAGGAGCTTCCTGTCAACCCTATCCTCCTGCCGAAACTGCTAACATTTACTTCCTTAGCCCACGCAAAATATCTCTCGTAAAGTGATCTCCTGTTGGCACGTCTATCAGTCCTTGTCTTCTTTCGCCTAATTTGAACTGGCTTGAGTAGGAAGGTCCTCTGTCTGTAATTCCTCGGCATAAGCCTTAGCGCATCTACGCCTAAAGCTACGACGTAATCAGGGTCCAAGAGCTCGATTAGTTTTCTCTTGTGCCACACCCCTGAAGACCTAGTCCAGCCGTCGGTATCCACGACAATGTTCCTAGTGTCCTTGACTAGCCTAAGGGAGAGCTCGAGGTGAAGGTTAGGATCTCGAGACGGGGAAATGTCCCCAAAGAACTCAGCCCTAGTGAAGGATAGCGGATTATGAAACCAGAGCTTACTTCCTTGCGTCATGGACATGAATGTTGGAAGAAAGAGACTGGACTGACCCAGATCCAGGTCAGCGTAAGCAAAGTCCTTTGCCATATTGTAGAGAGTCCTAGAAAAATAGCTCTTGCCAGAATCCAAGTCCCCAATCACGATAACCCTTCCGCCTGTCAGGGATATGAGCTCTGCAACTTCTTCCCATCCCGTTGTTGGCAACGTGGCGAGTGACTCGCAATCGGACTCTATCTCCGCCCCCTTTCTGCTGTATACTGTAAACGTGGTATCTGGAATAAGGTAAAGATCTTGGCTTAGCCCCATTATCCTGATCTCTCCACCAGTTACCCTAAGCTCACACGGACCCCTCATGATCACGTACTGGTTAGGGTAAACCCTCATGTAGTGGACCTGATTGCAATGACGTAGGCAGCCCTTAGGTCTTTATCCTTTATCGAGACATATGGTGTCCTGTAGTTGGTTTTGGACTCATTCACCTTCTTAGCGTGGGGAAAGAATTTTTTGAGGTATTCATAAGCTTTCCTTCCTCCGCCGTTGCCCACTCCAACACCTATGTAAACTCTCCTGTGCGGATACCTCTCGATAACTCTTGTGATATAGCCTGGGGTCTCCTCAAGTTCTAACTCCTCTGACTCCAAAAGTTGCCCGTCTGCTACCACAGCGAGGGTTAGCCTATCTTGATTAGTATCGATGCCAATGAGTAGTTCGTCAAATCTCTCCTTGTTTAACAGCCTTAAGTAAATGGAAACTGCAGTCTCTGAAGGATCTGCCGTTCTAGATATAGGGATATCGCCCTCTCCGGAATCTGATACCACGAGGCTACCGGAATCGTAGGACACATCCACCCCAAAACTCCTTAGCCTTCTGTACAGGGTGGTGAAAAGCTTAGGATCCTCAAGCTTGAGGACTACCTTTTTATCTTTCACAAATATAACACTTATCAGTGGGATATAAACATTTATCAGTAACTGATTTCCTTTTCAATCGAGGTAATATTATCTCGATATTTGGTGCCTCGGGAACGGGAAAGACTGCACTGGGTCTTCACGTGATTAGGGAGATGAAGGATGGAGTGTTCATATCGACCACAGGTCAGGGTTACAAGGGTAGAATCAAGGGAAGGTGGGACAGCATGTTTGTGGACGCTAGCGGTGAATATGAGCTCTTTGTGGCCGTTATGGAGGCGGTGGAGATGGACCCAAGAGTTATCGTGGTTGACGCCATAAACAGATTTTATAGGATAAATAGAAAAATCTCTCAGTTTCTAATGACACTCAACATACTTAAGCTGGCTAGGCGAAGGGTGCTCATGACCTGGGAGATGTCAACTAACAACAGGGTGAGCGGGCATAAGATAATGACCTTCTACTCAGATGATATCTTCAGAACCACAGGAAGGTACATCATAGGTAATGGAAGGAGATGTAAGTTTGCCATAAGAGAAGATGGGGTATTGGGATGTACCTAGTGGAGTTACTGCTAGGGTTGGTGTATTATTTACCAGCCTTTGTGGCCAACGGATCAGGACCCATAGTAAGGAAGGGCAATCCCATAGATTTTGGGAAAAATTTCACGGACGGTAGAAGGATTCTGGGAGACGGTAAGACCTTCGAGGGATTGCTCATGGGACTAACCTATGGTACTACCGTGGGCGTTGTTCTGTCCTTCTTTCTAGGTATACACTGGATCGTTATCTCCTTTATGGAATCGTTGGGCGCAATGCTAGGGGATATGCTAGGGGCCTTTATTAAGAGAAGGATGAATATACCTAGAGGTGGAAGGGCTCTTTTCCTGGATCAGCTGGACTTCATCTTTGGATCTACAGCCTTAGGGTACCTGGTAGGGCTTTCGGTTACAGTGTACCAATTCCTTCTAGTGGTCGCAATAGCTTTCGTGGCTCACGTCCTTACAAACATGGCAGCATATCGATTAAGAATAAAAAGCGTCCCGTGGTAATTGTGTCATGGTAAATCCGCAAAGAACGTTATCGCAAATACTTGAGACCTATGTAACAATAATTCTTGTAATAATCTTAATTGTTGGGATAGCAGGAGTTCTAGCAATTCCCTATTACATTTCCCCAATAACCTATTCCCAAGGAGGCCCAACAAACGGGGGTTATCTGGTCCTTGGAGTGATATTGGTTGGCATGTTACTAGCCGGGACTTTCCTCTTGGAGAGGAAACAGGTAGAACTTGGTGCATTTACCATTATTTTCGCAGTCGTTATTCTTTCGATAATAGTATGGGAATTATATGGCGTATCCAGCGTCAATAACATAATCCATAACATCTAGAAGCATAACATCTAGAAGAGAAAGTTATTTTAGGTAATGCATTATTGAATCGAATCATGGAACCAATTAAGGTAAAACTTTCCACGGGCAAGGAAGTCGTCATAGACGAAAACGCGGTGTCAGTTCTTAACAGGTATGCAAGAACTCTTCTCACTTTGGACGGCGTGGCAAAGGAGCTGAATCTAACAGGATGGGAAGAGGCATATGAACTGATTAAGGCTGTGCCGTCATGGGTTCTCTGGACCCCTCTAGAAATATACAAGAGATCTGGTTAGGAAACTTTCTTAAAGCACTCAGTCGCAGCCTCATAAATTAGGCCGCTTTTCTTCATGTCTGATATTATCTTTTCAGCGCTACTTTTCTCTATGCCTTCTCTTTCAGATTCTTTTATTATATCCTTAAGTTTAGCGCAACCCTTATCATTGGATAACTGTTCGATAACCTCCATAATCTTGACCATTTTCTCCCTAGCGCTCTTCGGTTTCCCAGTCATTATTGTATCTATATCGAGCGAGCCAGACTCAACGTCAATCCCCACCTTTTCAAGGAATATTCTCATAATATTTATCGCCCTCTCTGCATCCTCCCTTGTGGCCTCTTGGCGTAAAGCCATCCTCGCGTAGGCCTCTGTAATCCTAATGAGTGCCTCTAACTGTCTTGGAGTAATGAGAATTGGTGAGCTAGGGTTTTCGCTACTTTTCCTTCTCATTTCCACGTAAAAGTCTGCTAGGAGTTGCTTCGCCTCCTCATTCAACTTCGGGTTCACGAACTTCCTCGCAAAGGCTATGTACTTCTTTAGGTCTTCCACCGGAATGAAGTTCCTTATCTCCTTCCCACTATGCATGTCCAGGATGTGGTTTGCCAGGTTCTGGTCCTCCGTTCCGGGCTTATCCACGAGTATGAAGATGAGGTCAAACCTGGAGAGGATAGTGGGCGGAAGCTCTATATTTTCTGCAACGGCCCTCTCCTGGATATATCTTCCGAACTTGGGGTTTCCAGCTGCTATGATAGTGGCTCTGGCATTAAGCTTCGCTAATATTCCCGCCTTTGCGATGGAGACCGTCTGTTGTTCCATGGCCTCATGTATGGCTACCCTATCCTCTTCTCTCATCTTGTCTATCTCGTCTATCACCGCTATACCTCCATCAGCTAGGACCAGAGCACCGGCCTCCAGATAGTAGTCTCCCGTGTTTTTCTCCCTCACCACCGCCGCAGTGAGACCAGCTGCAGTAGCTCCCTTACCTGTAGTGTAAACAGATCTTGGGGACACCCTAGCTGCAAACTGAAGAATCTGCGACTTTGCAGTACCTGGATCACCTATAATGAGTACGTGTATGTCCCCCCTTGTCCTTGTTCCATCTTCCATAAGTCTCGATACGCCACCAAACAAAGCCAGGGCTATGGCCTCCTTGATTTCCCAATGATCATAAATTGAAGGGGCGATGGAGGATATTATGGCTTCCCTTATCCAGGGATTTTTGGCCATATTCTCTATCTTTTTCCTATCCTCCTCCGTTATCTCGACTTCATCTAGTACCTTCTGGGATATCTCCACGTTAATTACCTTCAAGTAGATGTCAAAGATGGATCTGCTCCCCTTGCGAAGGAAGGAATCCTGCTTTATCATTAGTATCCCAGTAAACCTAACCCTATCCCCTGGTCTCGCAGAATCCACAAGGTCATCCTCAAATACTGCCTCCAATTGCCTAGGGATCTGACCTGGAGGAACCTCCTCTGGTCTTTCTTGGATTATGACCCTCTGCCAGTCGGTCAACTCGGCCTTCTGAGGAATAATGTCGAACTGGCCAGGTTTACCGCATACTGGACACACAGAGGGCATCTTTATGGTTTCGTCCATTTCCTCGTCCTCTGGCCATCTGAATTCTGCGTTACACTCGGGATGGACATGCTTGAGGACTATCCTGTAGGCCCTCTCCTTAATTGGGGTCTGCTTGGTAAGTATACCTTCAACCACAACTATCTTATTTATCTCAGAACTTCTGATCCTGCGTAGTTCCACCAGTCTTGGAACGTTTACAAGTCTCAGATGAACCCTCTGAACCTCAGTTACGAACTGTGGGTCTTGCTCCTCCAATAACTTAAGAATCCTGTCCTCCAGGATGGGCAGAGTTGATAGCGGATTGTTAATTATTTCTGTTGCTAACTTCTCATCAAATTGATAAATCTCATTGAAATCCACTACGAGGCTCCTTTTCCTAAATGCTAGTATCTCATTGATCTGTTGAAGATATTTCAGGTTCCCGTCTCTATCCCTAGAGGTTCTGATAAATTCCTCCAGCCTTTCACCTAAATCAAACTGCTGAGTCTCCATCACTCTCACCTATCAAGGTAAGTGAAAGTCTCAAATCTTGAAATACCAAATTTTCCTCTGGTGTCATCTTATTTATAAGGGTTTGGTCAAACACATTGAGACTGGCCAACTGGACTATCTTTCTAATCCTTAGTCTTTGTAGTTCGTTGACCATGTAGGACAGCCTCCTGTAGTTCTCCAGATCGCTAGGGGAACTACTCCCTGAGAGTTTCTTGAGAGTATATCTCGCTCTCATGTAAAAGTCCCACGGGATTTGAACAAGGGATCCAGGCACAGTGGCGTTCTGCTTCTCTTGGTAAAGATATTTCGATATTTCCTCTATGGTAACTGGAATCTGAGATACATAACCTTCGGGCTCCAGAACCTCTATTAACCATGACGGTAACTCCGATTGACTTCCCTTCGCTAGTTTAACTTCCTCCATTCCAAGATCAATGGTAAAGGTGTCATCCAGAACCTCAACCCTTCTCTTCCAAGTCTTGACAAGTCTTCCTAGAGCCCTGTACTTAGCCTTGATCAAACCCACTACACTAATACATTTTGATGTGTATCCTTTAAAAGGAAGACAATATTTTACAGCGTGGACTTTGAACATAAACTGCTCCGTGGTGTAACTCATGGACAAGTTTGAGCAGGTCAGGCTACTGATCACTACCGCCCCTAATAAGGGGAACAAGTGCAGGACCGATGTCCTAAACAGGTTAATCCCATATGACGTGGAGGTCAGAATTGAAGAACCCATAAAGAACGTGTTGCTGGTTTACTCGAAATTACCAAGCGTACAGTGTTATGGGTTAGTCATGTCTGCTCCTCCAGCATGTGCTAGAAAAGTTTATCCTGTGGTTCAAGTAACTAGGGCTGAGTATAGAGAAATTATCACCTCCTCCCTTGCCATGCTACAGGGGAAAGGCGGATCCGTGTATGTCGAATGTATTCTCAGATCTGGTAATCTAGATTGCAGAACCCTTCAGATGGCCTTGGGAGGATACTTAAGGGATAAGTTCAAAATAGATTCTAAAAATTTCAATCTGAAGCTATCCATTAATGTACTTGGGGAAATCTGTACCATATCGCTCCTCAGAAAGGATCAGGAGAAAGTTTCGGTTAAGTCTCTCAGCTAAAATATAAGGTATAACCACTAATTTTAGGAATAGGTGAAAGTTACGACTAATCTCGAGGACATTATAGAGAGTGGCCTATCTGGAAGCACTATCTTCAAGCAACAGAAGGTATTATCGCCAGATCACATACCTAGCCGACTTCCGCATAGGGAAGAGAAAATCAAGGAGTTATCTCTAGCATTTAGGGAACTTACCACTAACATGGGTTCCGCGTCAGTTAGAGTTGTAGTATCAGGCCCTACTGGTACCGGAAAAACCGTGACTACCAAATCCTTCGGGGAAGCGCTCAAGAAAAGGTTAAATGAGAGAGGGTTGAGGCTTGAGTACATTCATGCCAACTGTCATAGTCAGAGGACGCTATACCTGTTAACCATGGAAATAGCCTCCCATCTAAAGCTACCAATTCCAGTTAGGGGCCTTTCGTCTCAGGAGGCTTTCAAGATTATTCATGATTACCTGGTAAAGAGGAACATTCATCTCATACTGACCCTCGATGAATTTGATTACTTGATAAATACCTCCTCCTATGAGGATATCTATTTCCTTGTGAGACTTTATGATGAACTTTCCTCTGCATCTAGGCATATTAGCTATATCTTCATCATGAGGGATGAACAAAACCTGTACACGCTGGATAGGAGTATCAGGGATCACATTCTACGAAACGTAATAAGACTTGAACCGTACAAGTCCCACGAACTGAAGGACATACTTATGGACAGAGTTAACGAAGCCTTTTACCCAAACGTGGTTCCAGACGAGACTGTGGAGTATATCTCCAACCTTTATGGTCACGACAAAGGTGGTAGTGGCAACGCTAGGCTAGCAATTGAGGCACTAGAGGTGGCAGGAAAGATAGCAGAGGCGAGGAACTCTCCCCTAGTCCTCATTGAGCATGTCAAGGAGGCTAACTCCAGGATAAACGTGGAGGCAGGTGAGATTCTGGACGAGATTCCCTTGCTGGACCTGCACCTCCTTATCATGCTAAAAGCCCTGATAAATTTGCATAATAGATTGAAAGTGGATTCAGTCCCCATAGGTAAACTGGAAAAGGAGTACGCCGAGCTGTGTGCGGAGCTTGGGGAAGAACCCAGGAGACACACCCAGATATACGAATATGTGAGGAGAATGAAACTGATGGGGATCCTAGAAACCCAGCAGAGCGGGAAGGGAATGAGGGGGAGAACCACGTTAATCTCCCTTTCAGTTCCGATCACCCAGGATTTTGAGGATCTAATAACGAAGAACCTGAGGATGAAACTTGATAACAGAGAGGAGCCTGTATAGATTAAGGATACTCTCGACGCTCCTCAAGGAGGGTGAAATTCCAATTAGTCTCGTGGCTAGGGAGTCAAGGCTGAGGTTTGACATAGCCAAGAGGGAAATAGCGGAGATGGAGAGGAAAGGGCTAGTGGAGATCCTTGATTCAGGAAGGGTTAAGCTAGTGAGAATAAACATGACCAATCGAAAGGTTATAATATTGAGGAATCTAATTGAAGAGCTTGAGGACCTTTGAAGGAGGCCGTAATGGTAGATATCTCCCACAAGGACGTTGTGTTAAGGGAGGCTTTAGCTGAGGGTTTCATTAAACTTAGGCCAGAGACTATCCAGCTCGTTAGGGAGGGTAAAATAGAGAAGGGGGACGTCATCACGATAGCCAAGACTGCGGGAATTCTAGCAGCCAAGAGGACACCCGATCTACTACCACTATGCCATCCTATACCCCTGGAAAAGGTTGAAATGGAGGTCCTTGTGGAAGATGGGGGAATTAGGGTGAGGAGTAAGGTTATGGCTCACTATAAAACCGGTGTGGAAATGGAGGCTCTGACCTCGGTTTCAGTTGCCCTGCTAACCATCTGGGATATGGTTAAGAAGTACGAGAAGGATGAGAGGGGCCAATATCCGTCTACCGCTATCACTGACGTCAAAGTGATCAATAAAATCAAGGTTTCTTAGACCTGGATTTAGAGGTCGTTCTAGACCTAGAAGTTCTCTCAGAGGGCTGTGCAGTAGATCCAGTTTCCTTCAAGGCCACATCCCTTACCTGTGAGGACTGAATGAATTCAATCTCCTCTGGACTAAGATCTAGGTTCTTCGCCAGCTCATCCAAGTCCTTTGATGTCATGATAAGGAAGAACGGGAACACGTCGTTGTAAATTTTCGTTGAAGAGGAATGTAGGTGGAATCCTATCTTCTTGATTATCTGATCCCTAGTATCCCTAGTCCTCTTAGATTTGTACAATTGCTGTACTAGGGTAGGGAATTGGTACTTCTTCCACTTCGCTTTCCACGAGGGACTCTTCTTCTCCACTTCAGCCATCGCGACACCGGGACCCATAAGGTCAAAGGTGTAACTTAGCATATCCCAGCTGGAAAGCTTGGCCCTTGTGAGGAAGATAGATGCCCTAGCTAGGGCGTCGTAACCTCTCCATATATCATTTAACATTTCATACTGAATCGGTATGTTCTCGGATAACCATCTCATTAGAAGATCATATTCGACCTGGGAGTTAGACACTGCCTGCTTGGCCTGCCAACCATATCTTGCCCAAAACACGCTCCTGACAGTCTCAAAGGGATCTAGCTCCCTCTCCTTTCTTCTTACTAGCTCACTTACCAGCTTTTCCGTGACCTCTCCATATCCCTCAGCAATGGATTGAAGGAAATTTATGGCGTATCTAGAGTCGCCGTCTGAGGCCTCTATGATCTGATCCAACGCGTTATCCTCGCACTTAATTTTCTCGCCAGAGCAGATTTTTTTGAGTAATCTCCTCATAGCAATCTTCCCAAGTTTTTTTACCTCAATCATCTTCACCGCATTTCTAAGATCACGTAGATTCGGATTCCATGGATCGTTAGCAGCCATCAATATGGGATACTTCGTGTTCTTAATTATCTCTAGAATTGCTGATACTGCTCCGTAGTCTTGCTTTGGTTGAATTCCATCCACTTCATCGAGAAAGATTAGCTTTCCCCTAATTCCAAAGAGAGAACCACTAATTGAAGCCCGCTCCACTATTGCCCTAAGTGAGGTCAAGTTTCTGGTATCGCTGGCATTGGTCTCCACGAGCTCAAGTTTGTAGGTATTGGCCAACGCTATAGCCATGGAAGTTTTCCCGGTCCCAGGAGGACCATACAACATTACTGCCGTGGAGGAGGGAGATCCCTTGAGCCAAGAATCTATCCAAGCCCTCAACTCCTCCTTTACGTCCTCTTGATTCTCCACGTCATCCAGGGTCTTTGGTCTATACTTAACCACCCAGGGAACGGTCATTTCTTCTCGCCTAAATACTTCTGACCTAGAAGGGCCAGCTTTGCCAGCATTGCGGACAACTGTATTTCGTCATCTGCCCCCTCTATTATCCTGAACTCAACCTCCCCTATGTAATCCGTCAGCAAAACCCTGAGCTCTTCTGGTATTTGATACTCATTTGAGAATATATCTCTGTGAACTTGTTTAACAATATCCTCTCCAGAGAGACCGTAATTGATAATCAAGGAGAGTAACTTCGACCTAGCGTCCATGAATCTACCTTGAAGTGCCAGCTTCACCATGTCCCTAACTTCCTTAGGCTGGGCCAGTCCCAGTACCTTGAAGACTGCCTCCTGCGTCACCTTACCATAGGCAGACGCTGCCTGAAGCACGTTGATTGCCTTTCTCATGTCCCCATTGGTCACATCATATATCACGTCAAGCGCCTTAGGATCATATTGTACCCCTTCCTGCTTCATGATGAATTCTAGCCTTGATATTACGTCCTCCTTTTTGAGTGGGTAGAACCTAAAGAGAGCGGTACGGGACTGGATAGGATCTATAATCTTGCTCAGGTAGTTACAGGCAAGTATAAACCTGGTGGTCTCGGTATAGAGCTCCATGGTTCTCCTCAAAGCCTGTTGCGCATCTGCAGTCATGTTATCAGCTTCGTCTAATAACACGGTCTTGAAGGGAACGCTACCCGGAGTCACTGTTCTTGCGAACTCCTTTACCTTATTTCTAATTACGTCTATACCCCTCTCATCACTGGCGTTCAGCTCGAGAAGATATTGCTCATAATTCTCGCCATATAGGTCATGAACCAACGCCAAGGCTGAGGTAGTTTTACCTGTCCCTGGAGGTCCAGCAAACAGCAAGTGAGGCATGTTCTTTTCCTTAACGAAGTGTTTCAGACGCTCCACGATGTCCCTTTGGTTCACGATATCATCTAAACTTCTAGGCCTGTACTTTTCGGCCCATAATATTTCATCCATCATTATCAGTTGTAAAATAGGAAGAGCATTATTAAAAAACCGGTTTCCCGCCTTGTAGCTAGTCCCTCCTGTATTTACCCATTAAATTACCCACAGCTATAACATGTCCCTCCATAGCGTCCCTTAGCTCCTCTGCCGACACCCTCTTCAGTGCCCTAAGCGAGAGTTCCGTATTTAAAGCATAGACGTTGAAGTAATATCTATGATATCCATGTCCCTTAGGGGGACATGGGCCGTTATACCCAATCTTTCCGAAATCATTGAGGCCTTGGAGACCGTATTGAGTTTTCTCTCTCTTCTCTATTCCCTCTGGAAGCTCATTGACCTTCACGTTATAGATTACCCAGTGGACGAAGGTACCACCGGGTGCATCGGGGTCCTCAACTATGATGGCATAGGTAACCGAGCCAGGCACCCTCTCCCACTTAAGAGGCGGAGATACGTCTTTACCCTCGCACGTATACTGAAGCGGAATAACTTCCTCGTTCTTGAAGACTGAACTAACAAGCATGAAATAAAGTAAGCTTCAATGTATAAAATCTTTACATTGCTTCCTTCCTGTTAGGATAAATCTCCCTTTCCACGTGGCCCTCTTTCGTTATCTTCGTCACAATTACCCCTGTCCCCGTGAAGGAATCCCTCTTAATTGCTGACATAACAGCCCTTGCTGCCAGATCCATAGCCTGGTCGCCCGTGAGATCAGGACTATAGCCATCCTCTAATACGCCCATGGCCACTGGAGAACCTGAACCCGTTGCAACGTATGTCTCCTCTGTCATGTCCCCTAGGTAGTCGAGATTGAATAGCCTGGGTTGGGTATCATAGCCTCCCATGAGTATCTGGACCAGATATGGGAAGTACTTGTTCTGGGATAGGATGTTTGTGAGATAAGTAGCTAGGGACTTGACGGTCACTGGTCTATTCCCTGAAATAAGGTTATAGTGGTATATATTCTTCATGTAATTATAGATAAATTGTAGATCTGCAACACTACCCGCGGTAGTCATCCCAATGCGGTCATCAATGTACACTATTTTTCTGACCATCTTGTTGGCAACAAAAAACCCTGCACTGGCTCTCCTGTCGGCAGCCAGGATAACGGCATCCTTAACCACTAAACCCACAGTGGTAGTGCCCTTGAGGATCTTGATCTTATCCTTTGAGGGTCTGCTCTCAAATTCTCCAAAACCTTCCATCTTGCTCAGAATCTATTTGATAGGCCCCGTATTTGAAACTTTGTTTAACTCTCACGCGAGTTGCAGTCAGATTCTAGGAAGCTTAGCCCTTACCTCATGACTCCTCACTGTATCACCTTCCTGATACTTGCGTTTGATCCAGTGCATCGTGCCAAATATCACTTAATTGTACAGCCAAAATGAAGAAAAGTTTTATAGTGTAATTGGGACTCACATAGCATATGGAGAGCTTAACAGGGACTAGGCGAAAGATATACTACTATCTTGTGAAGCAGAAGGATCCTGTCCCTCTGAGGAAAATTCAGAGGGAACTTAAATTAAGCTCTCCGTCACTCGCTTTATATCACCTGAAGAAGCTGGAGGAGAATGGTCTAGTCAAAGAGACAGACGATGGTTACGTGGTTACTAAGCTAGTCCTAGGAGATTTTGTCAAATTAATGAACGTGCTTATTCCCAGGTCGGCGTTTATGGCTTCGTTCCTTATTGCGTCCCTGATACTGCTTTGGGTCATTAACATGATAAACCCGTATTCCGTCACCCTTTTCTCCTCTATTGTTATTGCGATTCCTGCTGGTATTTTTATTATTGATGTTGTAAGAAAATACAATGAAATAAGATAATAGCGATTATTTCCCTTACTTAATATCTAACTAGATAATAATACAGCAGAGACATTGAAAGGGCATCAATGATTGACATAGTTAGCGAAGGATATACATAAAGAGGATCTTTGTCATGGCTCCACATGAAGAAAGAGAATGAATAAGTTATTCCTTGGGCAGTAAAAAGCACTGCCAACACGGTTAGTATCACAGATATCTTTCCTCCAAAACTCATCCTAAGTCGGCTGAACTCGACTAGAGTAAGAACGGAGAGTATAGCGGCAAATATTGAAAGTCCAATAGTTATATACCAAACTTCAAACATCTATGAGTCTATTTTTACTGAAATCTTAATGTGATAATAAGCCTTTGCCCAAATCCTCAGTCACATTATTTTGGGATTCAATACTCCTCAAATCTACATAAAAATCTCATATAAAAAATAATTGCAGGGCTCTGTTATTGAATTGTTTTAGGGAGGAACTCTTAGATCAATCATTGGGAGCTTGTCTGAGTATAGTGGTCATGATCATATTTGATCATTTTGTCGCCCATATCCATTCGTATCAAAACAGCCTCCTAGTGAACATTATTGCTTGCGTGAATGTTTAAACTATTTAAACTTGAGAGACATGATACTACTGATGGATAAGAGGATAAAAGTAGTAGTGGCTAAACTTGGGCTGGACGGTCATGATAGGGGAGCGAAGGTTATCGCCAGGGCCCTTAAGGACGCAGGTATGGAGGTAGTTTACACTGGTCTAAGGCAAACGCCTGAACAGATAGTTAGAACTGCTATTCAGGAGGACGCTGACGTAATTGGTATTAGTATACTAAGCGGAGCTCACCTAGAATTGATGCCAAAAATAGTTGAGGCCATGAAGAAGGCTGGCTTAGATGATGTAGGTCTTGTGTTAGGGGGAGTTATCCCACCGGAGGACATTCCCAAGCTGAAAGCTATGGGGATTGATGACGTATTTCTGCCTGGAACAAGTTTGAAGGAGATAGCTCAGAGAGTTTCAAAGCTCGCCTCAACCAAGAGAGGTATAAAGGTTGAAGGATGACCTTCTGAATAGGGCGTTAAATGGCGACGAGTTGGCCATATCAAAGGTCTTGACCAATATAGAGTACGCGACTGAGAAGGGACTTAGCTACCTGGGCGAATTGGCTAAATTGTCCGGGAAGGCACATACGGTGGGAATAACGGGTATACCGGGGGCAGGTAAAAGCACACTGATCTCTGATCTAATTGAAAGTTATACGGCTTCCGGGCATAGGGTTGGGGTAATAATGATAGACCCGTCGAGCCCCATTTCCATGGGTTCCTTCATGGGCAACAGGATAAGAATGCAGGATAAAACACTTCTCAAAAACGTGTTTATCCGCAGTATAGCCTCTAGAGGTCACCTCGGCGGGTTCTCCTCTGAAGCTATTATGCTAACGGAGGCTTTAGACGGTCTGGGATACGACAGGATAATAGTGGAGACCGTGGGGGCAGGGCAGACTGATACGGACGTCATGTCCATAACTCACTCCGTGGTAGTGCTTGTTATCCCTGGCACGGGCGATGAAATACAGGCATTAAAGGCAGGCATAATGGAGATTGGGGATGT
Organism: Metallosphaera sp. D4-4; assembly: GCF_046245145.1. Lineage (NCBI taxonomy): Archaea > Thermoproteati > Thermoproteota > Thermoprotei > Sulfolobales > Sulfolobaceae > Metallosphaera > Metallosphaera sp. D4-4. Next base: position 188,673 of record NZ_CP176412.1, on the reverse strand, counting down.
ATATGCAATCAACAAGGCTGATAAACCTGAAGCTGAGGCGGTGTATGATGCGGTGAAGTTTGCAATAGATAGCGGAGAGATGATATTCAGGGATGAATGGAAGCCTAGGATTCTAAAGGTAAGTGCACTGAGAAAGACAGGGATAGACGAGCTTGTTAACACCCTTGAAGAGCATGCGGAGTATCTTAGGCAGAGGGGTCTATTTGAACAAAGGATCAAGAATAGAAGGACTAAGATGGTGGAACTCCTGCTTAGGAGAAGACTCTACGACGTGACTTCCAAGATCATAGAGAACAACAGCGAAGAAATTAACGAGCTAGTAAGGGAAGGCTACATTAACGAGTTACTGACTAAATTGTATCATGAGGTAAAGGAGAAGCTTTAAGTAAGTTACGTTGAAGTAGTCTCATTTCTCTTGGGTTGTCTACTTTGGTAATATACCCCTCCTTTTCATCTCCCTTACTGTCAATTCCCCTATCCTCGTCAGGCCATAATACTTATGATGCGTCCTCGTTTCCTTTTTAGGTTTTGATTTTCTATCCCCAAATTTGATAATTTTCGCATTAACCTCCTCCAGCAACCCCATTTGCACCAACTGCTCCAGCTTGGAATTGACCTCCTCCAAGTCCTTCTTGGTGAGCTTGGCGTAAGTTAACGCGTGATCTGCGTTCAACTCCTCAGCGAGTCTAACTATGTTTAGTGCCAGGTCGTCGCCCTGAAGGTAATCTATGTACGCATCTATTAGGTCCTTTTCCTCCAAATATCTAAGAAGATGATCCCCTGTTCTAGTCAGAGAATAGTAGGTATGGTGCTTATGCACCTCCGAGCTCAACTTGAATTTGGCTTCAGTGTTTTTCAGTGTGGCTCCTTTCACTCTCTCTATTAAACCAAGGTTTTCCAGCTTATCAAGAATGATCACCACTTCCTCGATGGGGATCTTCGTATTCAACATTATTGACTTACCGTAATCCACATTTGCCTTTCTCAGATGCTGTAGAATCATGAGATATCTTTTGTCTTCAATGAGCTTTTTGAGGTAGTTCTTTAGCTCGGGCTCCATTTTAGGTCATTCATGAATTTCACTATGGTATCATTGAACTTCTTTGGTTCATCCAGGTAGCACGCGTGCTGGTTTCCAATAATCTCCAGTTTAGCACTGGACATCCTCTCCATGATCTTCTTGGCGTTGCTTAAAGGGGAGACGTTGTCCTTAGATCCCCAAATAAGAAGTATTGGCTTGCCGTTTAGCTTCCCCAAATCCTTCTCAAATTCGTCTACACCCACGGCCCCAATCAAGATTAACCCAGAGAACTTTCCTCGCTTCACAGCATAACTAAGGACAGCATGACCTCCCATTGACGGACCAAGAAGGACAGCTTCAGCAAGGCCCATTTCCTCCAGAAGGTCACCTATGAATTCCCCAAGATCTCCCCATCTACCCCTTTCAGACTTCCCATATCCTGGGAAATCCACAGCTATTCCCGGTATCCTCGCCTCCTTAAGCCGGGTCAGAGTGCCCACCTGGTTCCACGTCTCGGCATTGAACCTTGCCCCATGGAACATCACAATTCTAGGTTTCTCTGAGAGATCATTATTAAGATAGTGAATTCTCGTACCCTTCACGTTAACCGATAGCTCTGCCATGTAGTAAAATATTAGATTGGAAGCTTTAAAGTTTTTGAACTTTATCTTAAAAAATAATAAGTTTAACTATCTTAAATAGAAATTTTGTTCAGATTTATTGAAATAAAGTTTTTTAAGTGTCGCGACTAGGTAACAAAAGATCTAAAATGACAAAGGTCTTAGTTTTAGGTGGAAGATTCGGCGGACTTACTGCCGCCTATAACGCAAAGAGACTGTTGGGGAGCAAGGCTGAGGTTAAGCTGATGAACCAGGACAGGTTCACGTACTTTAGGCCTGCTCTCCCACACGTGGCCATAGGTGTGAGGGACGTAGAGGAGCTCAGGATAGATTTGGCCAGCGCAATGCCAGAGAAGGGAATATCCTTTGCCCAAGGGAAGGTAGAGAAGATAGATGCTGAGTCTAGGATAGTTTACTACAAGAAACCAGATGGAGGAATGGGAGAAGAGGAATATGATTACCTAATGGTGGGGATAGGCGCACACCTTGGCACTGAACTCATAAAGGGATGGGATCAGTTCGGTTACAGCGTTTGCGAACCGGAGTTTGCAGTCAAACTTAGGGATAGACTGAAGGACTTCAAGGGCGGACACATCACCATCGGATCGGGTCCCTTCTACCAAGGAAAGAATCCTAAACCCAAAGTTCCAGAGAACTTTGTACCTCAAGCAGACTCAGCATGTGAAGGGCCTGTCTTCGAGATGTCGCTGATGCTACACGGGTACTTCACAAGGAAGGGTATGTGGGATAAGGTGAAAATAACGGTCTACTCTCCCGGCGAATATCTGTCAGATCTTTCTCCCGCATCCAGGAAGGCCGTTGCTGAGATCTATAAAGGATTGGGAATAGAGCTAGTACACAACTTCAGACTAAAGGAATTGAGAGAGAAGGAAATAGTGGATGAAAAAGGTAACAAGCTTGAATCGGATCTGAGTATACTACTTCCGCCTTACACGGGTAACCCGGCACTTAAGGCTTCCACAAAGGACCTAGTGGACGATGGAGGATTCATCCCTACTGACCTGAACATGCAATCCATCAAGTATGACAACATATATGCAGTTGGCGATTCTAACGCCCTAACTGTGCCTAAGCTGGGGTACTTGGCGGTTCAGACTGGAAGGATCGCGGCTCAACATCTGGCGAAGAGATTGGGAGTTAACACGAAGGTGGAATCCTACTATCCTACCATCGTATGCGTAGCCGACAATCCACTTGAGGGATATGCCGTCTCAGTGAAGGATGATACCTGGTATGGAGGTCAGGTCTCGGTAGCTCAACCTGCTGCAGTGAATCACTTGAAGAAGGAACTATTCACCAAGTACTTCATGTGGACCAAGGGTGATATGGTCCTAGAGAAATTCTTGGGAAGCTGGTGAGGTTAGTGGAGACACTCGAGGTTCAGACTATTGACAAACTAATGAGCCCAGATAACCTAATGACCATAAACAGAGTTCTTGACCTGCTGGGAACCCTAGACAGAATGGGAATACTCGACCTAGTAAACGGTGCTCTGCAGGACGAGGAACTAATTGGAAAAATTATGGGATCGATAATCAATGATAACACCCTCTCAATGGTGACCCAACTCAATAACCTAGGTTCACTAATGAAAGTCTTCATGGACAAGGACGTAGCTGATGATCTTCAGTATGTATTCAAGTTACTATCCTCTCTCAGGAACTCAGGATTAATGGATCCGATAATCGGCATGCTCAATGATCCTGAGACGCTAGGTAAAGTTTTAGGATCTCTCGTTAATGATAAAACCCTCCAGCTAATCGAGAACTGGAATAGTACCTTAGATCTGGTAAACGCCGTGGGCAATGCGCTGAAACAGGAGCACAAGCCCGTCAAATCTGTTATAGACATTTACAGAATGATGAAGGATCCAGAAGTGCAAAACGGTTTAGGGCTTCTCTTTGGTATTATAAAGGAACTAGGTAAGATCGCCAAGACTAAATAATTTCCTTTTTTATCAAGAAATCTATGAGTGCAGGACTTCTAGATGTCGCTAATTCCAGGGTATAGGTCTCTGGTTTGAGGAATTTGAATGCCTCCTCTGTCTTAATCAACCAAGGCGGAAGAGAGGATAGACTGAGGAACTTAGAGTACTCCCGTCCGTCGAAGACATAGGCTCTTCCAGGGACAATGGTGATAACGTAGTCTACCCCTGGTGGATAATATGTAGGACAGGAGGCATTATTGTATGACTCGATAAGAACATTCTTGTGACGATTCAATGCACTGATAACGTTGTTATGCACGATCTCCCCCGAATTTTCTATGAGTCTCCACATCTCGCGTTCCTCCACTGGAACTGGATCAAACCTTGAAATCAGCCTCTCGAGTACATCCCTCATGGAGGATGAAATCAAGCGAGAGGGGGCTCGAAGGTACATTCTCTTTTGTTCAACGGTCATTCTCATCATGACGGGATAACCCCTGTCCATTAAAGAGAGGTAATAGGGGAAGTTCCGCTCGATGCTTTCAGGATCCACAGGGAAAAACAAAACTGCGAACGGATTAATTTCCTCGATACTCTCCCCCGTATTTTCGTAGTAATTTAGGGCGTCATTGCCCACGAGTACACCAAGTTCCATGCTCCGCGTCAACGTTGAGTAGCTATACCAGCCGTTATGTCCTGCCACAGGTTTCATGGGAAAAAGGTTTATTCCAACCTCCCTGAGGAGGGAGATGAGAGTAAGCCCAAACCTAGTCTTCCCTGAGTCGTGTGGTAAGCCTCCATTGATCAGGAGCCTCATAAATGAACCGTTACTCTCAAGGGAATAAATGCCTTACCTCATAAAGAGGGCTAGATTTGGATTAAGTATATAATCCTAGCAAGGAATCAATGATTTGTGAGAACAGGACTTCTGATGCTGGCTGGCATCATAATGGCAGTGGCTCTGGCTTATCTTTCCATAATGATAGCCAGCCTACCATTTTATCCCTTTCACGATAGGAGTTTCAGAGATGACATGGAGACAGGGATATACTTTGGGGGAAGCCAGCATCAGGTGATCTTCTCGCCCCCCATGGCGTCTTCTGGAAATAGTTCATATATGAACCTCAACTTTACTTCATCTATTGAGAACACGGTGACATACACTGTGGATAATTATTCGTTTTTTGTATGTCCCAACACTATCCACGTTTATCCAATCAACATGACTTCTTCGCCTAACGGGACAGTCACATTCACGGTCACGCTTGCTGGTAACGGCTTTGTCCATATGGTTGGCGACAACAAGTTTTACAGGGTTGTGGAATTCCAAGAGGATTTTACACAAAATAACGTCTCAATAACTGTAACATTACAGCTAAACAATGTGCCTCCTGGAGAACTTTGGATCCCAGTTTGGAACCATTGTCACACAGAATATGTAGAAGTGGTTATTGAATAAATTTTCTCTGTGTGATTAGAGAAAGGTATGCGAGCCAATTTTAAGTGCCAAAAGTAAGCCCACAAAGATTCTTCAATCTCTAATAGACTAGAGACGACAAATTCTGTATTAACTCAGTCTTAACGAGATTTAGAATAGAGATATCTTACCGGCAAAGAGTTGATCCTGGAGTGCTGTACCAGCTTGAACTTATTATGCACCACATTCTAGGTATTTACATGAAACAGATTATTGTTGCTAACGTTACACCCTTCGATGAGAAAGGGAACCTGGACCTAGAGGGGTTAAGGACCCTTTACAATTTTGACCTGAGCAGAGGTGCAACGGGTTTCTGGGTGATGGGTACCACTGGAGAATGTAAGATGCTCACTTATTCCGAGAAGCTAGCTGTGGCTAAGGCGTCAATAGAGACCCTAGGGAACAAGGCTATCATTGGAATAAACGAGGAGTCCACTGACAACGCAGTGAAGCTGGCTAAGGAGATCGTCGATATGGGTGCCTCAAAGATATTCTCGCTTCCACCCATCTATCACAGGCCATCAGAACTTGGACTCTTCAAGTTCTTTGAATCCATTTCCAAGATAGGTATTCCAGTCTACGTTTATAACATACCCAGTTACGTTGGATATAACATAGAGCTCAACCTCACTAGGAAAATGGCAGAGGAGGGCATTATACAGGGAATGAAATACACTACCAACGACTTAGTCTCATTTAACGAGTATACAAGATTAAAGCAGGATCATAGAGAATTTGAGATATTCATGGGCACTGAGCACCTCATCCTCCCATCTCTGATGTATGGTGGTGACGGGGTAGTAACCGCAGTAGCTAACTTCGCTCCAGAATTTGTGAAGAACATTTTTGATTCCTTCGAAAAGGGCGATATCTTGAAGGCCATGGAGGACCAGTATAAGGTCATAAAGTTGGCATCTGCGGTATCTGGAGAAGATTACCCTGCAGGAGTTAAGATTGCCCTTAGATATAGGGGTATATACGTGGGAAGAGTTAGGGAACCACTCCAGGAAGACATAAATCGTGAGGGGGTAATATACGCAACGTTGAAGGAGTTCGGACTCTAAATGATGAAATCGATGTAGGTTGAGGGATGAAAGGATTATTCCCGGCTGAGGAGAAGCGTGAAATGTTCAAATGGAGTTAAGAATTCTTAGAAGTTCCCTCTCGTAGATTGTCTGAACGAGTTTGCCTTCCCTGTTAACTACAGCTATCACCGCGGACTCTGTGGATCTAAATTTCCTTAGTGCATCAATAACTTTTTGCGACTCATCCATTATCACTGTTTCGTTCAGCTCCAGATCTCCCGCCCTCAGCACAGAGTACATAGATGGATCTATCTCCAATAACTGCTGTACAGTGATGTGTCCCATAGGCCTCATCTCATCATCCACGACTATTATGGCTCTAGCTCCTCTCTCCGTCATTCTGTCAATTGTCTCTCTCAATGTGGTTTCCGCATTTACGTAGAGGGGAGTTATACCAGGTATATGCCCAAGTTTCTGGTTGAACCCTGGCCTGTTCTCTATCTCCCTTCCAACTCCCTTAACCTTTGCCTTGAATAGGAGTGGCACGACGAGAGCAATGAGGGTTATTGCCAATGCGGAGTAGGAGTACTGAGTCTGGCCTAGATACCCGGAGACTAGAGCTGAGATCAGAAGAGATGAGTCAACGCCTCCCTTCGTCGTAACGCCCAGTCCATTAATTACCCCCTCTTGCTTTACGAGGTAGGAAGAGATATAACCTGAGACGAACTTTGAGAAAAACACCAACAAGGCTAGAGTGAGACCTATGGAGGCGATGTAGACGTTTAAGGGTGCAAAGTAGAGCCCTATGCTCACGAAGAACAAAGGTTCAAAGAAACCATAGGTTAAACCATGCATTTTCTCCCTTAAATCAGGCCTATCCTCAAGGTAATTCCTCAGCAGAAAACCCAGAAAGAGGGCAGCTATGGCTGAGTTGAACCCAAATATCTCGGCCACGTATCCTGTGACCATTATAACGGAAAGGAGGAAAGCTAGCTCCACTTCCCTTACCTTTATGAATCCCTCTATTCCCTCCAAAGCCTTTGCTATCCTGGGGCCTATGAAGATAATTATCAGAAATAGTATTACTATTTCTAAGGTCTGCCTGACGATTTGGGCTGGTTCGCTGGACTTAGATACTATTGCGAAGAGAATGACTGAGATTATCTCAACAAGTGTACCTTGGTAAAATAGTTTACGCCCAACATCCGTTTTTACAAGTCCAGTGTCCATTAGGAGTCTGGTTAGGGGACCTACGCTCGTCATTATGAGGGGAAAGAGGATTACCAGTGACGACGTAACGTGAACCATGAATAGGTAACCTGCGATCACGATGAAGGGAATTACTAGGAGAACTATGGAGGAGATGAAGACCTTGTAATCAAACTGTATTTCCCCTCCGAACTCCTCCGCACCAGCGAGGAAGAGAAGGAACACTATTCCCAGAGACGTAACAAATGATATGATACTGTTCAGTTCAATTATCCCTAGAACTCCTCTTCCCAAGATTATCCCGGCCACTATGGCACCAACAAACGGAGTTAATCCTAGTCTAGAGAACCCAGCTTCCATCAGCTTTGCTGCAACTAGCATGATACCGATGTAGAGAAGCGAAACTACTACTGGATTCATGTGTAAAGACTTTTTACTTTACTTTACTACTATAAGAGTGATGGACATAAGCGAAAGGGAGATTGTTTACCTTTCGGCAATAAGGGAAATGAATGATAAGGGCCAGCCTGGTAAATTATCCATAATAGCAAAGCAAATCGAAGTTTCCCCTGCAAGTGCCTTTGAGGAACTGAAACATCTAGAGAAAAAAGGTCTTATCTCGAAGGAGAACAGCAACATCTATATCACTGAGGAGGGGAGGAGAAGCCTAACTAAGGCCTTGAGGGCCCACAGGGTTATTGAGTCTCTTCTAGTCAGGGTTGGGATTGATCCAGAGACCGCCTGCAGTTACTCGAAACAGTTTGAACTAAAAGTTCCAGACGAGATAATCGAGAAGCTCTATGAATATCTCGGAAAACCTAATAAATGCCCTCATGGGAATGGAATTCCGTGATAAGCGTACAACCGTCTTACATTTACATATTCGCCCTAATGATCTTGGAGGGAATGTCACTTCCAATCCCAAGCGAAATAGTGATGCCCTTAGTGGGTTACTATTCCACAAAGGGATTACTTGACCCATATCTAGGTATCATAGTAGGCACGGTAGGTAGCTTGGTTGGATCGTTAATTGATTATTATATCGCCCTTAAACTAGGAGTTCCCTTCCTCCATAGATACGGCAAGTTATTCAAACTCACTCCTGAAAAATTGGATGCACTATCAAGATGGTTTGCTAAGTACGGTACGCAGTCTGTGTTCTTTTTCAGGTTTATTCCAGCCTTTAGGGCACTTATCTCCTTCCCTGCTGGACTAAGCAAGATGAGACTACCTCTATTCATATTTGCCACATTCGCAGGTCACTTGATATGGGATACGATACTAGTCTATATTGGGATATACTTCTCTAGTACATGGCAGAGTATCATTTCGGTTCTTGATAAGTACCTTTACGGCGTGGCGGCAATAACTGCAATTATTATTGTGGTCTACATTTTGATCAAAGGAAACTTTTTAAAGTTTTAACTAGAATAAGGTTTATGATTGAAGTACTACTTTCTCCTTTACAATACTTCCTTGCAGTCATAGCAGGAGTTTTGGTAGGATTCAGCTTAGGACTAATAGGAGGAGGTGGATCCATTCTAGCTGTTCCGCTTCTTCTATATTTCGTTGGTCTGGCTAGTATTCCTCCCCAATACTCCACTTCTCCTACGCTCGCAGCACAGTACACAAACTTCGTGGACCACATTGCACTAGGCACTACAGCCCTGGCTGTAGGTCTGAACGCATACATAAATAGTTACATGCATTTCAGGAGAGGAAACGTAAAGCTTCTTGAGGGTATAACGTTCACTATTCCGGGCGTTGCGGGAGCCACTCTGGGAAGTTACGTAAGTCATATAACGCCTGGAAAATCCTTGCTGTTTTTCTTCGGGATCCTAATGATTGGTGTGGCTCTGTTAATGTTGAGGCAGAGGTCCGCAGATAGGGTAAAGACAGCCTCGGAGGGCGGGTTAGCTAGACTTTCGCTGGTAAAGGTTATACCCACGGGCCTTCTTGTGGGATTCGCCTCAGGATTTTTCGGTATAGGAGGAGGTTTCCTCATTGTTCCTGGTTTACTATTCAGTACTGGTCTTTGCATGATTAAGGCTGTTGGGACCTCCCTCATTGCTGTTGGGACCTTCGGAATCACTTCAGCGACAGTCTATTCAATGTACGGATACGTTCTACCTGTAATTAGCGTGCTCTATCTAGTAGGGGGAATTCTAGGAGGGTATGGGGGAGCATCGGTTGCCTCTAGATTGCCGAGAGGAACCCTGAGGAAGGCTTTCGCCTTGATTATTATCGCCGTAGCAATATACATCATGGTCGAAAATTACAAGGGGCTATACTTGCTCATACATTAACATTGGAATCTGCCATTTCCCTATATATTTTTTCTATCTCCTCTTTAAGGAATTTCAAACACGAATCTACATTTATCTTGATTAGTTCCCATCTTTCCTCCCTTATACCCCTAATGATCTCATCACCTTGCTCCTTGCAACCTATCTTGTCATGTTTCCTGTGAAACTCCGTAAGCTCCTTGTTAACCCATTGATAAACGGTTTTATCCTTCCTCTCATCTACGTGCAATTTTACCTTCTCCAGGGACGTCCTTAGCAGGATGAGGTCCTGCAATTGATAAAATTTCTTCGGGATCGACATCTCTCGTATAATGTGGATAGAGGATAAATAACTCATGTTCCAATTATATCCACATTAGGATGTGTCATGACGTCAGGACCTGGAAAAGAAATTAACACTAAGACATATATCTTGTATTCAATAGGCGGAGCTATTGCCCTTATTCTGATTACCTTCCCCTTTGGGGGAGTGGCACCACTCGATGAACCTAAAGTTTACGCGTCCGATGGGGCATATTATAACCTAGGGGTACCGGTAGGAATTTCCTTCATTGCATTCATTAACCTTCTTATTTTCATAGTGTCGAGCATTCTTTTCTGGGGGTCTAGGGGCCTTTTCAAAAACTTGATAATAGATTCCTCCGCTCTATCGTTCGTCTTCCTCAATTATTTCAACTATTATGTGCTTTGGCTGGTGTGGCACCCACAGATAACCGTGTTGCCCTTTCTCTTCTTGATAAAGTATAATGGAGCCTCAGCGATTCAGGTTGATTTTGGACAAATGGTCCTAATAGCTTATATATACAGGATCATTAAAAGAGCAAGAAGGCCCCGCCCTTTATCAGGGCTTGAGTCGGTGAAACCGGTTGATGAGAGTCCTCAGCCGGGCGGGGTACAATGATGACGCCGACATAATCAGATTAGTGACGTGAGGGTCGATAAACTGAAACTCACTCAAGCTTAAAACCTCTTTTAGATATATCTAGTCGCCATGGAAGTTCCCAAGGACAAGTCTAGTGAAGATAAGGATTATGATCTAAAATATGCATATAGGGCTTTGAGCATTCTGGCTCCCTTAGCCATAGTTGTGATGTATACAGAGGGAATGTTGATTCCCTCTCTTGTGAAAATTGAAGATGACTTTGGCGTCAACGCTGCCCAAGTTAGCTGGGTTCTAACAGTGTATCTCCTTACAGGATCGGTCATGAATCCCATAGCAGGGAAACTGGGAGATATGTTTGGGAAGAAAAGAGTCCTTACCATGATCATCTGGATTTATGCTGTGGGTGTTACCTTGACAGGATTTGCACCGAGTTTCGGCTTCCTGATATTTGCTAGAGCTATTCAGGGACTAGGTCTTGCCATGTTTCCGTTAGCCTTCAGCCTAATAAGGGAAGAGTTCCCTCCAAAACTAGTTCCTACTGCTCAAGGTATAGTTAGCGCTATGTTTGGGGCAGGATCTGCAATAGCCCTTCCCATAGGTGCATACATTTCACAAAATTTTGGATGGCAGTATACATATCACACTGTTATACCATTCGTGGCCCTGATGGCAATACTGACCTCCACACAGATAAGGGAGTCTAGGTTCAAGAACCCAAATACCAAGATCGACTTCGTTGGAGCAGGAGTACTCTCGATTTCGTTGGCCTCCTTAATCCTGGGTTTCAGTGAGGCTCCTACCTGGGGTTGGTCATCACCCCTTACCATAGGTACCCTCCTTCTCTCCATGATTACTTTTGCCACGTTCATCTATCTTCAGAGTGTTACGCCATTTCCATTAATATCCGTGAAGCTATTGAAGAGAAGAAATGTTCTTGTCGCTAACGTGGCCGCAGTAGTTGCAGGATTTGCAATATTTATGGGGTCCCAAACCTTAACTTACTTGTTTGAGGAGCCCAATCCAGTTGGGTTTGGGCTAGATATCCAGGCAACGGGGCTTGCCCTACTACCCACAGCTCTTATCCAGTTGGTGGGTGGACCCCTCGCAGGAAAGGCAATATCTAGAAGCGGACCAAGAAAAGTGATGATAGTTGGTTCCACTGCACTAATTCCGGTGTATCTAGTTCTTTCAGTGTTAACGTCTGCAGGGGGATCACAGTCAATTAACCTTGTGATTACCTTCGCTACTTTGGCAATGTTAAGTGCTACGCTTCTGAACGTGAGCCTAGTTAACTTGCTTACCTTTTCTGTGGAGAGACAGGTCATGGGGACAGCCACTTCTATTAATACAGTCTTCAGGTTGGTAGGAGGAACAATAGGTCCATCTGTAGCCGGAGCTATTATGGGAACTTATCAAAGCAGTATCGTGGAGATCATACCGGTAGGAGGAACTACAGTCTATTACCCGGTCATTATTCCTTCGGACCAGGCCTTTAGCCTCATTTATCTGATTGCAACTCTTCTGGCTGTAGTTATGACTGGGATTTCCTTCATGACTAAGGACATAAAAATTGGGAATGTAATGAAGGAAAGAAATGAGTTCGTTGCAGGACATTAGCAACCAGGTCATAGCTTGCCATAAATGCTCCCTATCTAGAACTAGGATCCATGCGGTTCCGGGGGAAGGAAATCCAACCAGTGACGTAGTTTTCGTTGGAGAGGCGCCTGGAGCTAAAGAGGATGAAACTGGCAGACCTTTCGTGGGTTTAGCTGGTCAATTATTGACCGACCTAATCCGAAAGTACTTGAGGAGAGATCGCTCCGAGATTTACATTACCAACATAGTAAAATGCAGACCGCCAAATAACAGGGATCCAGAGAAGGAGGAAATCGAGGCTTGTTCACCTTACCTCCTTACGCAGATAAGGCTCATCAAACCAAAGGTGATTGTGACTCTCGGAAGGCATTCCACAGGATTTTTCCAGACATTAGCAGGATTGCCTCTGACTCCTATATCACGTTGTCACGGAAAACCTTTTTACCTGGACCTGGGGTATGGTACAGTTACCGTTTTTCCGGCGTATCACCCTGCTGCCGCTCTTTACAATCCTCCTCTTAAACGAGATTTAGAGGAGGATTTTCAAAGGCTCTCCAAACTCGTTTCAACAGGTTCAAAAGCTACAACTCTTGATAAGTTTCTGAATCTAGATGGATCTGGGAATAAGGGGTAAAAGGGTTCTTGTAACCGCCTCAAGCAAGGGGATAGGTTTCGCCACAGCAAAAAGGTTTCTGGAGGAAGGGGCTGTAGTCACCATTTCGTCCCATAACCTCGAAACGTTGAAATCTGCCTACGAGAAACTGAGAAACTTGGGTCAAGTTTACATGGTCCAGGCAGACTTGACTAAACCAAATGAGGCTAACGAACTTGTGAAGACGGCCCACGATACCATGAATGGGTTGGATGTAACGGTATACGTCACTGGAAGTCCAAAGCCAGGTAACCTTCTTGAGCTCACGGATAAGGACTGGATGGATGCATTCAATTTACTATTAATGAGCGCAGTTGTCGTTACGAGGGAATCTGCCAAGTACATGAAACCAGGTGGCAGGATAATTCTTTCGACCTCTATGACCCTAAAACAACCAATCGATAACCTGGACCTCTCCAACGTTGTTAGGCTATCCCTTGCAGGTCTCATTAAGTCAGCCTCCAGGGAACTAGGTCCTAAGGGAATTCTCGTTAATGGGGTCATGCCAGGCTGGACTCTTACAGAGAGAGTTAATCAGTTAGCCCGGGATAGGGCTAGAAGAGAGGGGAAGACCGAGGAACAGGTTATATCTGAGATTGTCAAGGAAGTCCCGCTAAATAGGATAGGCCTTCCAGAGGAAGTTGCTAACGTTATCGTCTTCTTGAGCTCTTCCCTATCCACATACGTCACTGGAACCCTCATCCCCGTGGATGGGGGACTGATCAGGACAACCCTTTAAAGACATTTGGCTGATAATACTGCCTTTTTTCTCTTCATTAGGAATTAACGAGTATTAAGGGCCCAATGGTTATATCAATCTAAGGAGTAATACTCTCTAGTGATACTGTTGAGGCTAGCTGAGTTCTACGCTAATAACTTCAGGAGTTTGGAGTCAGTTGAATTAAGGGACGTCGGAGGCTTCAATGTAATTGTAGGGTTTAACGGTTACGGCAAAACTAACCTGCTGACGGCAATCTACCTGTACATAAAGAACCTGTCAGCGGGTATTGAGAAGAGATCAATAGAGGATAAGAATCAGGAATACCTGTTAATGTGGAACAGTTACGATACGAGCAAACCCATTCTTTTAGGAGGCAGGTTACAGTTTAGTGAGAAGGAAGTTGAGAAAGTTGTGGGAAAGAGTATGCCCATGAACATCGACCTAGTGAACAAGTTGAGGTATATCAATGGATACCTTGAGTGGGACGTGGACCTCATCAGAATAAATGGATCAGTCCCATCTAAGGATGAAATAGACCAGGCCAAAAAGCTGTTGGACTACGCCTCAAGTCAAGTTGAGTATGTTCCCATTTTCGATCAGAACTACTTTGATGACGTACTCAACAGAATTATTGGACTGAACAGATCGCCCATCAGCTTGAGAAAGTATTGGTATGACTTTGCGAATCTGGTGAGCAACACTATTCCAGAGGTAAAGGGAATAGAGATCTGGGATTCGAAGAAACTAGTTCTAAACGTGTATAATTTGCCAATCTACATTGACTTAGCTGCTAGCGGATTTCAGAGAATAATTCTTATCCTTTTCGTAATATGGTTGAGCGGAAACAAGATACTCCTGATAGAGGAACCAGAGGTGAACATGCATCCCATCATGCAGTATAAGATGGCGAAGCTCTTGAAGTCGTGGACTGAAAGCGATGTTCTACAGGTTTTCATGACGACACATTCTCCCTTTATTGTATCCTCCGATGTGGATAGCTTCATAGTTCTGAGAAGGGGTCAGACTGCGTCTAAGGCTGTCAACTTCCAGCCCACGGAGGATGTAAAATCGGCCTTCTCTATTCTTAACGTAAATATCAGTGATCTTCTCTTTAACAAGACTATTATAGTGACGAGTGAAATGGCCGAGCCAAACGTAATCCTGAATTGGCTCAGGAAATTGAACGTGAATCCAGAGTACAACGGAATTGTTATATACACGGTGAGGAATGAACTGGAGTTGCAGACCTGGCTTAAGTTAAGGAACATGCTGAAACTTGACATGCTGTTCCTAGGCCTTTGTGACAAAATAGACATAGAGTTAAAGGACTCCTGTCTTCCCCTTACCAGGGAGGTAGAGTCATTTTACAGTAAGAGCGGAATGTTAGAGGCACTCAAGAGAATAGGGATTTATCCAGATGAAAAGGAAATGAGGGACCTGTCTCGGGAAGACAACGCCAGGTGGTTAATAAACGTTCTTAAGAGGAGAGGACTCGATTATGGTACCATGAGATCGTCTATAGGTGACATAATATCTAGAATAGATTCCATTGAGATCCCCAAGGAGATGGAAATCCTCGTGAATAAAATTAAAACTGCGCAGGTTATCTAGTACTCATGGATCTAATATCTGTAGCCCTTTTGTTGATATTTCTTGGGTTCATTCTAGTTTTCGCAGACGTAATCTTAACAGCAGTTAGGGCTATGAGACAGGGAGAAGAAGAGACTAAAGAGGGGGAGAGAAAAACGGAGGCCGGAGGGATAATATTCATCGGCCCTATCCCTATCATTTTTGGAAGTTCTAAAAAAATTGAGAAATGGATGTTAATTGTAGCCTTATTGATAACTATTATTCTGGTTTTACTATTCGTTCTCCCCTTTATATTAACCCTCTAACCTTCATCGCCCTTACTACTCTTTCTACCGCTACCACCATAGCCGCAGTCCTCAGGTCTTGGTCACTCAGCGAGTTGTACTTGTTATACACCTCGCTAAACGCCTTCTCCATCCTGCTGAGTATTAGTTTCTTGGCGTCTTCCTCATTTATTATCTCACCCATTCTGTTGTTGGCCCATTCCACATAGCTCCCCACAACTCCCCCAGAGTTCGCCAAAATATCGGGAACCACTGGAATTCCTCTCTCCTTAAGGATGGCGTCTGCATCGGCTGTTAATGGTCCATTGGCCCCCTCAACAATAAGCTTGGCCTTTATCTTAGGGGCATTGTATTTATGGATCACGTTCTCAAGTGCTGCGGGAACGAGTATGTCAGTTTCGGTTATGAGTAGCTCATCATTGGTAACTTTCTTTCCCGATGGATAGTTAACTACAGAGCCAGTGCTCTTTTTCACCTCTTCTAACTTCGAGTAACTTAGCCCGTTGGGATCTATTACTCCACCCTTCGAATCGCTCACGCCTATGACTATGGCGCCGTTCTCCTCAAAGAACTTCGCAGCGAAACTTCCCAGATTACCAAATCCTTGGATGATTACCTTCCTACCCTCTAATCCCCCCAGAAATTTCTCAGCAGCGAGCTTTGCAGTATGGACCACCCCAAGACCAGTGCTGAACTCCCTAACTGCAAGTCCTCCTAGATCTATGGGTTTTCCCGTGAAGGTAGCTGGGTCTATCTTACCTGAAATCTTTGTATACTCGTCGAGGAACCATGACATTATCTGTGAGTCCGTGTTTACGTCAGGCGCAGGTACGTCTATATCGCTACCAATATACTTGTAGATGGCATCAATGAAGTTCCTAGATAACTGTTCCAACTCCTCTTTACTTAGGGACTTAGGATCTACCCTAACCCCAGCCTTACCTCCGCCGTAGGGAAGCTGGAGAAGCGAATTCTTCCAAGTCATTATCATTGATAGGGCTATAACTTCGTCTTGCGTAACGTTGGGGTGGAATCTAACTCCTCCCTTGTAAGGACCCAGCGCGCTGTTATGCTGAGATCTCCAACCGGTGAAGGTCTTAATCGTGCCGTCTTTTCCCTTAATCTGTATCTTTACTTGAATTACCCTTTCAGGGGTGGAAAGAGCAGTTAGTTGATCCTCATGGAGCCCCAGGATCTCCCCTATTTTATATAATTTTTTAGTTTGTTGTGTATATAAATTCGAAGTTAAAACTTCTTCTACCGAAGTCATTAATAATTAGTCATGAAGGATTATTAAAAAAGTTTTCCCCTGCTATACTTTAATTACTTATGCCCGAGCTCTATCTCCTATGTAGAATTACAAGAATTGCAATAACAATTAGGGTAACCACAACGGCTATGGTGAAGGACTCAGAGGGGTTAACCGGTTTATAGGGCAGAGTTGTGTTCTGATATCCTGTTAGGTAGGGGAAGTGAAGACTGGGATTTATGTAGGAGCCATTGATGAACTCTAGCTTATAACTGGAGAAAGATGGGAATGTTTGATTGTAGTTTACCTCAACTACCATGTTCTTCAACGCGTAGATCGTAGCAGTAGCAAAGGTAATGTTTCCCTTAGTTACCTTAGATGTGTACTCCTCCAAGTTGAACGTGGTACCCTGAACCGACTTGGTTACGTTACCCACGTAAGACAGTTTGAGCGAGTTCCATGTCAGTGTGCCGTTCGCGTTATTGATGAAGTTAGTGACCAGGGTGGTAGGTGTTCCCACCTGAATAATGAAGTTCACCAGTTGGCCATTCACCGACGTATAACCGCCAAGAGGGAAGGCGTTCAATTCATTGATGTTATACTGGACCATCAAAAGGAGGTTTCCAGGAAGAAGAGCGGGATAAACGTATTCCACGTACCCGGAGGGTTGGTAGGTTGCTGAGAAATTCGAATATGTCATGTTAACGTAAACGTATCCTGGCCTACTGGTGAAATTGGTTGGTTGTAGAGCGTTGGATAGTTGATAGCCTGTGAGATTCATAACAAAGTCGAGACCGGACACGGTCCTGTTAATAGTTTGAACCAAACCGGAGGGTAATACTAATAGTGAAGAGGTAACAGGGGACAGTTCAGAGTACCTATAAACTGTTTGTCCTGTTACGTTGTTACTGGTCGAGTTAACAAAGGATAAAATCACTGTGGAAACGTTTGACTCGATGGCATAAGAGGTAGAGTTAGACAGGAATCCTGGGTAAATATAAGGATAACTAAGGTTGAGCGGATCTAAGGCATAGTTTACAACGTAACTTCCTGGCTGTATTAACGTGACGTTCTTCGCAGGAGTATAGTTGGAATTTACGTTAACCTTAACCCATGTACCATTAAGCGAAGTCACTTGGTAATTAATCACAGCGCTCTCAACTAGAGA
Organism: Metallosphaera sp. D4-4; assembly: GCF_046245145.1. Classification (NCBI taxonomy): domain Archaea; kingdom Thermoproteati; phylum Thermoproteota; class Thermoprotei; order Sulfolobales; family Sulfolobaceae; genus Metallosphaera; species Metallosphaera sp. D4-4. The sequence goes on along the minus strand of NZ_CP176412.1, from coordinate 170,924 downwards.
GACAGTCGTGGAATTGTCAACCTTAGTACTGTTATAGACCTTGAGCGAGTACGTAAGCTTTGTTGGTACTTGATACGGAACGGGCTGATTCCCATTGGGATAGAACTGGAGAGCGTTAACCAGTGGAGCTAGAGTTAAGGTGAAAGTTAAAGCTACTAACAGCGCCATTACGAGCCTCAATTGCGACATCAGTATAGAACACTGCGTTGCTTTAATAACTTTTATCCCCACTTAAAAGCATGCAGAGACCTTTAGTTGCGGTAGGATCAGTAATTTTCAACCTGGATAAGGTACTATTGGTGAGGAGATTACATCCCCCTAACCAGGATAGGTGGGCCGTTCCTGGAGGTAAGGTAGAATATGGAGAATCCATAAGGGAGGCTGTAATTAGGGAAACTATCGAGGAAACGGGATTGCAGGTGGAACCAAGGGTCTTGATGGCCGTCGTTGAGGTGTTTAGGGAGGGCTATCATTATGTGATCCTGGACTTCATCTCTGAAGTTGTGGGAGGAAAACTGAAGGCCTCGTCCGACGCAGGCGACGCTAGGTTCTTCTCCCTTGAGGAGATAAGAAAACTTGACGTAAGCTCCACCACGCTAGAGATGCTGGAGAGGTTTTGGAAAGGGGAAAAGATGCCCTATCTGATCACTGAAATCTCCAAGTAGAGCCTTCCTTGGAGTCCAGTATTTTTACCCCGCTCTTGGAGAGTATATCCCTTATCTGGTCAGATAGATCATACATTTGTTTCTTTCTCAAGTAATTCCTAACTTCGATCACTGCGTCAATCACCTTGGTTAACCTATCTAGCTCCGCTGAAAATTCCTCATCCATAACTGCGAAGACCTCATTGAACTTCCTGAATCCGTCCAGCGCTATTAAAGCCCCAAACACGTCTTCGCTGTATTGGAGCTTTGAGAAAACTATTGAGGCTATTTCGTGAATTGATGTCAATGCGTTAGACGTATCAAAATCGTTCTCCATGTGTTCGTCGAACCTTGAGATCGCCCTTATTACTTCCTCCTGGACTTTTACGTCCTCTTCCTTCGCGTAGTGGGCTGGTCCCTTTTGAATTATTTTCCTCAGTACGGATATGGCGTCCTTAAGCCTCTGGAGGGACCTAGAGCTTTGTTCCAGGATCTCTTCGCTATACTCTATGGGGTTCCTGTACTGGGAGGATAGAAACCAGTACCTCAGCGTAGATGGTCCATACTTGCTCAGTGCCTCCTTAAGCGGGACAATGTTGCCCTTAGATTTGGACATCTTTTCCTTCCTTATTGTGAGAAAGGCCACATGCATCCAATACTTTACCCAAGTTGATCCAGTGAGCGATTCGGTTTGAGCTCTCTCGTTCTCGTGATGGGGAAACACTAGGTCCATTCCTCCACCGTGAATATCGATCTTTGTCCCCAGATACCTCGTGGACATGGTGGAGCACTCTATATGCCATCCAGGTCTACCCTTACCCCAAGGAGACTCCCAGTAGGGCTCTCCAGGCTTATATGCCTTCCAGAGTGCGAAGTCGTATGGGTGTCTTTTCTCCTTAACTATCTCCTCCCCCTGATCCCACTCCTCCTTCTTCACATTGGATAACTCTCCATAACCCGGATAAGTATCCACATCAAAATAGACGCTCCCGTTGGCAACGTAGGCATGCCCATTGTCAATCAACCTTTGAACGAAGTCAATGATCTCATTGATGTGGGTAGTGACCTTAGGATGCATGTCTATCTTTACCTTGAGGGCACCGATGTGTTCCAGGTAGCTCTTCGAGTAGTATTCTGAAACTTCGTTCCAACTCTTCCCCAGTTCCCTTGCCTTATTGATTATTTTGTCGTCTATGTCCGTGATGTTCTGAACCCTTATTACGTTGTAACCCTTTACCCTTAGATACCTGCTCATGGCATCGAAGGCCACAAAGGTCCTACCATGTCCAATATGAACCTCATCGTAAACTGTGGGACCGCACACGTACATTTTCACAGTATTGGGCTCGTGTGGCTCAAAGCTTTGGAGCCTCTTTCCTAGTGTATTAAATACTTGCAACTCCCATCACTTCAGGATTAAGTTTGCCAGTTTCCTTGCAATTTTAAGGTTGCTGTCGCTGAAGGCCTCTTCCTCCGTTAATCCGTCTTCCTCTGCAAGAAGGAGGGACGTGAGACCTGAGAGAAGAACCAAGTAGGCCACGTTCTTCAGTGGTGTACTCCCAGTGGGAATTATCTGTTCAGCCTTAATCACGGAAAGCGTTACATAATCAATGTCCTGATCCCCAATCACAAAGGGCTGAAGGTTCTGTGCCCTGACGTATGCCTCCAGGTCATTGTGATTAGATTCAGGAATGGGCCCGTAGAAGGCTGGATATTTGGCAGTCTCATTCAGATCCTGCTTAAACCTTATTGCTACGGGAAAGTAGAGAGAGCCGTAAAATACCGGAATCCTCCCCCTAATCTTGGCCACTAGCCTTTTAGCAAGGTTGAGTGCCCTCTCCTTACCTTCCTCGACTCCCTCTGCCAGCTCTGAAATCTTGTACTGCCCGCTACTCCTCGTGTTCAGAATCTTAACGAGAGCCGTGAACAAGAGGGGGAACCAAACTCTCGTGGGGTAATCCTGACCGTTGCTCATCCTGGCCTGCATGGACAAGTTGACGTGCCTTCCGCCCTTCTCTCTGCACAGGTTTGCCAACTTTCCTCCAGCTGAAACACATATGACGTCTGCTCCAAGCTCAAAGGCCTTTCTGGTTACGATCAAGGTTTCCACATTGTCTCCGGATCTGCTAAAGGCTAGCAAAGAGAACTTTCCCCTAGCCTTGAATCTTAAGGGATCTCCATTATACACGAGGTAGTCCAATGGAGGTTCAAGGATCTTAGCCATTTCACCCGGGATGTAACTTGCCCCCATCCCTGTGTAAATCACGTTATCGCACTTTAGATCCGGAACCTCTATCCTTTCAGCTTCTCGAAAAAGTTTATCCCAGTCTAGGAAAACATTATGCATTTTTCATCACAAGGGAAATGTTGAACGATGGAGGAGACGAGTTCATTGAGACGGAGATATTGTCCATGTTCATTTCCTTAAGGTTCTTCCTTAGGGTAACGATGAACTCGCCCATCAGTTCTGACATTCCCTCAAGGACACTCTCAACCATGTCCCAAATCTTACCTGAGAGCAATGAGCTCAAGACTGAGGGTTGCATAAGGTAAGCGTAAAGTAGGTTTACTCTCTGAACAGAACTCAGGAAGCTAACTATGGCCTCATCCCAGTTCTTAACCTCGATCCCTTTTTCAAACTTCTCTGCCAACTCTATTATCTTTTTCAATTGAGCTCTCGTAAAGCTCACTATGCCCTGCTCAGCCACGCTGAGACCAGTGAAACTTGTCTTCTCTAAATTACTTAAAATCTCCCCAATCCTAGTTGTGGATTTCATGGCTTATCTTTAGTCATGTATGCATAAAAGTCTTGGCGTAATCAGAGAGAATATGCCTGAGAGTCTAGTGGTACTAGGAGGAGGAGCGGCCGGGATGAGCGCCGCATCCAGGGCGAGGAGACTTAGGCCTGACCTAAGAATTACGGTTATTGAGTCCACGAAAATGGTGAGTCACGCACCCTGTGGGATACCGTACTTTGTCGAAGGTTTATTCGATGACGAGAACCTCTTCATGACCTATACTCCCTCGTATTTTGAGAGGGAGAGGAAGATAGAGGTGTTAACAAACACCGTGGCCAAGGAAGTTGATCTTAACTCCAGGGTAGTAAAAACAGATAATGGAAAAGTGCTTGAATATGATTGGCTGGTTGTGTCTCTTGGAGCTCTGCCCAAGACGCTACCCAACGTTAAGGGAAAGAGGGTTTATTACGTTCATCATCCAGCTCACGCGGTTGAGATCAGAGAGCGGTTGTGGTCCATGAACAAGATAGCCGTGATAGGTGGAGGGATCCTTGGGGTGGAAATGGCTGAGGCGTTGAGCGCCGTGGGGAAGAAGGTTGTCCTAATTCACAGGGGGCCTTACATCCTCAACAGAATGCTGGACCAAGACCTCGGAGACGTGATCACTAAACTTGTTCAGGGCAAGGTTGAGTTACATCTTAACGAGAGCACTGAGGAAATTGGAGAGGATTACGTTAAAACGGACAGGGGGAAGTACCAAGTTGACGGTGTAGTCCTTGCCCTAGGGGTCACACCCAATGTGGCCATATTTAAGGAAAAGCTTCAGCTAGGCATAACGGGCGCAATAAAGACCAACTCACGCATGGAGACTTCCGTGAAAGGCGTGTATGCAGCTGGCGATGTGGCAGAGACCACTCACATGGTATCAAGAAGGGAAGTCTGGATGCCCTTTGCCCCTGTCGCGAACAAGATGGGGTTTGTGGCTGGTAGTAACATAGGGGGCAAGGTCACGGAGTTCCCAGGTACAGTTGGAAACATGATTACTAAATTCCAGGACATGTTCATAGGAAAGGTAGGATTAAACGAGATTGAAGCCAAGGAAGTAGGGTTCAGGCCGATCTCTGCAACCATAAAATCAAAAACTAGGGCCAGGTATTATCCAGGTGCTAAGGATATTTACGTGAGGCTCGTGGCAGATGAGGATAGCAAGAGAATTTTGGGTGGACAAATTGTGGGAGGGGAGGAAGTATTAGGCAGATTGGATGCCATTTCTGTTGCCCTCATGAAGCAGTTGACCGTGGAGGAAATGTTCTTTGCGGAAATGGGTTACCTGCCAGCTATTTCCCAAGTATGGGATCCGCTAACCGTTGCTGCTAGGCAACTTCTTAGGGCATAAGTAATACATTATATTTAAATATTTCTATAATTGTTAATATCGTAATATGGCATCGAGAGGCGGGCTATCCGATCTACTTAATAGCATTGTCTCCAAGTACATTATCTTCCATTTGGAGAGCCCGCCCTTTAGCCCCATTCTAGACCAGGCACAGGATGTTGACCTTACCTCTTCCGATGACATAATAAGGGTGGTGGACAGCATACCCAAGGTATCAACCGAGATCGTTGCGGTGGACGGGAGTAGCAGGAGCTTTGTTCTCTCCCAGGGATTAATTTCGGTCAGCTCCGTGTCTGCAATCTCAAGTTTAAGGGGAATTAAGGGTATGTTCCCCTCATTTGACCCCAGCATGAGTCTTGATCTACAGGAGCCCTTCATCGCTCTCGCTACTCCCTTTACTGGACCAGAGAAAATAGAGGACTTTCTTCTTCATCCGGCAGTGTCCAGGGTTCAGATGGAGGGAAACCCGTTTCAACAAGACTTAACTAGGTTAGAGACGGAGCTCCGTTTTTCCTTGGAGACCTCTTCACTGGAGAAGGTGAAGGATAGTCCCCTGGTCCTGGTGGACGGTCCTCTCTTACCTAAGTTCCTTTACATTAACAAGAGAGTTGCCAATAAACTCCTTCAGAGAAGAAAGGAAGTCCTACAGAAAAATTTTATTGGGATTGTTAAAAGGGTAAATCACTCTACTGTCTTGATTGAATCACTTAATGAAAGGAAAATCAGAGAAGTCATGATCATGAAATACAAAGTGAATCCAGCCTCGTTCTCCAACGATGAAGCCTTCTTAATTCACCTTGTGAAAAAGAACTTTAAGCCTCCTTTTAAACCTCTTGTGGTAGGTCCACTCCACGGAAAAGAGGAGGGAACTGAGATATTTTCCAACTACGTAGTAATTCCCTTCCACCCCTTCCTGGAGAGGTTCTCCGTGTTGAGGGTTGAGAGCCTCACCGATTCCCTTGATCCTGGAATTATTTTATCTACGCCAATTACCTCTGATGGAATTCCCCTTCCACTAGCTTTCGCTGATAAGGTGGCCAAGGAGGTGTCCAACGCTGTGTTTAACATGTTACTCCAGCAGTTGTCAAGGGAAGGCATTCAGTCGAGTTTCTACAGCAGACTGGAGGGATTGGGAGCTTGATTGACGAACTCTACAAGGGCATGAAGGAGAGAACCAGTAGGGCCAGAGCCTTGGCAGTAAGCCTAGGGAAGATGATAGGAAAGATTTCCAAGTACATGCCAAACAGGATAGACCAGGAGAGCCTTTACGTAAACGCAGTAGTTGATGCTGAAACGTATTACTCTAACGAATACCTTGGTAGGATGGGAATCCTTCTGGGTGCAGTGGACATTAGAACTCTAGAGTTCATACTGCTTCAAGTTGTTGGGTATGAGAGAAGTGATATCACGTCATCACTGTTCAACTCAACTGACATCACTCCAAAACTGGTTGAGGACGACGATCCAGGAACCCTGATAGGAAACGTTATACTTAAGTGCGAGATGCTCACTAGACTTGACCCTCTTGGTAGAGGAGAACCTGTGCCTGCAGACATAATACCTGAACCCCAGTCACCCGTGATAATCCCCTATCCTGAGATGGTTGAGAGGGCTATGGGGATCAATCGCGGGAAATTGAAACTTGGTTTCCTGGACATTTCCAACTCCGAGGCAAGGGTCAGTATCCCTCCTGAGGAGTTGAATTTTCATAGTCTGGTCATAGGCACCACAGGGGCCGGGAAGACCTCATTCATTAAGGACGTGATAACCTCATTGGTCACTACGGTTGAAGACGAACAGGTGATCATCTTTGATGCCACAGGGGATTATTACCACTCATTCCTCCCACCTGATTTAACCTCAGAACATGTTAGGAGAGGGATAGAGGACTTCAATAAGCTGAACGGTCCAGTCAACGGGCTACACGAAGATATTCTCTTTCCGATTACTAGTCGTTGGCTAAGGAAGTATACTCAGGAGAGAACGGAAGAAGAAATAACCAAGACCTACTATGATCTCTACATCAAACCCCTAGTCAATTACATAGAGAGGAAGGGGATGAAGATTGATGTTCAGATTAGCGGAAGGAGGATTGAACTCGCCTCAGATTACTGGAAATCCAGCGCCGAGGTCCACCCCTTCTACCTGTCGTTCAGGGAAAACAGACGGATAGTTCATAAGTTAAACCCATACTTTAGTGAGCAGGCATCCCATTTCCTGAAGATAATTACCTCTCAGCTGAAGGACGTCGAGAGCCTGGACGAGTTCATTGAGAACATGAACGAGGAGAACTTTGAGAAACTACAGGTCCACAAGAGCACGCGTGAAAATATACTTCGTGGGCTCTACTTGCTCAGGGAAACTGGACTTTTTGATCTGCGTTCTCCTAGGACGTCCTTGGGAGACCTACTTTCCACCTCTAAGATGTTGACAATTGACCTCTACAATCAGGAGCTCGACGATTTCGCCCAGAAAATACTCACCTACTATTTCCTGGATAGAATCTTCCAGCTTAGGGAGAGCAAGATGAGAAAGGGCGAGATTAACAGTAAACTGCTCATTATCATAGATGAGGCCCACAGGTTCTTTCCGTCAAACAGGGGAGGGGAGGAGGACAGCAATTACGTGAGAAGGGTTGCGGGAAAGATATCTGTAATGATGAGGTTAGGCCGTAGGAGAAGAATAGGGTTCATGTTCTCCACTCACAATCCCTCCGATCTAAGTGATATTATTGTTCAGTTAGCTAACACGAAGTTTGTTTTCAGGACATCTCTGGACATTGCGGAGAGTTTAGGTGTTCCCAGATCAGAGGGGAAAATATTAAGCTGGGAGAGGAATGGTGTAGCATATATGATTTCGCCATGGCTGAAACAAGGAAGATTAAAGGTCAGGGTTCCTGTTCCTCCTCCCATTGGCCATTACGATCTCTCTAGGACTTAGGTGAGCATGATGGAAAGATTGGAAACCTTGAAATTATCACTTGATCAGTTAAAATTGAGTGGAACAAAGGAGAATTTGATCAAGGTGCTGATTGAAATAAGCAAGTTGTTACCACCTTCGGATGACGTTGCAATAACTGTGGGAAAGAAGGGAACACACGAATACGTTATAGACAGAAGAGGGTTGGCCATAATCACCACGTCACAGGATGAGTATCTCCCCTTTCTCTCTTCTTCGGAGAAGAGAATATCCATGGAACAGCTACCAGACGACGTAGCTAAGAAGGTCATGTCTGATATTTCAAGTCTCCTCATTCAGCTAAGGGACATACTCAAGGCTCAGGCTAGACGCAATCCTTCCTATGGATCGTTAGCCTCAGAGGTAGACTTGATTGTTAAGGGTTAGTGATACCGCAGTTAGAACAATAAACATGGTCCACTATCAACAGACCAACTTCATGGGAAGGCTTCACGGGGGCGATATGCTGAAGTTCCTGGCAGATGCGGGCATGCTAGCATCCATGAAGGTGAGCAAGGGCCTAACCGTACTGGCCTCCCTAGATCAGGTTCTCTTCAAGAAGGGGGCAAACCTAGGGGACATAGTCTTCGTGGACGCTCGAGTTCTGTACGTGGGCAATTCATCCATGGAGGTGGAAATGAGGGCATCTAGAGGATCTGAGGTTATAGTAACAGCAAGTGGAACTTACGTTAAGGTTAACCAGGACTTCAGGCCTGTCCCAGTGGATGGGAAGGTGATGGGTGAGACGGAGGAAGAAAGAAAGGCAATTGAGCTTGCCATACAAAGGAGAAACGACAAGATTCAGAAAATCAGAAACAAGAAGGAAATTGCCTGTTCTGAGGACCCAACCAATTTTTTGAGGTATAGGCTGAGTAACACTATCTTCGTCGGCCCAAACATGACCTATGACGGAAGGGTGATGTCGGCTGGAATGCTCCTCAAGGCCATGGATGACCTAGGAGGGACACTGGCGTTAAGATACAACGGCATAGAAAACTACAGACCGGATCAGGACGGAGTTGTCACTGTTGCAGTATCCGACATTTTCTTCTATTCCCCCATAAGGCTAGGGGATATAGTGGAAATGAACGCGGGGATAACATACGTAGGCAAGACGTCCATAGACCTCCTGATAAACGTGAACAGGTTAGATGAAACCACACAGGAGTGTAAGCATGTGACAACGGCATACTTCACGTATGTGAGGGTAGATCCTCAAGGAAATAAGAAGGAAATGCCCAGATACGTTCCACAGACGCCACATGAAATAGAGCTGTGGAACGAATCAGTTAGAAGAAGGGGAAGATAACCTCCTGGTAATGAAGCTATACAAGGTAACTGCAGATAGTGCAAAGGAGTAGAAGGCCACCAGGTAGTCCAGGTTTAGGTCACTTCCTAGAAAGCTGACCGTCGCGCTTCCGCCTATATTAGCCACGTCCTCGACCGCGTTAAATACTCCTATGATGGATCCCCTGTTCCTCTTCAGGTTCCTGAACATGAACGAGAAGAATGAGGTTCCGAACAAGGGATAGAATGAACCGAAGGTCACAAAGAGTGGTATGGTTGCTTCACTTGATCTGATCCCAAGTTTCAGAATTAGTGATATGCCTAACACTAGCATGGCACGCCCCATGATTGAGAGATACATCAGGAAGGCCTCCCTCCCAGGGGACCATTTACCTGCCACGTAGTAGATGCCCTCGTCAAGCAAATATAACACGAAATAGCTCACATAAATGTAGGACCCAGGATTTCCCATGAGGTAATTGAAGGGAACAAAGGTTGTGAAGAATATCTCGGCACCGAAGTTAAAGGCCGTGAATGACGTTAAAGCCCCTGTTAACTCCCTTATGCTCCTTAGCCTAGAGGGTTTATCTATGTTGATTTTACCGTGGGCACCTCTCAAGGACATAACCGTAAGAGGAATGGATGCAACACACACGAAGAGAGGAAAGAGAAATGAGCTCACAGCAATAGCTGAAATGCTTCCCACGGCATTTCCCAACAAAGTTAATTGAGACAGCCTCGAATTCATCTTAGGAATCTCCTCAAAGCTGTAATTTTCTAGAAGAAGGAGAGAATAAAGTGGCGAGTTCAGGGCCGACGCGAACCCCGTGATGGTATAGCCAAGCAGACTCTCCTCTAGTTTCCCTCCCAAAAGGAAAGCCGAGATGGCCAAAGACACAGGGAGTAAAATCCCGTACTCGAACCTTCTCTCCGTTTTGTCCAATAGATCTCCCCAGAAATAGGAACCAATAGCGTTACTCATATTGTACAGGGTGGTCGCTAATCCCAGCAGAAAAATAGACTTGGTCTGAGAATACAGAGTCACTGGGTACCATATTCCCATATAAGTCGTGGCCGTGATTAGCAACGGTTGCGAAAGAAACCTTCTCATTATGAACCCTTATCGTAAATGGAAGCCCTTTAAATCAGACTACTTATCTTTAATGCCATGAACCTGTTAGCGTTCGCTGTTGTTATAGTCACCTACGCACTAATAGCAACTAGGGGAGTTTCTGGAATACCCCCTTGGGCCTCCATGTTTTTCGGGGGTGTAATGATGATAGTGACGGGTGTTATTACTCCTCAGGAGGGATTTGCGTCTATCAACCTTGACGTCATCCTTTTCCTCATTACCCTCTTTACCTTCGCCTCTGCCCTGGAGGTTTCAGGCTTTCTAAAATACTTAGGATTTTATATTGTAAATAAGTTCAAGACGCCCTCTAGAACTCTTTTTGGGGTGTTGCTCTTCTCCGGTTTGCTGTCAAATCTGGTGACCAATGACGGTGTCTCGGCTAGCTGGACGCCAGTAATACTTGAAAGCAGTAAGAAACTTGGGGTGGATGAGAAACCATTCCTGTACGCGCTAGCATTTGGAGTTACAATTGGAAGCGTAATGCTCCCCACCGGAAACCCACAAAATCTTCTAATAGCCCTGGATGCCGGTCTGAAGAATCCCTTCATCGAGTTTGCGATGATCTTGGTACTGCCCACACTGATCAATCTTGCTCTATCGTATCCCATTTTACTCCTACTATTTAGGAAGGAACTTAAGAGTGACGGAGAGATTGGCCATTTTCAGGAAAAAATAGAGGACCCTGTCACTGCCTACACATCTCTGGCTCTACTGGGTATTACTGTGGTTTTATTTTTCTCACTTAGTTTTCTCGGAATAGACATAGTCCTAGGTTCCCTTACCACTTCGTCTATCCTTATCCTAGTCTCCAAAAGGAGGAGAGAAATCATTAGGAGGATGGATTGGTCTACCATTTTGTTCTTCATAGGATTGTTCATGTTTACAGAGGGCATGATAAAGGGCGGGGTCCTGAGTGCCATAGTCCGCTATCTTCCATCCCCGTCGTCCGTCTTTACCATTATGCTGGTAAGCGTTCTGGTTAGCCAATTGCTTAGCAACGTACCCCTGGTCGCAATATACATCCCTGTGATGATTTCCTCTGGTGCCACGTCTCCGCTGGATTGGCTCGCCCTAGCCGCAGGTAGCACAATAGCTGGCAACTTCACGTTAATAGGAGCAGCTAGTAATGTGATAATCTCAGAGTCTTCAGAAAGTAGGGGAGGAAAAGGATTTGGATTTATAGAGTTTATTAAAAACTCTGTTCCTCTGTTGATAGTAAATTTTCTAGTTCTCTACCTATTTCTTAGGCTGTAGGGCCCTGGACACCGCTATAAGCTGCATCTCATTTGTTCCTTCTGCAATCTCCATGATCTTAGCGTCCCTATATAGCCTCTCAACCTTCGAGCCTCTGTTTAGTCCATGTCCTCCAAATATATGTAAGGCAGTCCTACTAACTTCAGCTGCGGTTATAGCGGCCATATACTTGGCCATGCTGGCCTCAGTTAACGCCTCTATTCCCTTGTCGAGCATGTAGGCTGCCCTGATGGTCAGTAGCCTTGATGCCTCAACCTTAACTAGTGCATCTGCTAGGTTAAAGGATATCCACTCCTGTTCAAGGAGAGATTTTCCAAATTGTTTTCTCGATGCAGCCCTGTTAACTGCATCCTCTAAAGCCCCCCTGGCTATACCCACAGCTATACCGGCATAACCGTTTCTGCTTACCATCAATGCCTTTATTGCCCCCCTGAAGGCGTCTCCTTCCTTGCCTATAATTGAGTCCTTTGGAACCCTAGCATTGTTAAACTTCACGTAGGAGACTCCAGCTCCCCTGATCCCCATAAGGTCTAGTTTGTGAACCTCTATCCCAGGGGTCTTTGTGTCCACAAGTAGCATTGAGATGCCCTGCCTATCTCCCGGATTACCGCTTGTCCTTGCCAGAACTACCATCTTCGTGGAAAACGATGCCCCACTCGTGAAGATTTTCTCCCCATTAATGACTAGCTCGTTTCCTTCTAACTTCGCTGTCGTCTGAAGCGCACCAAGATCAGATCCAGCACCAGGCTCTGTAAGTGCCACAGCGTAAATTTCCTTTCCCTTAACCCCTTCCTCTATCCACGTCTTGGCTGAGTCCCCTCCAACTGAGACTAGAAGCTGAAGGGCATTCAGCTGGGTATGAAGGCTGTGTGACGCTCCGCCACTCTCCGCACCCAGTTCCTCCGTGGCAATGGCGAAGGCTACCTCACCTAGCCCCAGGCCACCATATTGGGGTGGAATCTTCATTCCTAGAAGTCCCATTTCTCCAAAGTCCTTTACTATCTTCTCTCCTCCTTCATTCTTTTCATCCATAGCCTTGGCGTACTCCCTAACAACTTTCTGGGCGTAGTCCCTCACTTTCTCCTTGTACTCAAGCTGTTCCTTTGTTAACTCGAACATGGCTATCAGTCTCTGAAAGGTATAAATGATATTAAACTTTACCTTAACCTCTAGTGCAAATTATCTACAAAATCTGATCCACGTAATAAGAGGCCATGAGCTCTCTCAGCAAGCGTGGGATTGAAAGAGGGCTGATAGGGACTTCCGGTGTCTATCACGATGAACTTAGAAACTTCACCTAACTTGATAGAAAAATACTCTAGCTCTTGGAGAATATTTCCTCCAAGGGAGACGTTGGCCTTACCATCCGAGATCAAGAAGACTAGGGGATTTAGCTTTCTTCTGGATCTCCTCTCCCTGTTCACGATTTGCAAGGCTAGGTACAGGGCCATGGACATGGGGGTCTTACCAGCAGGACGAACCCCGTTGACGAACTCCTCGACTTTTCTCAAGTTTCTGGTTAGGGGAACGTCATATCTGGCCTCCGATCCTGAGAAAGTTACGAGACCAACCTTGCTCCTAACTTGGTATGCCTTCTGGAGCAACTCCCTAAGTATGGCCTTTGCGACTAGAATTCGCCTGGAAAAGTCCATGGACCTGCTAGAGTCCAGGAGAAGTAGGATGGGTATCGCTCCCTGGGTCTCCAGGCTCTTCATGACTAGGTCATCTGGGTTAAGCCAGTTCCTTCGATCTAGGGCCATGTTAATCAGGGAGGAGTGAAGATCCAGATGAATCCCGCCACCCCTAAACCTGCCATTAATGGTGTCAAATACTCCACCTTTTCCGAAGCCAGTTCCAGGTGACTTCGTCTTGGGTAAATCTGGCTTTATTGAGAGGTTAATTTCTTGTTCCTGTTTTTCCTGCCTACTGCCACCTGAGGAATTGGTGTCACTCGTAGTGTTGCCTTGAACCTCTCCTTGATTCCTGGGGAGACTACTGGAGCCAGCTGAGGCACGCCTCTCGCTTACCCTGTGATGTAACACGAATTCCAGGGCTTGCTTCGCTTCCTCCTCATCCACCTCCGTCTTACCACTTAGGGCTGCGAGGGCCCTTGCTACCTTTACCGCTGCTATCATTGCCCTGGTACTGGAGGATTGAGACAGAATCTCCTCTGCCAGATATTGCATCAGCTTATCGGGAATTTTAACTGTGGGCAAGATCTCCTTTGCCTTAAGGATTTTCTCCCTGAGTTGGGCTTCCTCTTCTCGGTACTTAGAGAGAAACTCCTCTGGATTTCTCTCAAATTCCTCAACTCGCTTTGCGATCTCTATGAGCTCCTCAGGGCTCCCAGGGGACTCTGCCTCCACGGATATGGCAAATCTATCCAGTAGCTGTGGCCTTAATTCTCCCTCTTCCGGGTTCATGGTCCCGATCAGGATGAAATCTGCAGGATGAATGATGGAGATGCCTTCTCTCTCCACCACGTTAAACTTAGAGGCTGCGGCATCTAGAATTGCGTTCACCACCTCGTCGGGAAGTAAGTTCACTTCGTCTATGTATAGAATCCCCCTGTTCGCGAGGGCCAATAGACCTGGTTCAAGACCCCTTTCCCCTTCCTTTAGGACCCTCTTTATGTCGAGGGTGCCCACAACCCTGTCGAGGGTGGCACTCACAGGTAACTCGACTATCCTCATTCTTCTCCTAGCCCTGGGAAGTCTCTGGCCTTGATCTACCCTCGCCCTGCACGTGTTACACATTCTCTCCCTATGGTCTGGATCGCAGGAAAAGGGGCAATCAGCTACCACCTCTATCTCTGGCAAGAGGTTGGCCAGAGCCCTTACAGCCGTGGACTTGGCTACTCCTTTGGGTCCCTTGATCAGTACACCTGTGATGGTTGGATCAACTGCAACGAGGAGAAGGGCTTTCTTTAATCTCTCTTGACCCACGATGGCACTGAAGGGAAAAGACCTCACTCTAGCTCTCCCTCTATCTGCGAGTAAACGTTTAACAGTTGCTCGTCAATCTCCTTTGAAGGCCTCCATATACCCCTGTTTTTTGCCTCTATCAGCCTCCTCGTTATCTCCTCGAGGGCGTATGGATTAACCTCATTGAACCAGTTTCTCATTCGTTCATTCAACACTATCTTGGAGGCAACGTTATTGAAGATCTGATCATTTACCAGTCTAGTGGTAGCTGCCCATCCATAAAGATGCTCAACTTTCTTGAGGATCTCTGTGGCTCCCCTGTACCCAAACCTCATCTGCGAGTTAAGCCATGAGTCGTTGAGAAGCTTTCCAATGCTTACCCTCTCTATCTCCTCCCTGAACAGCCTAAGCTGAGGCCTGTTGGGATTGGAGGTATCCTCATACATCAGCTCAGGGTTCCTGCCTATCTTCTTACAAGCTAGGTAGAGCCCTCCCACGTAGCTGTAGTTACAGCTATCGTCGAGGATGTCTATCTCATCTATCTCCCTCTTGTGGACTATCATTTCCACGTTCTCAATGGCCCTCTTCAACGAGTCTGTGGCCCTTATACCGTTCTTCCCTTTCCCATATGCGTATCCTAACCAGTCGAGATACACGTCCCCAAGCTCCGATTCCTGGTTCCACACCCCAGACTCTATGGCGTGGCTCACCCCAGAACCGTAAGCCCCTGGCTTAGCTGAGAACACGTGATATTTGAGGGAGTTGGCCCTTGGATAGTTGAGGCTTTCTGGCTCGTTAAGGGAGGATACCAACTGCGTTGCCTCGTCCAACAGCTCCACGATGTTCATTAGGTTATCCCTAACGATACCGCTAACGTTGATTACCACGTCAATTCTAGGTCTCTGGAGTTCATCTAATGGTATTGGTTTAACTCCCTGAACCCTCTTGGTTATGGGGTTCCACACAGGTGTCACGCCCAGGGTCCTGAGAATTTGGGCCACTAACTCTCCGTCTGATCTGAAAACGTCAGTTGACCAGAGTATGAAGCCTATTGCCCTTGGATACCTGCCGTTCTTCCTGTAGAAAGTATCTATCAATTTCTCAGCTAACAAGGCACCCGTTTGCCAGGCCGACTGCGTTGGTATCTTCCAAAGGTCAACTGCATAGAAGTTCCTCCCAGTGGGGAGGACGTCATACCTCCCCCTGGTAATTGAGCCCGATGGACCAGGCTCCACAAATCTCCCATTTAGCGCCTCCATGAGACTTTCCCTCTCCAGGTTCACAGACTCGAGAACCTTGGTGAGGACGTAATTCTCCTTTTCGGGTAACTTAGTTTGGCCTTGTATGGCACTGATTACCATCTCCTTAGCCTTCTCCCTACCATACGTCTTTACCAAGGAATCCTCCTCGAATCTCGTCGCCGTAACAACATATTCCGCTAAGTCCTCCTCAGATGGCACATCCCCCAGTACGTGAAGTCCCTTGGAGATAGTTGAATCCTTAAAGATGTTGAGCCTGTGCTCGATCTCGTGTGTGGCCTTATCTGGATCGGTGAAGTCCACTGTCAACCCTATCTTCTCAGCGGTCTCCTTGATCTTGTTAAGTACCAGCTTCTGCCTAACCTCGTTATCCGCCCTTTCCGCCTCCTCGTATTCCTCTATCATGTCCTCTAGTTTCCTGGCTTCCTCAGGTATCTCATCGAACATGGTGGGAGGAGAGAGATGATCCACTAGAACTGCGTAACTTCTCCTCTTTGCAGTTATGCCCTCCCCAGGCACGTTCATGGAATATATGTAAAGGTGGGGTAACTCGCCCACGGAAATTTGTGGGAAGCAGGCAGGGGATAATCCCACCCCCTTACCGGGCGTAAACTCTAAGGTACCGTGGGTCCCCACATGGATTATCACATCAGCCCCAAATCCCTTAGCTATCCACCTGTAGAAGGCTAACCAGAAGTGGGGAACGGGCAGATCAGAGTTATGAACTAACCTGATCGCGTTCTCCTCGTCCTGCCACGTAACCCTCTTTGGTTGAACCCCCACAAACACGTTGCCGAAAACGAGACCAGGTATGATGAACTTCTCGCCGTCAAACATGTATTCCCTGGTTCCAGGCTTCAGCTCTCCCCAGGTTTCAATCACCCTCTTTCTGGCCTCTTCAGGGAGGGTACTGAAGAATTCCATGTAGTCTTTGTAGCTAAGGGTTCCAGCTGTGCCAGCCCTGAGGATATCCTCGAGGGAGTTCCACCTAGTTTCTGGAAAGGCCCTGCTCAATATGATTTGCTTGACCAAATCCTCCCCACTAGAGGGAAGATCCTTCACGGTATATCCACGTCTCTTCAGGAGGTGCATGATCTCAATGGTTGTCTGTAGCGTATCCAATCCCGTGGCACTGCCTATGTTTGCCTCCAGGTCCTTGTATGCTGAGGCGCTATGGAGGATGATGGCAATTCTTTTCTCGCTGTTAGGTTTATACCTGAGGTCTATCCATCTCCTTACCCTGGAAACCAGGTACTCAACTTGATCCCTCGCAGGGCTCAAAATCCTGTAGGTGTAGTTGCCAGACTTAACAACCTTTATCGTTCCCACTAGGATGGGTTCTATGGTCCCGTTGAGCTCCGGCATCATGACGCTCATCATGGTTCCTATGGGATCTAGACCCTTGGAGGAGAGCCACTCGTTCTCAGTCTTGTAATAATCTATAACTCCTTGGAACACGGGAACGTTTAGCCTTTGAAGGATAGTGGAATCCCAGTTCTTGATAAGGGAAAAGGATAGAAGACTTATCACCGCGTCCACTATGGGCTTCCCATCAATCATGAAGTACCTCTGAATCGCCTCGTCATTTCCCTCTATTCCCCTATCCTTGCTCCCAAATCCTTGCACGAAAACTGGTATAGGGGTGATTCCGTGCCTCTCCAAACTTGAAATTATTGCATCAACCACGCCCAGGTCCCTGTCAGTCCAGGCTGTCCTGTAGAAGAGAATTCCCACCCTTTTCCCAGAATCACCAACCCTATCTAGAAAGTCCCTCACTTCACTGAAGGGTTCTGCGAACCTCGGGTGGTATATCCCCGAGAAGGGGAGTGGTTTAGGCTCCTGTGCGGTGATGTCAGGATACTTTAGACTAAGCAGGTAAAGAATGAGATTCTTGATGTTTACCTCTCCGCCATACGAATAGTAAGCCGATACCTTCCCAAGGGCCTCTGGAGGAGCCTTGTTGTAGTTACTTAACGCAGGATCTACGACCACCACGACCTCCTTTCTTCTCAGGATTGGGGAAAGCTTCTCCATTATTTCCTGGTAAAGCTGTTCGCTCGAGAAGTGGTGAATGAAGACCACGTCAGCGCTCTCAAGAAATCTCATGAAGTTATCGTCGATGGGATCCAGCCTGGGATATTTGATCCTTAACTCGACTCCCAGTTCCTGGGCCTTCTCCACGAAGGTTCTTATCACAGAACCGTTCCAGCCTATGAGGATGGCTAATTTCCTATCCTGGATCATTCCTGGTTAGCCTATCCATACAATACGGAAAACTTTTTATCTTTACCTGATAAGACGCTGGTAAGGGTATCTGGCCCCAGACTCCCCCGTGTAGGGTTGGGATGAAGAGGGTTTCCTGCCGTGTTGCCTATATACTTGTTACAGGTCCTTCTAAGTGTCGTGATGTTGCTTCACACTTCAATTCTGGACTTAAGGTATAGGGAAGTTGATCCCAAGATCTGGTTGATATACTCTCCACTTATAGCCTTCCTCTATTTCGATATTCACGAGGTCAACCTTTTCATCTATCTCTATTCCATTGTCGCAGTCCTCGCTGTGTTCTTCGGGTTTTACGTTATCTCATTCATGGGTGGTGCAGATCTATTCGCAATAATCATTCTGGGCCTAGCGAACGCGTCGGTGCACCCACTACTATTCAGCGGGTTATCCCAGCAGGGGATGGAACCTTTAATAGTGGTGCTATATTCATCCGTTCTAATCGTCCTGTCCGGAATAATTAATTTCGCACGTAATTTCAAATATACCAGTGGATTGCCACTTGGAACCAGGCTTGTTCTGTCCTTCACGGCAAGGAGAATCAAGGTGAAGCAATTCCTCAGGTCGAAGTTCCTCTTTCCCTTGACAGAAATCGATGAAAGCGGGTCCGAGAGCCTTAGGATGGGGTTTTCGGTTGACGAGGATGACTCGCACTGGAGAGATCTTTACGCTAAACTGGTTAGGGAGGGCAAACTGGAAGAGGAAAGATACATATGGGTTGCGTGGGGAGTACCAGTTCTTCCCTTCATCTTGCTTGGTTACCTGATAAGCCTTGTGATAGGACTACCTTTTTCATGATGTTTAATAAGGGGTGAGCTTAATCAAGTATTTGACTTGTATGTATCTAAGATTAAGATAGTTTCTGATCCCAGTAACGAGCTGGCTAAAACACTGGCCAAAAGATTAGAGGAGCTTGGATACTACGTGGTCAATGAGAATCCTGAGATCTACGTGTTCTTCTATCCCCTGGGAATTACTGTGAGAAAGATTCTAGGGTTGATAAGGGATAAGGCCACTGACCCGGTAGTCATCAGTGTGACAGATGACGGTAGTTATGTGATACCCGTCATCAAGGAACATCGTGGTGGCTCCATCCTCGGAGGCATAATTGCAGATTTGATGGGGTCTCAACTTGTTCTCACGTCACGTACCTCACAGATGGGTATTTACAGCGTAGAGGAATTCGCGTGGATGAATGGGCTTGAGATAGACCCGAAGGTGGCAGACTCGCTGAACTTCAAACTTGTTAAGAACGGGAAGCTGAGGTTCTTCGTGGAGGATAGGTTAGACCTTAAGGTGGTTGAGGGTTTCGAACCCGCGGACAGGTTAGAAAACGCTGACCTAGTCATAGGTGAAGAGTGCTCGGATCTTCCCACCTTAAGGCCCAAGAGACTGGTAATAGGGCTTGGATACTCCACAGGGGTTCCGCTTGAAGTCCTCTACTTTTCAATAGTTAGCACAATGAAATCGCTTCATGTGTATGAAAGGAGGTTGGATTTTATTGCTGTTCCTGAGATAAAGCAGGGAGATGAAAGGATCAAGAAGATAGGTAACATGCTAGGTGCGTCAATTATCTACGTTCCACTGGATCAGATTCGAGGTAGGAGTCAATCTACTCCATCCAGGGTTGCCAGGGATAGATTTGGTATTGATGGTGTATGCGAACCTTCGCTCGAGGCACTTGGAACTAGAATTGTTCTTAAAAGAACTAAAAGGGCGTATGGAGTAGTTACATGCTTGGGGGTTAAATGATCAAGGTTGTGGGGATAGGAGCTGGTGGAGACACCCTTACGCTTAAGGCAGTAAAGGAGCTGAGAAGTGCTAGCGTAGTTATAGGCTACTCTAGTTACGTTGATCTAGTCAAGGATTTCCTTAATCCCGACGCTCAGATCATGGAAAGCAAGGTAGAGGAAATAGAGTTGAGGGTTGCTCAAGCTCGCGAAATGAAGGACAGGAACACCGTAGTGATCAGTTCTGGCGACCCTATGGTTTTTGGCATGGGATCTCGCCTGTATGGAGACGCTGATGAGGTGATTCCAGGGATCACCGCAATTAGCCTCGCCGCTAGCCTGCTAAAGATACCTCTTGATGATTACGCCGTGATAAATGCTAGCACGTACTCAACGACCCTGGACAAAATCCTGGAGAAACTGAGGGCGACAATAGAGGCAAACTTCACAATAGGGATATACAACCTCAATCCCGTGGGAAGGAGAGGGGACGCCAAGATGATAGAGAAGGAGATTAAGGATAAGGCGAGGGGATGGAACTTCTACATAGTTCGTAACGCTATGAGGAGAGACCAACGGATTATTCGTGGAAAGGTCGAGGAGTTGAACATTGACGACGTGGATATGAACTCGCTTCTCGTGCTCAAGAGATGGTTCAGATGAGAAAAAGGATATTCAACGATGTGCTGAACGACTTCGTGGAGGTGGAGTATCCCCCAAGGAGAGTGGTGAGCCTAGATCCTGCCTCCACAGAAACCCTGTTCATGATAGGGGCAGGCGATCTGGTAGTGGGAACAGATGCCTTCAGTTACAGACCTCCAGAGGCCAGAAACAGGGTAAAGCTGGGAAGCTACACCCACGTTAAGTTTGAGATTTTGGACCAACTTGACCCGGACATAATCTTCACCACGCTAGGAGCTCAGAAGGACCTTACATCAGAGCTAGAGCGAAAAGGTTATCCAGTTTACCCCTTGAGGGTGGCTACCACGGTTGGAGAAATCCTGAATAATATCCTTCTGGTTGGCAATGCCTCTGGTCATCAGGAAAGTTCTAGGTTACTTTATCTGGACCTCTTAAACAAATTGAACAGCTTACCTCACCCCGAGGTGAGGCCTCGGATTTACGTAGAGCTTGACCTAGGAGGTCCCATAACTCCTGGCTTCCCGTCACACATCAGCGACGGAATTTGGCTGGCCGGAGGAAAGAACGTATTTGACAGCCTAACTGATGCCTACGTGGAGCCAAGGGCAGATCAACTTAAGGAATTACAAATAGACTTGATAATATATGAGCCCAAGAGGGAGAGACCAGAGGAATTGCAACGCTTTAGGGACTCTCTTAAAACTAGGGGACTTTCTCACATGTTAAATCTTCCGGTATACGTGAGCAGGGGAGATTTCCTAGCACATCAGGGACCTAGCTTTATTCAGGAGGTAATCCCGTGGATTAACAAGGTCATTTTTTCCTGGTTACAAACCAAGAAATAACGTACCAAAGTATCATTGCGACACCGGCCAAGACTACAACGTCTAGGAAGGTTTGAAGAATTCCCAGGGAGTAATAGAAATTACTAATTGTCTGTGCGTTAAATAGTCCATATGTAAAAGAGATATTTGAGGTTTGATTATCTAGGTTTATTATCTCGATTTCGTACCTTGACTGATTTAATTCTATGGAGACTTCCTTTTGTTGATTAAGAATTGGTTTACCAGTGGAGCTTAATAGCGAAACGTTTGCATTTCCCTTGAGAACTAGAAATATTATTGCCTGCCCACTTTGCGCAGTGAAGTTCTTGACTATGACGGATTGATCAGGACCTACTATCACATACCCCTGGTTAGATTTGTACACATTGTTTACTGAAGAATAACCTGGATAATACAATGGTAAAGAGACGTAAAGTGACGAGCCAATAACCAGAAACACTAACCCAACGATCAGTAAGTTGAGGTTCATAATTGCACATCTCTATAGTCAAGTTTATATAATCAGTTTAAACATTACCTAACCATGGCCGGTGGCCAAGAAATCCATAGAAATACTTGACACAACCCTTAGGGATGGTTCTCAAGCAGCAACTATTTCCTTCACCCTAAGGGATAAGATAAAGATAGCCCTTCTCCTAGACGAGCTAGGAGTAGACTATATAGAAGGTGGATGGCCTGGATCTAACCCTAAGGATTACGAGTTCTTCAGGGAGATTAAGAACTACTACCTTAAGCATTCAAAGATTGCAGCTTTTGGGAGCACTAGAAGGAAGGATTTAAGGCCAGAGAACGACCCGAGCCTATCTTCAATTCTAGAGGCAGACGTCAAGGTTGCGGTGCTCTTCGGTAAAACATGGACGCTCCACGTCAAGGAAATATTGAGGACCACCTTGGAAGATAATCTCTCCATAATAGCTGATAGCATCCAATTCCTGAGGGATCATGGACTGGAGGTTATATTCGATGCTGAACATTTCTATCAAGGCTTCAAGGAGGATCCAGATTATGCAATAAGGGTAGTTAATACTGCAGGTGAGGCTGGGGCAAGAGTTGTCGCCCTAGCGGATACCAACGGGGGCACGCTACCCCATGAGGTACTAGAAATAACCAGACGAGTGGCCGAAAACACTAGGGTGAAGCTTGGGGTTCACATGCACAATGATTCGGGTACAGCAGTAGCTAACTCATTGATGGGGGTAGTAGGAGGGGCTAGACACGTTCAGGGAACTATTAACGGAATTGGTGAGAGAACTGGAAATGCTGACCTAATTCAGATAATACCCAGCCTTGTTCTAAAAATGGGGTATAGGGTACTCAAGAATGAGGATGGTCTTAAGAAGCTAAAACAGGTGTCCTCCACACTCTATGAATTGGCAGGATTACATCCCAACCCCTTCCAGCCCTATGTGGGAGATAACGCATTTACCCATAAGGCAGGAGTTCACGCCGATGCGGTAATGAAGAACACCAGAGCATATGAACATATAGACCCGTCCCTACTGGGCAATCAGAGAAAGGTAGTAATCTCAGAGCTTTCTGGGACGTCCAACCTAGTGAATTACCTTGAGAAACTGGGAATCAAGGTAGAAAAGAAGGAGGAGAAATTGAAGAAGGCATTAAAGGCCATCAAGGAGATGGAGGCCCGCGGATACAGCTTTGACCTGGCACCTGAATCGGCTATGTTAGTGGCCTTCAAGGAAATGGGAATATATGAAAAGTTCTTCGACGTGCAGTACTGGAAGGTTATAAACGAGAACGGATTAGCCCTTGCCGTAGTCAAGGTTAACTCTAGAGTTGAAGCTGCTGAAGGTACGGGACCAGTTCACGCAGTGGACGTGGCGCTGAGACGGTGCCTCTCAAAGGATTTTCCTGAAATAGAGAGAGTTAAACTCACGGATTACAGGGTCGTTCTACCAGGCGAGGTAAAGAACACGGAGAGCGTAGTACGTGTGACCATCGAGTTTAACGACGGAGAAAGGTCTTGGAGGACTGAAGGTGTCTCAACTAGCGTTATAGAGGCATCGATAATGGCACTTGTGGATGGGCTGGACTATTATCTTCAACTTAATAAGAAATTAAAGCCTCTAGTTGCAAAAGAGTAGTCGTGTCTTGGGATCCTGGAGGAGCGACAGCTAGTCACGGTAAACTCTACATCTATTTGAAGTTCCTTAGAATGGAGCAGACATTTTTTAGTCTGCCCATGGCATACATGGGGGCGTTCGTAGCCGTTAGGGGTATACCATCTCCAAGCGTTTTGTTACTAATATTTTCGGCCCTCTTCTTCCTTAGGATAGCAGGCATGACTAATGATAACCTAGCTGATAGGGAGATAGACTCGAGAAATCCCAGAACAAGGACGAGGCCCCTTGTCACTGGAGCTATAACCACTAAAGAGGCCAAGGTATTGATAGCCATAGGCCTCGTGGGTTTCTTCGCGTCTGCCTATCTTGTGAACAGATGGGCCTTCCTTCTTTCACCCATAGTCGCCCTGGTTACAATGACCTATCCTTACATGAAGAGGTTCACTGCCTTCGCGAATTATCAGATAGCCACAGTGCAGGGCTTGGCAGTATTTAGCGGAGCTGTGGCCAGCGTGGGAGTAGATGCAACATCCCTGACCCAGGTGTTGGGATCCGTTCCTTGGTTGTTCGTGATTGCAACGATACTTTGGGCCGTTGGATTCGATCTTTACAATCATATTCCGGATGCAGATTTTGACAGAAAGATGGGTCTACATAGTTTCGCCGTAGTGTTGGGTAACAGGGCATTAACCTTCGCTGGGCTAAATCAGTTGTTCTCAGTGCTCCTCGATATCCTTGCTGATTTCATGTATAACCTAGGACCTATTTCCTATGCCTCAACGGTATTGCACGGCCTCGTTATGGCCTACGCCTTCTATTTGGCCTCCAAGGGAATGTTTGGGAAGGCTTTCTACTACAATATTTACTCCTCAATTATACTGGGGTTAGGCATAGACCTAGATATTCTTCTTGGGATACCATTCACCTAGAGAAGGGTGACGAGTTTATCATGTCAACGTAAATATGGCGCAAAGTGAAAACTCTTACGCTAAGCAAATTAACCCCATTATGCAAATTTTATACAGGACTCTCAGGGACCTCTGAATGAGGAGGAGTTTTCCCCCAGACACCCCCCGGGTCCCTGGGTGTCCTAGAGGTTGATTAGAAATCCCATATTACCCTTTCTCCAGATGTAATATCTTTCAATAAACCGCTTAAATAGTGGTCTGATCCTTGACTTAGTAATGGATAGCTGTCTGCCTCCCCACGGAAAGGTAGATCTCACGTGAAGACCTGTCCCCCTTCCATCGTCCAAAATAAAAATGAAGATCGGTTTAAATTCCCCTACATATTCCCTTATTCTTTGACCAATGTATATGCCAGTTCTCATGGCCAATTCACCTAACTTGGGCCATCCCTTGATAATATCACCCGCGGCAAAGATCCCTTGCCTCACCTCTAGGAACTGATTTACCTCATAAAACGAAAAGGGATGAGGTGGTGTACACTCGTCTAGGACGAGATCAGGAGACTCAGTGGTACCAATCCCAGCTTGCTCAAGGAGAGCAGACACTTCGCTTACCAGTGGCTCGCCCAACCATTTTAGGTAGGAAGTTTTGACTTTGACATCCTTTCTTAGTTTCTTGAGGTAGAACGCCAGTTGGAGAACTAAATACTCGTCTCTTTCATCCTGGCTCCCCAACGTCACTCTGGATAACTTGACCGACTCTCCCATGATTTCATTAAGGTTCTCCCTAACACAACCTGGAGCGATAACTAGATTAGTGGCCTGGATTCTCTCACCATTTACCTGAACTACCCTAGAGGAAAGATCCACGTCCTTTACCTCCCCTATCTCCACAAAGGGTACCTTTGTCCGCGTGGCTATTTTGGGCTCTACGACTTTCCTCAGTTCGGCTGTCCAGAACCTAAACTCGTCGCTCCTCGAGAGTACTGTTGCATTTCCCTTCAACGAATAGTAAGCGTTGAGCCCAGCATATCCTCCGCCTATAATTAGTGTGCCTACAACCCTATCGTTCATCTAAGCTTAATAGACGATGGAGAACTAAATGTCTAATCGTGAAATTATCCCTAGGATACTCAAACGAGGCTGATCTGATACCCTTAACTCCCCTACTTGAAGGTAAACTTGAGAGAGATATAACCATAGAGCCTGTCAAGGTAAAGGAAGATGATCTAAAATTCGTGTTTCAGAAGTTCGATCTGATCTACGTTCCTATCCCAATAATAAATTATATTCCAGATATAAAATTTATTTCAAATGGAGCAAGAGTTGCGGAGAAAATTGGGATTAAGGGTGAATGCGAAGGAGGTCCTGTTTGTGTCAAAAGTTCCAATTCTACAGAGTATTATTTCATGAAAATGTTTGATCCTAAAAGAACGGTAACTAGGGGCGATTGTAAATGTTTCGTTAGTACAGATGACTTAGACGAAGATCTGACTCCGCTCTGGAGAGAAGCGTGCGGGGATGTTCCCTTAGTGCTCAAGTTAATAGCCGTTAACCTTGACGAATCGCAAGCCTCTAAGGTGAAGATTGCCATTAGGGAGTCAGCCTCGATAGTTGCATCCAGCAAGGGTATTTCGCAATACTCCAAAGAATTAGGCCTTAAGGGAAGACAGGGTGTGGAATGCTTTGTAAACAGGTGCAGAGAGGTTGGGCTCTGTTCGAAAAATAGATACTTTATGCTTTAGCCTTTCCTGACCTTACTATCCTTATCAGCCTTAGCGTGAAGTACAAAGCAGGTATATACATCACGTCATCGAGGGAAGACCCCTTGAACGCCAGTATCAGTGCGATGAGTAAGAGGGAAATAATTTCATCTTTCATAGACATAATTGTTTCACCAACATTTTATAGCCGGCGATCCTGAACACAAATATGACCATGTGATGGGGCTCATTGATAATATCAGTGAAGAGGGTGAAAGGAGGATCAAAAGTGTATTAAATGAAATCCTAGAGCTAATGGAGGAAAGGGAGAGAAGAGTGATTCTAAGGGCCATAAGAAGCACCGGTGATCTAGACCTCGTGGGAACCCTTAGGTTTTCAAGGAGAGCTCTAGATGTGGGACCGGAACTGGTTAGGAGAGGTGTGCTTGTGGATACGAGGATGGCTAGGGAAGGTTTAGGAGGTTTAGGGGAGTATATTGAGCCAACTTCCAGGAAACACAGGTACCTCGCCCATGACATAGTTGAGTCCTGGAGGGATAGGCTGGAGGGAAAGGCGGTACTAATTGGTACTAGCCCCCTGGTTCTCGAGAGGTTACTGGACTTGATTTATGAGGGAGTAAGGCCAGCCCTTGTCATAGGCGTTCCAGTGGGTTTTGTCAATGCTCTTCATGCAAAGTATAGGCTAACGAAACAAACCTATGTTGAATACATAACTAACATAAGCGTGAAGGGTGGAGTTGCGCTAGGCGTCAGCATAGTGAGGGCTTTGATGGAAATTGAGTGACGTGGTGGATTTCCTGTCATCGGTGCTACACTTCTGTGAGAAAGGAGATCCCTTACCAGTGGCCTTCTCCAAGGCCAAGTCCATCAAAAGAGTTCGAAACGTGGATTATGATGAGCTGCTCGAGCTCTCTAGAAAACTTATTTTGTCCTACTATGCCCTGGAGGGAAAATCGGCAAGAAAGAAGGTGACCTCATTCCTGAACAAGGGAAGTAAGGTATCTCTCCCTCCATGGATGAGCGAGGAACTCAAGGAGCTAATTGACCTGGACGCGTATCTAAAGAGTGCCGAACTTGGAAGGTACAAATGGTTTAGGGTGAACAGATTACTGGCTGACGAGGACGACGTCCTCAGTTCCCTTGAGACACAGGGTATCAAGTTTGAAAGGGATAAAGACTTCAATTACCTTTTTAGAGTTATATCAGGAAATATTACTAAAACAAAAGAATTTGATGATTTCAAGATAATAGTCCAGGATAAGGCCAGCGTTGCGGTAGTGCAAGCCTTGGGGCCAGAGAAGGGAGACGTAATACTTGAGCTGGCTTCCGCTCCCGGCTTGAAGGCAGAACTTGTCTACGAACTTACCCAAGGTGATGTTTACCTCATCCTTGCTGAACTGGACCTTAAAAGATTGGACAAGGAAATTAAGTTATTGTCAAGACTGGGTGTAGATCTGGGAAAGGTGGACTTTATCAACCAAGACTCCACCAAGAATTCAGTCCTAAAGGTCGATAAGATACTCATAGATGCACCATGCTCATCCTCAGGGATATTCTACAAGGAGCCCACTGTGCTCTTAACTCTCAGGGATAGGGATAAGGTGGAGAACTTTTCGAAACTGCAAAAATTAATGATAAAAGAGGCATTTAATATTAGTTTTAAGAAAGCCGTATATTCAGTATGTTCCATATTTCCAGAGGAGGGGGAAGTCATAATGGACGAGTACGTGGATAAGTTGATGACAACTGACGTTGGAGGGATTGAGGGATATGGGAAGTATAAATCGGGTAAACTAAGCAGAAGGTACTTTGGGCATATCCACGGAACTGAGGACTTTTTTATAGCTACGTTGCGAGGAGTGAGTTAAGTTGAGTGTAAGAATACCGCTAAACTATCAGCCAAGCTCACCCTCTCTGTCCAACGCTAAATCTGCCAAGCGAAAAATCCTCAAGATGGGATTTACGACTGGAACCGCTCTTTCGGCCGCGGCTAAGGCTTGTGCCTATGCCATAACTGGAGAGATTAAGAAGGCGGTAGTGGTGTCAACCCCCATTGGACTCAGAATAGAGATTCCACTAAATTACGTAAAAATGGAAGAAGAATGGTGCATAGCCTCAGTAACTAAGTACGGTGGCGATGATCCGGATGACACAAACGGAATGGAAATAGTGGTAAGAATGAGATTGAATGACGACAAGGGATACATAGTGGTGAGGGCAGGTAAGGGGCTTGGAAAGGCGGTCAGTAAGGGGTTACCTGTGAACCCTGAAGAACCTGCCATAAACCCAGTCCCTAGGAAACAACTGATCGACAATCTAAAGGAAGTCCTTGGGGATAATTTTGGGGCAGAAATAGAGGTGACAATTCCAGAAGGCGAGAGAATCGCAAGGAGGACCTTCAATCCTAAGCTTGGGATAGAGGAAGGAGTCTCCATCCTAGGGACCAGTGGGGTGGTGAAGCCTATGAGCCTCGTGTCCTGGTACGCTTCCCTAGTGGAGCAGTTAGATATTGTAAAAACCTATGGGATAGATCAGGTTGTCCTGGTACCAGGGAATATAGGTGAGACCAGCGCAAGGAGAAAGCTCAACGTAGATCCCAGGTCAATAGTTCAAATGGCGATATTCACAGGAGGTATGTTGAAGGCTTCGGCGAAGAGAGGATTCAAGGAAATTCTGCTCTATGGGCATGTGGGGAAATTAATTAAGAGCGCCATAGGCATATGGAACTCCCACTATAAGTATGGGGATGGTAGATTAGAGATAATAACTGCCTACGCAGCCAAGCACGGGGTTAAACACGACGATATCCTCAGGCTAATCAACGCTAAAACTACGGATGAAGCTATTGCCATTTTGAAAGACTATGACTACAAGGAGATATTTAATGAAATAGCGGATAAGATATCCCTTAACTCCCATAACCTTATTGAAGGAAAGGCAAAGGTATACTGCATTCTAATAAACATGGAAGGGGAGATAGTTGGATTATCAACCGGGTCAGAGAAATTCTTGGCCTAAGATCATAGGGGCTGGGCCGGGAAGCCCCGACTACTTTACCTTGAAGCTAGTTAATAACTTGCGCGATGCTAGGAAAATAATTGCTACGAGGAGAGTTCTGAGCGCAGTAAGACCTTTCACTCACGCTGAACTCATTGAACTTGAGGAGGGTTCCAGGTTCTACTCTATGATTAAAAACGTCGAAGCAGAGAAAGGAACCTTGATCCTGTCAACGGGGGATCCAATGATAGCTGGAATAGGAAAATTCTTTCCACATAATGAAATAGAGCCAGGAATCAGTTCTATCCAGAAGTGTGCCTCACTAATACACAGGGAGATAACTAATAGTGCCATTATCTCTATAAGATATGGATATAATTATGAGAAAGTGGATGCAGTATTACGTCTTGGGTTGAGCGTTTTCCTCCTCCCAGAACCGGGGCTAACGGTAGGGGATAGTATGAGAAAATTATTGTTGTATATTACGAGGCCTGAAAAGATGGAAGTCTCTGTCTGTCTTAATCTGTCCCTAGAGAACGAAAGAGTAATAAATGGAAAAATGTTGGAGCTCACTGACCTAAACGATAATGGCCTTAAGGTAATTTTCATCTCACCCTCCGTGAATTAAATTACCAGACAAGGATGTGAAGTTACCCGAAATAGAATTTGCTGAATCGTTATTTGTGCCCAGTGGTATCGACGTAAGTTTCATGAAAAACGATGAAAGGTTTGTACTATTAACTTCGGCACTGGTTCAACCAAGAATTGAGATAGATGGTAAGGTAACGGTATCCAATAATTTGTGGAAGTTTCAGAGGGGAAACCATCTGGTGGAGATTGATGGCGAGAAAGAGAAGATCACTAGGTGCGAGCAGGAGGAATGTACAAAGGCGTGGTCTGTGCATTACGTGCTGGTTGACGGGCACGAATCTCCGATACTTGAATTTAAGAATAAATTTATCTTTAATGGCGAAGAATACAGTTTATTCAAGAGAAGGCTTAGACTTTCGTTCTTGGCTAGAAGGGATGAGGCAGTGGTATTTGTTGGCGGTAAGGTCTTTACCCATGAGGGGGTAAAGGCCACGGGTTTCACGAGGTTTGGCCTCTCCCTGGTGAATAATGGATTTACTACACTCTACACATGGGATGGGGCGTCTAAAGACATCCCCATAGAGGGGATTGTCCTGAGAGTTCAGAAAGGTGAGGTCCTATACACCGACCTACGAAATAGAATACTCTCCAATGACAGAATAATAGGAATTTGTAACGGCATCTTTGATCTAATCTCTAAGGGACACGGATGGATTTTGGGTTCTTGCAATGGAGTGGCGAGGTACTATTTTCAGGGTGCATGGCGGGATCTTGAAACTAGTATAAATGTACTAAAGAGCGACGGAAGCCAAAATTTCCTCGGTATAGTTTCACGTAGGAAGGCGCTGATATTTGACCAGGATTTATCTCTGAGGTATAGGTTCAAGGAAAGTGTATTGGGCATAGGGCTAAGGAAGGCGGTAGTGTTCACTGGGACTAAACTGTTTAAGCTAGATTTGGTGAATGGTTATGATCCTGAGATATCGAAATTCTCAGAGGGGGTTATCATAAAGTATCCAGCGGGGTACAGCCTTGAGAAAAGTGAAAAACTGATTAACGTTGGCAGTATAGTTGAGAATGGGTATGTGACAGAGACCTTAGAGTACCTTGGGGATGACGGAAAAGAGGAGATTGTCATAAGTTCAGAATTCTTATCGCTTCCTCTTAAGGTTCAACTGGCCGTTTCACCAATTAAAATCATGTTTTATGGAAAAATATATGTTGCAGAGCAAAACGGTAAAACTAAGAACGGAGATGGGAACGCGATATTGTCTGGAAAAATAGTGTTATCTAGAAAACCCAAAGCAAAACTGAAATTATTTATATCTATTGAGTCAATGTCCAAAGATATTGAGATAGATTCGAATAAGGTGGAACTGTCTATCCCCTTAAGGATAGGGTGGCATGAAAACGATGCTATACCCGTGAACTTCGACCTAAGACTTGAAGGCAAGAGCGTATCGAAGGCCCAATTTATCGTACCTCTGATCGGAGTCGAGAAACCTAAAAAAGCGAGAAGGATTAAAATTCAAAAGGGCCACGTCATACTAGATGTGGACAGGTATGAGGGAGAAATGTTCACATGGGATAACGTGAGAGTGATCCCCACATATAATCAGCCCGTGATGATATCTCATATTTTTACAACAAACTCTAAAAATAAACTAGGTAAACGTATTAACTTTTCGGTTAAGCAGGGATCAGTCCTAATAAGAGCCGAAGACCTAATAGGTGATCCTAAAATAGAGATAGAGGGGAATCAACTATGTGTCACGCCAGTAGTAAATTTAGATACTATCATTCAAGTTTACTATGCGACCCATGTTTACACGGGGTTTAGGTCCAAAATCATATTTCCCCTAGATCCAGCATATAATACAATTATAATTAGATTGTTTATAGGGAATACTACTATGGAAAAAACTTTCATGTTTGACTCGATAAGGCTAGGTCTAATTACAGCGGTAAGGTCTGCAAAAGCCTTATCCCAGACGACCGAAACTATTGGTGCACTCCCACTATCTTTTTAGTACGACTATCCTTGATGAGCAGAACACTCCTTGAGGAATATAGTGTAATGGGAAGTAAGGTTTCCATCATCGACGAGGATGGACAGGGACTCTACATTGTTGAGGATCCAAGGATTTCCCGTGAGGAGTCATCGGCCATATCCTCCATAATGGATGAGATTTACTTTTCCTCAACATCCGTCTCAGACGCGGAGAATAAACTACTGGAAATACTGAAAACGAAAAATATATCTCCAGAATTAAATGAAAAGATACTGAATATATTTAAAAAGAGAATACTTTATGATGAAATAACTGTGCCTGTGATGGATCCTGAGGTGGAGGAAATTGAGTGTATGGGTCCAGGCTTACCGCTTACCGTAATTCATAGAAAATATTCCAATTATATGAGGTTATACACCAACATAGTTTTGCCCAAGGAGGAAGATATACTTAGGATCATAGAAAAACTTGCAATAAAATCAAGTAAATCCGTTAATATTGCTAGACCCTATCTCGAATTTTCTCTCCCAGAAGGTCACAGGGTTGCTGCCACCGTATCCAATGAGATCTCGAACCCAGGTTCCACATTCGATATAAGGAAATTCCCTGTGTCTCCCATATCCCTAATTAAGCTGATTAAGGGTAACTCTCTCAGCGTCGAGATTGCATCCTATCTATGGTTCTTGCTAGATTACAAACCCTTTTATCTGATAGTGGG
Organism: Metallosphaera sp. D4-4; assembly: GCF_046245145.1. Taxonomy (NCBI): domain Archaea; kingdom Thermoproteati; phylum Thermoproteota; class Thermoprotei; order Sulfolobales; family Sulfolobaceae; genus Metallosphaera; species Metallosphaera sp. D4-4. The sequence goes on along the minus strand of NZ_CP176412.1, from coordinate 138,806 downwards.
GTCCACAGGTTCAGGGAAAACCACATTTCTGAATGCCTTGCTAAACTTCGCTAATCCAGACGCAAAGATCCTAAGTATTGAGGATACGCCTGAGCTTAACCTTAGTGGGAAAAATTGGATAAGATTCTTTTCAAGGCAATCCCTAGTCTCGACGTATGACGTCACCATTGGTGAGCTATCAAGATTGGCCTTAAGATATAGGCCAGACTACCTGATCATAGGTGAAGTAAGGGGGAAGGAGATTGAGACCCTCATTCACGCCTCATCCTCGGGTCACGCGTCACTAAGCACTTTTCATGGGGGTAAACCCAGTGACGTCGTAACTAGGATTGTAAGCTTGCTTCCTAAGGAGCTTGCCATAATGTTCCTGAATAATGTGTGGGGCTTCATTCTAGTGGGAAGGAGAGTCGATGAAAACGGTAGAATAATTAAGGCTATAAATGCAATATATGAGACGCAAAAGATCAACGGCAAGACTAAATTCAGAAAAATAGTGTGGTGGTCGTTCAAGGATAAAATATATAAGCCAAATAATTTCAGTGAGCTATTAAAAATTTCCACTAAATTAAAGTTTATCTCGGATTCGTATGGGTTAAGCAAGTCCGATATCCTTGACGAACTGGAGAGAAGGAAAAATGTGATAGAGAAATTGATAGCTGAGAACATTGCAGACAACGAGATGATTCAAGCAGAGATAGCCAAATTCTACAGGGAGAGGGGTCTAAATGTCCAAAGTACGATTTGAATTAAAGAATATTACCCTAAGGATGGGCAGGTTCCTTGAGTTCTTAGACAGGACAAGATATTTCCCGCTATTATCAACGATTCATCCCTTTAACTTGTTCCTCAGGCTCATAAGGCAGAACATTGAAGTGTATGGAGGAAGTATCTCAAGAGTGGAAAATCTTTCAAATAGATCATTCTTAATCTTTTTAATTTCATTGCCTCTCATTGGAATACTAGTATGGCACATGGGGATATACTTTGTTCCCCTATTAATTATACCAGTTCTAGTTTATTTACTTCCTGTTATCTATATACTAGCCTCCAAGATGGAATATTTATCCAGGTTAAATCTAGAGCTACTTCCATTTTCAATTCTTCTATATCTCAATGCGTCACTGGGAAAGGGGCTTTACGAAACATTCAACGATGTAAACCAGAGTTCCTTGTTCATTGCCTTCAGGAAAGAGTTTGAAATTATACAGAGGTATGGCATATTTCATGGTAAATCATTTCTCGATGGAATTCAGAGGAGAATAAAGAATCTCAGAACTGGCTTAATAGTAAAGTTATACTCGTCTTCGCTTTCAGGCCAATTTTTAGGCGTAACCATGGGTCAAAGGTCGCTGGAGTTCATTAATGACTTGCTAGGAAACATAAGGGAGTCCTTCAACAACTATGTTTCAAAGGCCTCCGAGATAGTTGAAGTCATTTTCTCCATCTTCCTCTTAGTCCCCCTAGTAGCCATAGGGTTTCAGGGATTATCTAGCAATAATAATGGTGAGATTCTTTTAATACCGTTACTATTTGCGCCTCTCATTTACCTATGGATATCCGTGTCCCAACCTAACATGGGTATCCATGTTAAAATTGGAAAATTACAATTGGTTGGTTTACTTCTGTCCACTGCACTATTGGCTCTACCATTCAATCTATTGCTCAGAGTAGGCATAACGTTCCTTGCAACTCAGCTGATTCTCTTTCCTTCCTACCTAGTAATTAAGAGAGATGAGAGTATTCTCGCCGATTTTCCAACCATATTAAGAGAGATAGGCGATTTCACTAAGCTCGGATATGGAATTAGGGCATCTATTCAAAGAATAAATTTCGATGAACTAGGCCTACACAAACCAACTGTAAAGTTCTTTGATAACGTGAAGAAACAGATTGGGATGGGAAACAATATCTATTTTGGATCTATTCAGAACGAACAGGTAAAGTTTATCGTGGAGCTATTGAACATCCTAGACAGGAAGGGTGGAGAAGGAGTCAGGGTGCTCCAGGAACTGAGCGACATGATATATTCGATCACATTATCCAGGACTAAGCTACAAAGAGAACTGAGTACGTTCAATATTCTTGCGCTTATTACTCCCGTACTTTTCTGGTTTTCCACTACTTCAATTGAAACAATTTCTGGTTTCTCTTCTTCCACTCTAGGCCTATTGAATTTAGGTTATAGCTTGACATTAAGCCTGTTATACACTAAGCTAAGTAAATTTACCTTCCTAAATCCTGTGGTATACGTCTCTGTGACGTTAATATCGATATTACTTTCAATCCTCCCTCCAGGATTAATATCTTGACACTAGATTAGGTGATCCGACCTGAAACAGAAAAAAGGGGTCTCCTCTATCCTGGGTACTATCCTGATCATTTCCATAACGCTAGCTTTAGGGGGGCTACTCTATGGATACAGTAAGGGATTATTCAGCAATCTGTCAACTAATGAGAATCTATATACACAATATGATCTTCTCTCCTCCTCAAACATAGGGTTCCTACAATATACCCTAAAGAATCAAGGAAATGTTGCACTTCATGTTGAATATATCAAAATAGTAGGGAATAATACTAGCCAAGAAATACCTGTAAATGCCGTGATAGAGCCTGGACAGGAAATTCAGAACATATCCCAAGTATCAAACATTATCCCAGGGGACTACTATTCCGTCATTGTGGTGGCACAGAGCCCTAATGGACAACTATACGATACTGTCTCTAATGTGCTGGCGGTGAGCCAATGAGTAGAGCCATATCTAAAGCAGTTTCAGAAATTTTTTCAACATTAATCGTTGCACTGATAGTTTTGGCCATGAGTGGTCCACTAATGTATTTCTATCATCAGATTAGCTCCACGCAAAAGAGCACTGTGAACTCGGTCATAAATAATGAAATCCTCTCCACAGAGATGAAGATAAGGATTATCAAAATAGGAAACTTTTCAAATGATATATTTCTGTTTAATTACGGTAAAATAAATGTTTATATCGAAAGCATAATAGTTGATGGAAAGATCATTAAAACCAATCAAGAGCTGTCAGCTGGCACAATGATATCCCTCTCCAGTTTAGTGGGAAATGTAACTGTAACAGGTCCCCTAATAATAAATGCTAACGGCCAATATTTCATTGAGTGATAATGTTCCCACTCATTGATGATAGTTTTTTCGAGTCAGATATTCCTGGGCCAACGAGACAGGAAATAAGAGCGGTATCTATTTCAAAATTGAAAGTCTTTCCAGGATGTAGGGTCCTTGAAGTCGGAACTGGTACTGGGGCCATCGCAGTTGACCTGGATAGGTTTGGATGTTACGTTGTCTCCTTGGATCTCAAGGAGTACATTTCGAGATCTCCAGGCAGAAAGCTTGCCAATAACGTGGATTTTGTCCAAGCTGAATTTCCCTTCTTTTCAGCTAGAGAAGTGTTTGATTCTGTTTTCATAGGAGGAACTCAAAACATTTGTGGAACCGTGAAACTTGCTCACTCCCTTTTAAGGAAGGGAGGTAGGATAGTTATTAACGCTTTCACGCTGGAGTCCTTAGGAGAAATCTCCAAAGCCCTAGAGGAAAATTTTCATGAGTTTGATGTAATTCAGATATTTGTAAGTAAAGCAGAAAGACTAGGAAAATACAGAGCGTTCATCGCAAGAAATCCAGTATATATCTTTTACGCCTCTAAAGATTGAGCCTTTGTTCTAACTTCCAATATTTCTCCTTTTTCAAGACCCTCGAGCACTTCCTTTCCCTTATCGGTTAACCTGTACACCTTATGGGATCCCTTAGAGTAAATGGTTTCAACAAGTCCGATTCCCTCCAAGACATGGAATATTGCCAGCACTTCATATCTTGGTAACCCAGTCTTTACCACTACCTCTCCAGGATTTAATGCGCCGTCCGAAATTGCCTCTAACACCAATTTTAGTTCATACATCAGTATCTGAGTTAATCTAAGAGCACTTATAAGCCGAAGGCCTGAAATTACTCTCGAGAACCTTTTGAAGTGTGAAGGAAAGGAGATTGTAAGTAGGTTAGATAGAGCCTACAAGATTAAATCTGAGGATTTCCTAGCGATGGAAATATGGGAGAAAACTAGGGATCCTTTCAAGGTCCTTATAGCGACCATTTTGACCCAGAATACCACAGATAAGGGAGCCAAGAAAGCGTACGAGGAACTGGATAAAGAGGTTGGAATAACTGCCGAAGGGCTTAGTAGAGCCGATCCAGAGGTGATAAAGAGATGCATTAGAAAGGTCGGCCTTCACAATAACAAGACTAAGGTGATTAAGGAAGTATCAATGAAAATTTTGAATGAATATGGTGGAGATATCAATAAGGTACTTGACCTAGGGTTACCAAAGGCTAGGGAGAAATTGGTGGAGCTCCCAGGCGTTGGGAAGAAGACTGCAGACGTCTTATTAATAACTTGCAGAGATTATCCAGTGTTCCCCATAGACACACATATCTTCAGGATTTCGAAAAGGCTTGGTGTTGATGGAAACTATGACAAGGTAAGTTCGTTCTGGAGAGAAGTTTCAGATAATCTCAGGTTGAGGGCACATCTACTACTCATTACTCACGGTAGAGCTACATGCAAAGCAATTAAACCTAAATGTGACACTTGTGTACTTAATGACTGCTGCGAGTATTACGCTAGACTACGTGGATCCCAGGGACCTGAAACCTCATGAGGATATCCTGAAGAACAGACTCGCTGAAACCATTATTTCGATAAGGGAGACCAGATCTGTAGTCCCCATAATAGTTGACCATAGGACGCTGTTAATAATTGACGGACATCACAGGTGGGAGGCTCTCTCAGCCCTTGGACACAAAAGAATACCAATATACTACGTGGATTATCTAGATCCTAGGATTAGTGTTGGGATTTGGTATAGAAAATTAACCCTGAACAGCGTAAGCAAATTGTATCTAAAATCGATGGAATCCGAGGGGGACGTATGTATTCAGATCGAGTCCAAAATCTGCTCTAGATCTCATTTTGAGGCGTACTGGAAACTTGAGCTCATAGAACAGAGTTTAAGGAGATTTGGGGTACAAGTGGAGAGAAATCCTAGCGAAGGATATAAACCACCTAATCTGTCCAAGGAGATAATACTGAAAATAGCAAGCAAGGAGACCAGACTACCTCCCAAGAGCAGTAGACATCTATATGATTTTATTATCCCCAAGGATAGAGTAAAACTACAATGAATACATTGATACAAGCAATTCTGACTACTGTCATATTTATTATTCCTAGCTTCCTTTTGCTTTACCAATACATATTGTTTCGTAATGGCATGAAATTTAGGGATAGTCTAGAGCCACTCTTCGCCGAGGAATTACCTTCCCTTTCAGTTTTGGTCCCTATTAAGGGAGAAAAGCCAGATACGCTTCAGGGCTTGCTGGATAATTTAGCTACAGTAGAATGGGATAAAAACAAGCTTGAGATCATTGTAGTTTCCGATGACTCTCCAGAGTATTTTGAAAATCTCATCAGAAAAATCTCGATACCACAAGGGCTCAAAGTCAAGATCGTTAGAAGAGAGAAAAGGGTAGGTTACAAGAGTGGGGCTTTAGCCTATGCATACTCCTTATCTAGCGGAGACCTAATAATTACCCTCGATGTAGATGCCAGGTTAGAGAAAACCTCACTGATAAAGGCGTTCAATAGGTTAAGAATACACGGATGCGATGCTGTAACCATGAACTGGATTGGATATTCACAGAAGCCATATTCTACTCTCGCCAAGGGAATAATGATCTCAACCGTTATTGCAGATACGGCCCTTCTGAACGGAAGGGACAACAGTAATCTCAGGATCTTCCCCGTGGGTTGCGGAACAATGTTCAAGAGAGATGCAATCGAATCGGTAGGACCATGGGATCCCTCAATGATCCAAGACGACCTAGAAATAGGGGCTAGGCTCATTAAGAATGGGAGAAGGATTTGCTCTTCTACCTCTCCGGTCTACGTAGAAGTCCCAGATAATCTCGTGGCATTTTACGTGCAACAAACTAGGTGGGCCATGGGAAGTATAGAGGTTTTAACCAGGAGATTTAAGGAGATAATGAGCAGAAATATATCCTTAAAGCAGAAGATTGACATTCTAATTTTCCTTCTTCAGTACGTTCCCATAGGCCTGACATTTTTAGCAGCTTTGGGACTAGCATTAATGTCCTTATTGGGACTAAATCACGTTTACGACTATCTGAGAACTCCCATAATCCTCATCTGGATTCTTTCGCTTTCGATTTATGGGTACAATTTCATAAAGACTGCATTGGGAAAAGGATACAAACTTGTGGAGGCTATGAGGGCCTTAGGAAAGGTTTCATCTTACACTGTGGCCATTTCGCCCTTTATTCTAGTCGGGCTTCTATCTGGTCTAAGGAAGAACAGGAAATACGTTGTCACTCCTAAGGGAGTCAAAGTAGATACATGGATCCAGTACCCAGTAATTCTTTTTGGCATTTTGTTCTTGACATCCTCCATTATCTATCTTATGCACGGAGCCCCAGTAACCGGTCTTTGGCTCCTTTATTACTCCATGGGGTATCTGTTCACTGTCGCAACTTTCAAAAGAGAGCTTTAGAACTCAACTTTTTTTCTAGGTCGCTTTGAAGTAGACTGAATGATTTCTCTAGCAAAACAGTTCAGTGACGAAGAAGTCTTTAGGCTCCTAAGACCATATGTTGCGGAGTGGTTCAGGGAGAAATATGGATCCTTTACTCCCCCGCAAAAGGCCTCGATACCAACAATAAAGGCAAATCAAAACGTCCTTATTTCTAGCCCTACGGGTAGCGGGAAAACTATGGCGGCATTTGTGGGCATTCTTGATTCTCTCCTTGAACTTGCAGAGAATAACGCCCTAGAAGACAAGGTGTATGCCATATATATTTCTCCCTTGAGGGCTTTAAACAATGACATGTATAAAAATCTTTTTATTCCACTAGAAGAGATAAAAACTAGAGTAACTTTACCTCAGGAGATAAGAGTAGCGGTGAGAACTAGCGATACCTCGCCCAACGAGAAGCAAAAAATGCTCAGAAGGCCACCCCACATTCTAATTACCACGCCGGAATCATTTGCAATATCCCTTGCATCCCCCAAGTTTAGTCAAAAGCTCAAGGATGTTAAGTGGATAGTTGTAGACGAAATCCACGAGTTGGCTGGAAGCAAAAGGGGTGCCTATCTCTCCGGTTTCCTTGAGCTCTTTGAGTCGTTCCTAAGTAGTGCACCTCCAGTCAGAATAGGTCTAAGCGCCACAATCTCTCCCCTAGAGGAGGTAGCGAAATTCCTAGTAGGGGACAGGGATTGCAAGATAGTGGATGCGAGATTTCTGAAGGGGATGGACCTAAGGGTAATTTCTCCCGTGAGGGACCTTATTCACTCCTCAGAGGAGGAGGTGAGCAGGGGTATATATAGAACTATATTGGATGAAATCAAGAAGCATAGGACTACCCTTATCTTCACTAACACTAGAAGTGCTGCAGAAAGAGTATCATATAGAATAAGAAAGATGGTGGAGGAGGAGAAACTATTCGACGCTGACCTAATCGGTGCCCATCACAGTAGTCTTAGCAGAGATGTCAGGCTAGAGATTGAGAACAAATTGAAGAATGGAGAGCTAAAGGTTGTTGTATCGTCAACCAGCTTGGAGTTAGGAATAGATATTGGATATATTGACCTTGTCCTTCTCCTGAGTAGTCCTAAGAGTGTCAGTAGGTTACTCCAGAGAATAGGGAGAGCAGGTCATCACATAAGGCAGGTAAGCAAGGGAAGAGTAATAGTGGTTGACAGGGACGACTTAGTTGAATGTGCCATCTTAACTAAACTGGCGAGAGAGAAAAAGATAGATAACGTTCACATACCCAGAAAGCCCCTCGATGTCCTGGTTCAGCTAATACTGGCGTCATCCCTAATGGGTGAACAGGAGATAGAGAAGCTATACTCTACAATAAGGAGATCCTATTCCTTTTCCAACCTAACTAGGGAGGAATTTGATTCCGTAGTTGATTATCTTTTGGGAAAGTTTGGACTTGATAGCAAAAACGTATACCCTAAGATAAGGATGGGGGATAAGGGAATTAGGCCCAAAAGGGGTGGCAGGATGATCTTCTACATGAACAGCGGAACAATTCCAGAGGAATCCCTGATACCTGTTTTCACGGAGGGAAATAAGTACGTAGGAAACCTCGAAGAGGAGTTCGTGGAAATCCTATCCCCTGGCGATATCTTCATACTGGGTGGAAGAACCTACGAGTTCCTTCTTTCCAAGGGAAACAGGGTCATTGTAAAGCCCGCCGAGGGACAGAGGCCTACAGTCCCGAGCTGGTTTTCAGAAATGTTGCCCCTTGCCATAGAATCGGCCATGGAAATTGCATCATTTCGAGGAAAGATAGCCCAAATGATTCGAGACGGTAAGTCACAGGATGAGATAGTGACCCATATAGAGAACTACCTTGATGTCTCCAAATCGGCTGCCAGGTCCATTTACACTTACATTCTGGAGGAGTACCTATTCACTGAAGGATATGTGCCTGACGACAAAAACTTACTTGTTGAGATTTACGACGATGAGGAAGATAGAAGGAACTTCATATTTCACGCTCTCTTTGGGAGAAGAGCCCTGGATGCGCTTTCAAGAATAATAGCCTGGAAGCTCGGGTCGGATCTCAACATGGACGTTAGGACATCCATAACCGACAATGGCTTCGTTTTAACCATAGGTGAAAAGAGGGACTATGACATTGCCAAGGCCCTAATGGAGATTAACCCTGAGGAGGTTTACGACCTCCTAGGAGACATAGTCCTGAGAACGGAGATGGTTAAACGAAGGTTCAGACACACTGCCGAAAGGTCCCTAATGCTTCTCAAGAGGTATAAGGGGAGAGAGACCAGTATAGACAGAAGGCAGATTAATTCTGAAGTCCTGTTAAACGTGGTGAAGGAGATACCCAATTTTCCAGTGCTCAAGGAGACTCTTAGGGAAATTCTGGAGGATTACATGGATATCCATAGTGCGAAATGGATTCTGGAGAGGATAATTACAGGAGATATCAGGGTCAAGGTAATAGGGCCTAACCCGATACCAAGCCCCTTCGCACATCAAATACTTGCCAAGGAATATAGTGATATAGTATTGGCCAGCGATAAGAGAGAGTTCTTAAGAAAGATGCATGATAAGGTTCTTCAATTCCTTAGGGAGAAGGGAATCAATGTCGATCTCAGCTACACCACTGTCAGTGAGTAAGAATCCCTTAATACAATCTGGCCCCACTATGATCCACGGAACCCTCCACATTCGCATGTTTTCCATATCCTTTCCGCTGGGGTAACACATTTCTTCGTGGGAGTGAACTATTGCCTGTAGTCCGTCTAAGTACTTGTATAACTCTACAGGATCCATTAGAAATTCATCATCAAAATAGGAAATATTCGCTATCTCAATGAATCTATTCTTGTATAATATCCCGCATCTTTCCCTCAGATGGACCATAACCCCTCTAGTCCAGCGATGGATTTCAGAATATCAGTTCTCGTGACCATTCCTGTGACCCTGTTAATGGCATCCATAACCACTAATCTTCCGACATTATATGTCACCATCTTTTTAACGGCCTCCATTATATCATCCTCCTCCTTTATGGTTATCACATCTCTCTTCATGTAATCTGAGACCGTTGCGTCGAAGTTACCCTCATAAAATGCCCTCATTAAGTCTGCAGTTGTAATTATCCCTATGACGTTCCCTGACTCGTCTAGAACAGGGGCTCCCCTTATCCCCTCCTTGTGAAGTATCCTCGAGGCATCCCTTAAAGACATGTTAGGTTTCAAGGAGACGAGCCTCTTCCCTATTATGTTCTTTACCTTTTCCTTTGGGATGCTTATCATTCTCTTTACATCAATGATAATTTCCCTACGTTCTTCCTCTGCATTGAGCACAACACCCTCTATAACAAGCCTGCTGTAAGGCGTTGGTCCCACCCTAACGCTATCACCCGGCCTGATCTTCCTGGGATCTCCTGAGATTTTCAGGATGACCCTATTCCCTGAGGGATTAGTTATGTCCAGGAGTTCAATGTTTTCCACTTTAACATCGGTTTCCACGTTTCCACGATAGAGACTTAACTTATCTAGTATTGGCAATATAGTCGGGTTCTTTACGAACTCGTAGGCCTTCAATGTTGGCAAGTATCCTCCATTTGGACCTGGCTTAGAGTCCACCAGTCCAAGGACCTTCAGGCTTAGAATGATATTTCTAACAGTACCTTCGTCCTTACTTATCATGTCGGCAACTTCCTTGCTTTTGATCATTTTCTTTTGCCTATTATAGAGCTCAATTAACGCTAAGAGTATCTCCCTTTGTGTTGATGATAAATTTTGCATACCTAATTATCATTCAACCATTGTTTAAAAAGATCTATGGTTGAACAGAAACCTCTAGAACTTTACGTATTAGTTTTGGACTAACGTTGAAGACTTCTTTAGATATTAATGCTACGTAACTCGATTTAGGCAACGGATACTCTATACCTAAACTTATGGCAAAGGCTTTTTTCATTGCTATGTAATTCATTTTATCCCTTATCAGGCCCTCAGCTAAGCTCTCCGCTAGCTTGAAGGCTGTATAGAATCTAGAAAAGCTCTTTGCTGTATGCTTTATGGCGTCATTGGGAGAAGAGTCCAATACCCTCAGGGCCTGTAATAACTTGGTCTCGTCAGAAAACGAGAAGATAACCTCCGTGAAGATAAGCCTCAGTGCCCTAGCCAATACATCCTTGTCGTTCCCTGCAAGCGCATAGGCCTCCTCTGCACCTTTCTCCATTATGGCCCTGGACACCTCGTAGAACTTTTCCTCAAGAGGGAGGAGCTTATCAAATACCGGTCTATAATCATCATAAAGCCCTAGCCCATCTTTCCCTACTACGAATATACTAATGAGCTCCTTCTCGTAAAGGTTAGTGGACTTGAAGCCTCTAAATGGCCTTATATTATTTTTCTCGTAAACTTCCTGAACCAGAGATAAAAGTGAATTCCTGTCCATGTTTTCCCAGTTATCTAGAATGTTTCCCCAAAGGTCAGTTAGCACCTTTATTCTCTCTCTATAGAGCTCCTTAACCATCACATGCCACGAGGAACTATTATGCATTCTGCCTTAAAAAGGATATTATGAGAATGAGGTAATTATGAGTGTAGAGGATAATCTTAAGCCAAGTATTATGTTGATATCACCCACAGATATAGAACTAGATATAAAGAAGCTCGAAGAACAGTTAAAACTTCATCAAGACCAGGAGAGCGACAACGTCCAAAAGATTAAGGAGGATATGCAGAGGCTCTGGGACTTCGTATCGTGGTTAAGGGTAGCACAAGTGCAAGGTGTATGGAAGTCTAAAACCTGCAGACACTCAATAAACGGGAGATGTAATGCGTGGAATGTAAGTGAACCGGAAAGGATAGGTTTAAGCTCGGAATACGTTGAAGCTGGAAGTGACAACATAAAACATGTGGTGGTAGAGAAATACCCCCACTTCTGCATTACATGCCCGTTATACGAGGCCAAGAGAAGTTAAGATCTTTCTTTTATCCCTTTCATCCAGAACCTTTTTCAAGAGATCCAGTTTTTCCGATTGCAGGTCCTGGTTCTCTGATAGCAGGTCCAGCAAGCTTTCAGCTAGATCATCCACGATGAGACGAGCTATATACTTCTTCTCCTCCTCATCGGCAATGCTCAACGCCCTTAATATCGTCAAGTCGCTTGCGTGGGTTCTCCCCTTGTAAAACTTGACAATAGAGGCCGGAGATACTCCCAAATCCCTAGCTAATTCACTTTTACTCCTCTTTTCCAGGAGAAGTGCTACTATTTTCTCCCTACACTCTTTACTTATGTTGTGAACAGCACGCATTCAGACGTAGTTTAACTTTAATTCTATTAACTTCATCACTGCTTTTGTCCTAAATGAAATCGATAGTATTCAACCAAGGTATTATTGAAGCTGAAGTGCCTGAAATACCTGTGAGCAGAAATTTTGTAGAGATATCTACTGAGGAAGCACTCATAGACGGAATTGAAAATGGGATATATCTAGGCCTAATTTGGGTTAGACCGGGTACTATTCTCGGAGGAGTGGGTTTAGGAAGAGTGAGGGATGTTGGAGTTGATGTTGATGAATCCCTCATAGGGAAATTAGTTTTAGTCACTCCCTTCTCTAAGGCCTTTGGCGGTATTGGGACTGAGATTCATGGTGTATTAGCGGAAAGAGCTGTAATACCGGCGGACGCCCTAGTGAGCCTGCCTGAAGGAATGGACGAGAGAGCCCTACTGCTTCCCTTCGTCTCCATGGCCCTCGAAATAAGGGAAAAAGTTAGGGGCGGTTCGGTTCTCGCTATTGGCAATGGTTTGCTCACTAGGATCCTCGCAGATTTGGTGAGTGACCTTGCAATAATTGAGGACGATGATACCTCGTCTAAGAGAAGTGCCGCGTTAGAGAGAACATGGGATTACGTTGTTGTCTCCACCATTAGGGGATGGGCCAGACACCTAGCAGAGAAGCTCATTAGTCCAGGCGGTAAAATCATTGTTCCAAAGTTTATGAATTCATGGCCACCCTTGACTCCTCGATCTAGTGAAATGGTGTACCCGTTTGTGAGAAAGGACGCCTTTAAGCATCTAGACAGTAAAGAGAGCGAGAAATTATTGAAAAACTTCGTTGGGAAATCTGACAATATAATTGCATCAATACCTACTTCGAAACCTGGAATAATAGTAAGTATGAAAAAGTTAAACAGAAATTCATAGCTTAGATTTTATTAGATTACCTAAGATTTCTATACCCTTCTCTATCTCCTCCTTACTGGGGAAACTGAAGTTTATTCGCATGGTATTTGCCCCACTATAGTCGTAATAGAAGCTATTACCTGGCACGTAGGCCACTCCCTTTAACATAGCCTCTTGCAGTAGTTGAGTGGTATTGAACTTCTCAGGTAACCAAGTGAACACGAACATTCCACCCACAGGCTTAGTTCTCTTCACTACAGATGGGAAGTACTTGTCCATTGCCTGTATCATGTAGTCCCTCTTCTGTTTGTAGAGGGCCTTGGTTTTGGGCAAGTTAGATTGTATTACCCCCCTCCTTATGGCCTCTGCAGCTATAAACTGGTTCAATGAAGGCGTGTGAAGGTCCACGTTTTGCTTGAAGAGCTCCACTTCCCTTATTATTTCTTCGTCGGCCACTATCCATCCTAATCTAAGACCTGGAGATAGGATCTTGCTAAAGGTACCAAGATAGATTACTCTACCCTCCTTGTCTAATGCCTTGAGAGGGGGAGGGTTATCTCCCTCGAACACCAGAAATCCGTACGCATCATCCTCCACTACCAAGAAGTCATATGAGGAGGCAAGTTCCATAAGATACTTCCTATCATCCAGGTACATTGTCGTGCCAGCAGGGTTCTGAGCTGTGGGAATAACATACATGAGTTTAATCCTCTTCCCTTCCGATTTCAGCTTCTTTAGCTGGGACTCGAGAGCGTGTAGATCAGGACCCTTATCTGTGACGGTGACTCCATGAAATTGGGGCTTCCTGGTACGAAGGACATTGAGGGCGGTAAGATAAGTGGGTTTCTCCACAATCACGTTATCTCCTGGATCTACGAGGACATTAAATAGGATGAAGAGGGCCTCCTGACTCCCCACGCTCACGAAAATATTATTTTCACTTATCCCAGTGATTCCCCTAAGTCCCGAGAAAGATACTAACTGTTTCCTAAGCTCCGCAACTCCTGCTGTTGCGGTATATTGTAGTGCAGACGAGGACTTAGTTTCAAGTATCTCATCTGTTATCTTTTTTATGTCCTCTACCGGGAAAGTGGAGGGATCAGGTAAACCACCAGCGAAACTTATTACACTTTTTCCCTCGGTGAGCTTTAGTAAGTCCCTTATCTCTGAGGACTTAAGCCCCTTGGTTTCATTTGAGAAGAAGCCTTCCCATTTGCCCATAAATTCTATAGTTCGATATGGCTTTTATTATTATGCGTATGCTATATACGGCAGAGATATTAACTATAGGAAATGAGCTACTGACTGGCAGAACTGTAAATACCAATGCCTCTTACATAGCTTCAAGGCTAACACTCATGGGTTTCTCCGTTAGAAGGATCACTGCGATTAGGGATGAGCTAGAAGAAATAGCTAGTGTGATAAAGGAAATCCTGGGGAGGAGTCCTGCCATCGTGGTAGTCAGTGGGGGATTAGGACCCACATACGATGATATGACAGCGGAAGGTATTGCCAAAGGTCTAGACCGGAAACTAGTTATGAATGAGGATGCCCTAAGGGAACTAAGGGAGAAGTACCAAACCAGGGGCCTACCCTTGACCCAGGAGAGACTAAAAATGGCTCTCCTACCTGAAGGGGCAAAACCCATAAGGAACGAGGCCGGGATTGCACCAGGCTTCACGCTTAACGTTGACGGGACTGACATTGTGGTCACTCCAGGTGTACCAAGGGAGATGGAGAGCGTCCTAGAGAATTTCCTAAACCACATGCTAACCAGACGTCCTCCTGTATACTATTACGAAGAGAGTTTCCTAGTAAGGGGAGTTATGGAGTCCACTCTGGCTCCCCACATAAAGGGGATAGTTAAGGAAACCGGAGTCTACATAAAGACCCATCCAAAGGGGCACGAAACTAGGGAACCCTATCTGGAAGTTCAAATAGCGTATAGCGGTGAGAATCCTGATAGAGTGAAGGAAATTGTGAGGAGTGTAAATGAAAGGATAAAGGCCATAGTTAAGGAATTGGGTGGCACGCTAGATAGAGTTCAGAATTCTTAGCAGTTCTCCAGGAGTCTCCAAGTTTGGAAAATGACCGGTCTCAGGAATCTCAAAGTAATTAGCCTTGGCCTTCCTAAAGACTTCTATATTTGCCTTAAGTCTGTCCTCGCTCCCATAGATTAGGGTGAGGCCTTCAAGCTTGCATATCTCGGATTCGTAGTTTGGAGCCTCCAAAAGTCCCCTTACCGTATTGATGTAGCCCACAACTGACGTATTCCTATAGAGTTGAAGGAATTTAGACCATAACCAGAAGGACTGCGTTATCTTGGTAGGAATCTCCCCATTAAGCCTCCTATAGAACGCCAAGGCCTCCATTCCGAATCTAGTGGCAATGTCCATATACCTCATGTAGGGTATGGGATCTGGTGCCCTATACAGTGCCCCCATGAGTACCAGTTTGCTTACTGGGTTCTTTAGGGCATACTCTATCGCAATGAGTGAACCTATGGAGTGTCCCACCACAATTGGATCCTTCACACCTAGATATTCCAACAGGGCTTTCAAGTCTTGAGCATGATCTGAAATTGTGTATCTTGAGGGAGGGACTGAGCTTTTCCCATGTCCCCTCAAGTCATACGTTATGACCCAGAACTTTGAAGCTAGATCATTAACCACAAGCTCCCAGCTTTGAGTAGCTCCAGCTAAATGGTGTATCATTACCAATGGTTTCCCAATACCATTTACCTCATAATGAAGATCCACATCGGCTAACTCCAGGACTGGCATTCACATCACCCTCCTCAAGGCATCCAGATCAAGTTCTGCTAGTAACACGGGGTATAATAGACCAAAACTCCTTAATAACTCTGGATTTGCCTCACCCAACCTGCCAATTGTCTCGCCCTTGACAACCACTTCAGCTGATCTTCCTTTCATGAAGATGTCGCTCTCGAACCTCCTGTAGGAAGGAGCAACTCCCAAGAGATTGAGTAATACCTCGTGCAGTGGGGCCTGAAGCATCTCGTAACTCACCCTGCTGTCCATAATGGCCATGGACAGCCTAGTTGAGTTAGAGTATTTGGTGTCCTTACTCTCATCCCTGTTAACCACGTCACCTATCTCAAATATCCTCACAGGAAACCTAGAGTGCTGGTTATTTGATAGGAACACAAGGCTATTCCACAGCAACGAGTTGCGAACGGAATCGTATTCCACAGAGATCGGATTAGCTATGTTTACCGCCTCCCCCCTCTGGTAACTGGACTTTGTTAAGACAAGCGTATATACTTCTTGAAACCCTGCCCCCACAAGTAGGGTTCTTAACTTTCTGTAAATTTCAGACTTTTCCGAAAGGGACCCCCTACTCGCGGTTCTTCCCGACTCCAGCGTAAAGCGATCGTACCCGTAAGCCATTGCGATATCCTCTGCCACATCTGTGTAGTTCATTATATCGACCCTGTACGGTGGAACTATAACCGCGAGATCCTTGTTAGTCTCCACCTCCATTCTCATCATTCTGATCAAGTTGATGGCCTCATCCCTAGATACGTGAATTCCTAGTCTCTTATTCACATCGTCCAAACTAAATGGAACTGAGGTGTGCCTCAACACGGGTGACCTATCGACACTCATCCCCCTTACCTTTACTCTCCCAATTATCCCACCCAGTTCAGCTAGAGCCGTGGCCAGGAGATCCATTGTCTCCATAACGGACTCAAAGTTCGTTCCCGTAACGTCAATGAGGAGCGACTTGGTATTACCAGTGATCTTCGTCCTGTCCGAGTTAATAACCGGAGGTACGCTCAGGATCCCCCTCTCGTCCATTATTGCAGGGGAGTTGCTGTCCCAGACGGATATGTTTCCGTACTGTTTCCCCTGCGGTGTCTCTTGCAGGACATCCCTTACGCTCATTTCCCTTTCCTGGTTTAGTGGAATGAAAGTGGTAGAGAGGGAAACTGGGGCATATCTAATTATTTTCCCTTCTACCTTCTCAAGATCGTGTATTCCAATGGCGACCTTCTTCCTTCTCCTTCCTATGGTATCATGGAGTTTTTCCTGAAACTGGATCAGCTCCTTTAGGTAGAAATCTGGACTAAGCTTCACATTGTAAACTACGCAGGCAAGAGCGTATGGTCTCGAGGTCACCTTTTCGACCTCAAGAATGTAATCCGTATCCTTAACGGGGTAACTGGGCTCCCCCAGTTCCTTGCCTGTTATTCCCTTTAACGCCCTCACAATCCCGCCGAGGCTCAGCATGTCCAACCTATCAGCGTTTACCTCTATGGAATACTCGTCCTGACTTACTGGTGAGACTTCGGATTTCAACTTGAACAGATAGTCCACCAATTCTTGTTCGTTCAACCCCGTCATATCCTGCAGTATCCACTTGTTCAGGTTGATGGTTGGCATTAGATCACCCTCCTCGATCTCAAGTACTCTATATCAAGCGAGTATAGATCCCTTATATCCTTGACACCTAGAAAGAGCATGGCCAATCTGTCTATACCTATCCCCCATGCTCCTGCTGGTGAGAAAACTCCTGCTGGTTCCGTAACTTCCTTTCTGAGTAGTCCTGCCCCAGCCATCTCCACCCAACCTAGGCCCTC
Organism: Metallosphaera sp. D4-4; assembly: GCF_046245145.1. NCBI lineage: Archaea > Thermoproteati > Thermoproteota > Thermoprotei > Sulfolobales > Sulfolobaceae > Metallosphaera > Metallosphaera sp. D4-4. The sequence goes on along the minus strand of NZ_CP176412.1, from coordinate 121,414 downwards.
AATGAAACCGTAAACCTCGACGCTGGGCTCGGTGAATGGGAAATACCCAGGCTTGAACTTTACCTGCTTAACCCCAAGTCCCTGAAATATATCACGTAAAGTAGAAAGGAGGTCCCTGAACGTGAAGTCCTCCTCTATGACCAGTCCATCCATCTGATGAAACTCTATGAGATGAGTAGCGTCAATGGAGTCTGGCCTAAACACCTTACCTATGGTAAAGGCTCTTATTCTCTTTGGTGCACTGCTCAATACCCTGGCAGTAACAGCGGTGGTCTGACTCCTTAGAACAAGCCTTCTTGCGTTATCCTCGCTCCAAGAATATCTCCACCACTTCTCGTGGACCTCCTTAACCTTCCTAACGAGGTCAGAACCAGGTAAGTTACCCTTTCCCTCAATCACAAAGGAATCGTGAATTTCCCTGGCCGGATGATCCTGTGGCTGGAACAACATGTCGAAATTGAAGAATTCAGTCTCCACGAAGTCTCCAGACACTTCCACGAAACCAAGCCCCACCATGAGGTCCTTCACTTTCTCAATGAAGTCCCTAAAGTAGTGGGTCTTCCCTATGGGAAAGAAAGGCGGATTAGCCTCCACGTTGTAGGGTTTAAACTCGTATTCTCTCCAAGAACCCGTGGTTAGCATCTCGTGAGTTACGTAAAGTTCGGCCGGTCTTGTCTCCACCTCCCTCAGGAGTCGAACCCTTAGCATCTTCTCCTCCTTCACCTCAACAAGTTTCCTCCTTAGAAGGATCTCTAGAACCTCGCCAGTAGGTTCCTTTCCAGCCTGCAGATCCTTTAACGCCGTGTACTCAGGTGATACGTACTGCGAAACCTTGGGTATTACCGTGTCGTTCTCCAAGGTTATTAATCCCTTTCTTCTGGCCCATCCGAACCCTATTTCAAAATCCTTGCCCAGTGCATTTCTCAACTCCTGGATCTTTAAGGGTCTTCCGTTGAGGAGAGTAACTAAACGGTCCTCTGGAAGCCCTTGTTCGGCCCTAAGTTTTCCCTCGTCCGTTAGTCTGACTACTTTCCTGGTCTCCTCTGAGATGACTTTCACTATACCTTTAGATTCTAGGGTTGCGATAATACTAAACACTGAGCTCAGGGGAAGACCTATTCCCTCTGCAATCTCCTGGGAGGTTGATTCCTTTCTCCTCTTTAAAAAATCCAAGATTTTGATCTCGTTCTCGCTCAGCATTACCCTACAACTCGATGGACTGGCCTGGCTGTAGTAGAATCGCCTCGTATCCCTTGTCCTTAACTCCCTTCACAAACTCCTGTGGATCTACCCTTATCATGTCCCACGTGTTAAAGTGTATGGGAATTGCTGCCTTTCTTGGCTTTATCATGTCAACAGCAATAACTGCTTGCCTCGGATCCATGGTAAATCTCCCGCCTATGGGCAAGAGCGCGTAGTCTGGTTGGAAAACTTGGCCTATTAGTTTCATGTCCTCGAAGAGTCCGGTATCTCCAGCGTGGTAAATCGTGGTGCGGCCATCAGAGACCACTATCCCTGTGGGATCGCTGTGCTCACTGGAGTGAACCGCCTTGGTAAGAGCCAGCCTTATCCCCTCGTGCTCCACGTAGCCACCAACGTTTGCTGGAATCAGTTGTGCCTCTGGGACCTTAAACTGATTTACGAGGTACATCTCCAGATCGAAGGTCGCAAAGAGCTTTGCGTTACTATTCATCTTTAGTATTTCCACAGCGTCTCCCAAGTGGTCGTAGTGGTCGTGTGTAACCCCAACTACGCTTACGCCTTCCAGGTAGTTAAGCTTCACTGGGGAAAGCGGATTGTCCTTGATTAGGGGGTCTATTATCACCCTTTTACCTGAAATAAGTATTTCCACTGCCGCGTGGCCTAACCATCTAATTTGGGACATGGGACATTGTATTAGGCTAAAAATAAAAATTTCATTCACGTATTTTCTTTCCATGACCGAGGACGAATTAAAGCTAGTAAAGACTGCAGGCGAGATAGCTTCTAGGGCCAGGGATATGGGTGCTAGAATGATAAAACCAGGTGTCAAGGTCATTGACGTCTGTGAGACCGTAGAAAAGGCCATAATAGAGGCTGGAGCTAAACCCGCCTTTCCCTGCAACCTTTCCATAAACCACGAGGCGGCGCACTATAGCCCAGTAATTGGAGACGAGAAAGTGATTCCTGAGGGAGCAATAGTAAAGCTGGACATAGGTGCCCACATAGAGGGTTACATAACCGACACTGCGGTAACTGTTTACCTCGACGATAGAATGGAAAGATTGGCTGAGGCTGCCAAGGACGCACTGAAATCCGCCATTTCCAATTTCAAGATGGGCGCATCACTCTCGGATATTGGGAGGGTTATTGAGAAGACTATAAAGGGATACGGATTCAAACCCATAAGGAATCTTGGGGGACATCTAATCAGAAGATACGAGCTCCACGCTGGCATCTTTGTACCTAACGTCTTCGAAAGGATCTCGGGAAGAATCCAGGGAGGAAATACCTACGCGATTGAACCATTTGCCACTGATGGTGGTGGAGAGGTCGTTGAGGGAAAGGACATGACAATTTACTCATTGCGATCGAAACAGTTGAGGGGGTTAACCGAAATCGAGAGGAAATACCTGGAGGAGATTGATAAAAGGTTCAAGACATTGCCCTTCTCTGAAAGGTGGCTAGCGGACCTTGGTGGGAAAGAAGAGGTTGAGCAGACCCTTAGGAACCTAAGCAAACGCGGAGCACTTCACGCCTACCCAGTTCTACTAGAGGTCAGAAAGGGTATGGTGTCCCAATTTGAACATACAGTTTACGTCGACGAGAAGGGAACTCTCGTTTTAACCTGAGGTTACTGGTACTTTGATAAAAGTTTAATTTCTCACAAACGCGTGTCTATACGAACATTATGAATGGATTAATAATAGCTCTTGCACAGACCAGTAGTCAAGGTCAAAGCGGGGCAGCCTTGGCGTTCTCGTATATATTTTACATCTTTTTCATCGCCCTTCTAGCCCTTTCATTCTTCCCAGGAGTTCAGCAAAAAACCCAGATCATGTTCCTGAGCAGGGATGTTGAACAGAAGCTTCAGATGATAGAGGGTTACCTTAAGGACTCCAGGGGACTAACTGAGAAACTCTTGAAGGATAAGGGATTTGCTGATCCGAAGGCTTTCGTGGACAGGATAATAGATAGGTTCGTGATAGACCCGGTTAGCGTTGAGCCAACAGATATCATAAACAGAATGAAGCTCCTCATGAGAAGCAACGAGGACACAGTGAGGGAGATGATCACTGCAGCTAACCCAAACATCGATCCCATGACTAGGAGCCAGATAGAAATTTCCACCGAAGTAGTGAACGCGCTCAACCTGATTTACAAGGTGATTAGACATTACCTCATTATGGCAAAGAAACTAAACAGCATCATGATAATGTACCAACTCCAGATGGTAGCTCCCATCTACGTGAAGTATGCGGAGGCATATGCCAAGGCACAGAAGGTGTTCCTTCAGGGAATACCCATAGGAGACGGACTTGGTCCCTTGGTTGCCTCAAGGTTTTTGATGAAGGCTGACCAAAAATTCACCGTCAGCAAGGATACTATAGCTGGGTCAATTGAATTTGAAGGAAGAAAAATAGTCGTAGTTAAGGCAGAGGGCCCCATGGCAACTGTGGGTACGCCAGGTGAAGGGGTACAGAACGTAATAGAGAGGGAAGGCGGAAGAGTTTCCAGGATAATAACGGTAGACGCGGCGCTGAAGCTGGAGGGAGAGGAGACGGGTTCCGTGGCAGAAGGTATGGGTGTAGCAATGGGTGACCCAGGACCTGAAAAGATAGCCATAGAGAGGGTAGCAGTAAAGTACGGAATACCCATTGACGCAGTCATAGTTAAGATGAGCATGGAGGAGGCAATCACAGAGATGAGGAAAGAAGTGTACCAGGCAGCTGATAAGGCCATAGAGTACGTAAAAAGAATTATCCTAGAAAGGACGAAACCCGGAAGTACTGTCGTAGTGGTTGGAGTAGGTAACACCGCGGGCATAGCCCAGTGATAGGGAATGGCAATAAGCGTTGATTCCAAGCAAAATCTGAAGGTTAAAACTCTCATAAAATGCATGCAATGCGATTACACTCAAGAGAGAGACTTCCAGGTAGGTGACTTTGTACTCAAACTTGTGGGTAATTGTCCCAAGGATAATGGCCCACTCTACATTGCTGGAATATATGCTGAGTCCATAACACCTAAGAAATAATTTTTTAAGGCAGATCTGACTAGATAATTTTGTCCACCCGGCCATAGCGGGGGAGCAACACCCGGACTCATCTCGAACCCGGAAGTAAAGTCCCCTGCGTTGGGGATGCGGTGGGATCCGAAAGGGCCCGCAGCTACCCCAAGCTGGGATGGACTTTTAATTTTACATTTTGCATTATTGCCCATGAAGAGGATATTTGATGAAGTTCATGGCTCTATAGAGTTAGACGATCTATCTGTTAAGCTAGCGGATTTACCTGAATTCCAGAGATTGAGAAGAATTAGACAGACCAGTCTGGCATACACTGTCTACCCTGGAGCTAATCACACAAGGTTCAGTCACTCCTTGGGTACTTACTACTTGGCTGATAAGATAGGAAATAAACTGCTAAAAGAAGGAGCCATTACCGGCGAGGAGTTAACCCTTGTCAAGATATCGGCCCTCATTCATGACCTAGGTCAGTTCCCCTTCAGCCATGCAATCGAAAGTTTCTATATCACGAAGGGCCTTGGAAATAAAGAGCTCAGGGACCTGATTCTCAAGAGTCACATCTCTGACATACTGGACGACTATGGAATAGATCACAAGAAAGTTAGGGATCTCCTTAACGGAACTAGCATGCTGACCTCAGTAATTGATGGGGATGTTGATGTTGACAGGATGGATTATCTAATAAGGGACTCCACGCACACTGGAATTCAACTGGGAAGAATAGACCTAGATAGACTAATCTTCACAATCTCCTACAGGGAAAATGGAATTTCGATCCAGGACAAGGGAATAATAAGTTTAGAGAACTTCTACCTGTCAAGACTTCACATGTACCAGGCGGTGTACTATCATAAGACAATCCTAGGGTATGAACTATTTCTCAGAAGCATTTACTCAAAACTCCTAGAGGAGTGCGAAACCAGACTTGAGGTGGAAGACATCAAGGAAATGATAGAAAGGGGCACTTTCCCCTACTGGGATGATGAGTGGGTGTTCGGATCCCTGTACAGATGCTACTCCGCCAATCCCAACTCAACTACGTCTCAAATGATCAAGGATTTCCTAGACAGGAGAGGACCTAAGGTCGTTTATGAGGAAATAAGCTATGATAATGAAAAGGACACAAAATTCAACGAGGTAACAGATAGACTTGCGAGACATATCCCCCAAGATTCTCTTTATCCCTTTGAGGAAAAAATCTCGATCCTGGATAAGTCCAGGATAAGGGTGATGACTAAGGACAGGGAAATAGACCTGGATGGTTATCCTACTCTCCTCAGGTCAATACCCGAGAGACTTATCATTAGAAGAGTTTATGTCGATAGAAGGTTTGTCAATAGAGCCAGGGAAATAATTTGATCAAGTTGCTTCTAACGGATCTAGACGGTACCCTAACAGAGGACAGGGGTACCTACGTAGTGGACATAGACGCGATCAAGGCACTCAGGAGAGCAGAGAAGGCAGGTATCAGGGTGGCCCTGGTCAGCGGAAACTCATACCCTGTTTTAAGGGGATTACACAACTACCTGGGACTAAGCGGGGGGTTAGTTGCTGAAAACGGTTGCTTCGTTTTTCATGGGGGAGTAACTTTCAGGGTCTGTGAAACCGTCCCTAGGGAAGTAGTCTCAGAGTTCGCGAAAACCTTCAACCTTAGGGAGAGCTGGCAGAACGAGTTCAGGAGGTCAGACTTTGGTTTCACCCCGGCTGAATTGAAGGATGAAATGATCAAGTGGGCGGAGGAAAGGGGATTGGTTGTCCAGAGCAGTGGATACGCCCTGCACCTTTCAGGTAAACCTGGGGGGAAGGGGGCTGGGGTTAGAAAGCTTCTGGAACTCGCAAATGTGAAGAGAGAGGAAACTGGAGCGATAGGGGACTCCAGGACCGACATAGAGATGTTCAGGGAAGCAGGAATCACGGCCGCGGTGTCCAACGCGGACCCAGAGCTGAAGAGAGTGGCGTCGATCTCACTTAAATTAAAAAGCGGAGCAGGAGTTATGGAATTCATTGACATGTTACTGAGTTGATGACCATGGAGTTAGAGGAAATTGTATACAAGTATGCCCTCTGGAACGCGGTGAAACACAACGGACAGGCCCAGGTAGGCCCCGTTGTGAGTAAGGTTTTCGCCGAGAGGCCAGAGCTTAAGGCGAACGCCAAGGAAGTGGTTAAACTCGCCGAGAAGATGGTTGCAAAGGTTAACGCGATGTCCCTGGAACAACAGACTGCGGAGTTGCAGAAGTACCCTGAGCTTCTGGAGGAGAGGAAGAAGGAGGAGAAAAAGACTCTCTCCCCGCTTCCAAACGTTAAGGGCACTGTGGTCACGAGGTTTGCCCCGAACCCCGATGGTCCACTTCACCTGGGTAACGCCAGGGCAGCGGTCCTGTCCTTCGAGTATGCCAAGATGTATAAGGGCAAATTCATCCTAAGGTTTGACGACACCGATCCCAAGGTGAAGAAACCCATTAAGGAGGCTTACGACTGGATCAGGGACGATTTAAGATGGCTCAACATCACGTGGGATCTTGAGTTTAAGGCCTCGGAGAGAATGAGCGCCTACTACAATGTGGCTAAGGTGATGCTCGAGAAGGGGTTTGCCTACGTTGATACCCTTAGTGACGCGGAGTTCAAGGCGTGGAGGGACTCAAGGAACAAAACCGTGTATAAGCCCAGGACCAATCCACCGGAGGTCAACCTCGAGCTCTGGGAGAAGATGCTGAACGGCGATTTTGACGAGGGTAAAGCTGTGGTGAGGATAAAGACGAATCCGGAGGACCCTGATCCCTCAAAGATCGACTGGGTAATGCTCAGGATCATTGATACCAAGAGAAACCCCCACCCCATCGCAGGGGATAAGTTCAGGGTATGGCCCACATACAATTTCGCCACGGCCGTGGATGATCACGAGTTCGGGATAACCCATATCCTCCGTGCAAAGGAGCACATGACCAACACCGAGAAACAGAGATGGGTCTACGATTACATGGGATGGGAAATGCCAACCGTCCTTGAATTTGGAAGACTGAAACTTGAGGGTTTTATGATGAGCAAGTCCAAGATCAGGGGGATGCTGGAGACCGGGTCAGAGAGAGACGATCCTAGGTTACCCACTCTAGCAGGGTTAAGGAGGAGGGGGATCATACCCGACACCGTGAGAGAGATCATCATCCAGGTGGGATTGAAGGTGACAGACGCGACCATTAGCTTCGATAATATAGCCTCTGTTAATAGGAAACTCCTGGATCCCGTTGCCAAGAGGCTCATGTTTGTCAGGGAAGGGGTACTCTTTAAACTGGAGATCCCCCAGGAGATGAAGGCCAAGGTTCCCCTAATACCTGCGAGACAGGAGTTTAGGGAGATCTTCGTGAAACCTGGTGACGAGATTTACCTGGATAAGGGCGATGTTGAGGAGGGGAAGGTAGTGAGGCTCATGGACCTCTGCAACGTTAAGATAGAGGGAGACAGATTGAGGTTCCTCAGCCAGGATCTAGAGTCTGCCAAGAGAATGGGAGCTAACATAATCCAGTGGGTGAAGAAAAGTGAAAGCAAGAGCGTGAACGTGATAAAGGCTGATCCAAACAAGGATGTCGAGGAGATCAGGGGCTACGGCGAGGGGTACTTTGAGACCCTAAAGCCAGGGGATATTGTCCAGTTGGTTCGCTACGGATTCGCCAGAGTGGACAGCATATCACGTGGTGAGATTACCATGATATTCGCACATGAGTAACTTTTTAATTCTCGAGGCTTAAAATCCACGGCGTGACGACATAGGAAGGAGGATGAACGCAAATGGCTAAACCATCTTATGTAAAATTCGATGTTCCGCCAGAATTGGCGGAGAAAGCCCTAGAGGCTCTAAAGAAAGCTAAGGAAACAGGTAAGATTAGGAAGGGAACAAACGAAGCTACTAAGGCCATAGAGAGAGGGCAGGCTAAGCTTGTCCTCATTGCAGAGGACGTTCAACCTGAGGAAATAGTAGCACATCTACCACCTTTGTGTGAGGAGAAGAAGATACCATACATTTACGTTCCCACCAAGAAGGGCATAGGCGAAGCTTGCGGACTACAGGTAGGCGCGGCAGCTGCGGCCATATTGGATCCAGGACAGGGCAAGGACGTTTTAGACGAAGTAATAAAGAGAGTCTCGGAGCTTACAGGTAAGTCTTAATTTTTTGACAGGCTTATTTACAAGCCTTTTTTGGAATATTCGTTTTTGATTGATACGTTCTAGTTCTAGGGAATTAAGCGAGTCAGGTGTCATTGACGGAGGTTAATTTGATGATAAGCGTAAGAAAACAAGAGCGCCGCGGGACGGACTCGAACCGTCGACCGCTCGGTCTCTGTCAACTAGAAGTTAACAGCCGAGCGCTCTGCCAGCTGAGCTACCGCGGCACGCGCATTATAAAACACGGACCATCCCATTTAAAACTTTCTCACGTGAGTTTTGACCTCAACGTTTAGATTTCCGTCGAACGTGGAGAAGGACCATTTATAAGCCGTCAAGATGGGGCCGAGGGGATTTGAACCCCCGATTACCAGGGCCCAAGCCTGGCGTCCTGGACCAAACTAGACGACGGCCCCGCTCAACTTCTTTAGAAGGTATGGCATTTAAGCTTAATCTCGCCACCACTCAAAAGTATTGCGTCCCCAAATATCGCGTTAAGAGTTTTAGTATTGTATGATTAAATAAAGTGTTTTCTCCTTTATAAGCTTAGTCTGTAATCACTTGACAGTGTTCGATCAGATTTCTCCATGAATCATCTATAATATGAAACAAAAGTTATATACTAGGTTACGATTTTTCAAGTAATGGCAACACAAACTGAAACGAAGAACCTGATCTCGATCTTGGGCGATGTCTCTTTGAGGGACGTGTTGGAGTGGCTCTCCACAGCCATGATTGGGCTCACGGTGGCTGTCGACACAGCCGAGTCAACTTGCGCGGTTAACGACGTCACGAGAGACCCAGGCTCACTCACCCTGAAGCCATCGCTGATATATCCTGCTAGGTTCTCGTCCGCGGGCAGGACATCCAGCGTGTCGGGGATAGATCAGCTGGTGAGGCATGGTATTGTGGTCAAGAGCCAGGGGACTAACACAAGTGGCCAGACCAGGGAGATATACGTCTTCCTTGGGGGTTACTCGCAGGCCTGGGCATACAACGTGAACAAGTTGGGGGCTTCGCAATCGGGTTTAGGCCTTAGCTTCAGCTCGGACTCCAACTTGATTGGGAGGTTGTTGTCAGGGTCCTATGGGATAACGGCTGTGCCCATGAGACCGCACAAGGAGGTCGAGTTTGTCAGTGAGTTCATCCCTCCAGCCTCTCCATGCAGGTCAGGGATAATCCAGGACATCACGGAGTTCGGGGCTTTCTTCGAGATGGGGATGATCCCGTCGTTTGTGCCAGATGTTTATAGGTTCATAGCGGAACTAGGACTTCGCCATGGACAGCTCTTCGATGGAGCAGCTTTAAAAGGTAATGTGGCCGATGCTATTAGGTTTGCTTCGGAGATTATTCCAACCTGGTTGCCCGCCCAGGCAGCCACCGAGAACCCCTTGTCCGTTTTTGGAATACCCGGTTACGTCTCCTATCCCAACACGCTGAGCTCCATACCTGTAGAAGGAGTAGGCCCGTCTTTATTCTCGGCAGTCCGTGACTTTTTCGGCCTCGGGGTAGGCGAGTTCCCCATGATAGAGGGGGCCCCGTTCTTCGCCAACCTACCCTGCACGGGCGAATGCGAGCAACTGGGCCTCGCTGGCTTCGTGGGAGACTCGGGGATCATCCCAGATCTTGAGGAGAGCTATCAGGGCGCCTCCTTCGTTGTGAAGTCCTCTTACCTGGTTCCCCCACCCCGCTCTTACAACTTCAACGACATCGTGGAATATGCTAACTCGAGGGGAGTGGGGCAGGCCTTCATTCAAGCTGTTGACCTTCTTGTGGACGCCATAAGGCTCGAGGAGGCTCTGGTCAAGGCGGGTCTCAACGAGGAGGAGGCTGACCTAGCGGTGGATCAGCTGGAGTGGACCGCGGAACTCTTCGAGAGGGGGATCGAGAACCTGGCCAGGGACATAGTCGAGGAGCTCAAGGCCCCAAGCCATCCAGACCATACTGACCCTGTGGGACAGCAGGTTCACAGGACCTACCTGTACCTGAGGTTAGGGAATTGTACTTGAGCGCGAAGATACTAAGACACCCAGGTTTAAGACACTAGATCCTCTCAAGTCAATGGAGACACCAGGCCTTGACCAATCTCAAATCCTGATCACCGTGGTCTGGAACACTACTGCGAGCACGGCCATGACTATCTCTATCCCCCATATAAAGGCCACAATCTGATACTCCCTAAACCTCCCTAGTTTCATGACTACATGAGTTAGCGAATTAGGGGAACCGTTCCAGGTCAAGGTTCCGTCTGAATTCACTTGTCCGAAGGAGACGCCCTTAAACCTGGTTCTGGCCTTCAGAACGAACTCGAGAACGTAGGGAAGGTACAAGAAGGCCAAGGCAGTCAACATGTAACCGGATATACCAATTGAGCCTATGGCTGAACCTATTAGGTAGGTACCAATATTTCCTAGAAACACCTTGGCAGGATACTTATTGAAATAAAGGAAAGCTGCCAAAACCACCGCCAGGATGAGGGCCATATCCCCTGCCTCTGCGGTAACCCCAACACCCCTCAAACCAATGATAGCCAAGGCCAACGCCATGATCAGTCCCATACCCGTCCCCAACCCGTTCAATCCCTCAAGCATGTTAAAGGCGTTAGAGGCTATGGTCAACGCAGCAGGTATTATGATAACGTAATAGAATAACCCAAAATTCACCGGGCCTATGAAAGGTATGGATATGATGGAATGCCCTATACTATAGATTGCTAGCGGAACTGAGGCGAACACTGGGGTTAGGGCTCTCACAGACTGCTTAAGGTTAAGTACGTCATCAAGAAGCCCTATGAACCCTATTATCAAGGAGGAGAGAAGGACAGCAGTGATGATCCCTGCGTATTCTTGATCTATGGCCAGGAGCGCGAAGTTCCCCGCCACTAAACCTGCCAGGATACCAATCCCTCCCAAGACTGGCACCTCTGGCTTATCCAGCTTATTAACGTCCTTTCCCACGAAACCCCTTGCCTTAGATATACCAATTACCCACTTTGTGGTCAAAATCGTTACGGCGAACGCAATGATCAGCGGTAATACTACGTCAAGCAACTATTTTCGCCTTTTAATGACTATGTCAGCTATGCTTCGTAAGCCTTTCACGGCGTTTTCGTTTCTAGGAGTTACCCTTGAGAGGTGAGCCAATGCCTCCTCGTGATATTTCCTTGCCAACTCGTAGGCGTAATCAAGGGAAAGTCCAGTTATGAGGGAAGCTGTGGCCTTTAACTTGGACATGTCGTTTGATCCTAGACCCTCCATGATGATCTTCCTCTCTTCGCTGTTAGCCCTCTCAAGCGATTTTATAACGAGGAGGGTCTTCTTAGCTTCCCTAATATCGCTGTAAAGTGGTTTTCCAAGCTCCTTCTCGTCAGCAGTAATACCAAGAATGTCGTCAACTATCTGGAACGCTATCCCCATCTTCTCACCGAACTCGTAGAGATTGTTCACTTCCTCTTGATTACCACCAGCTAGCACTCCGCCCAGATAGGCTGAACACGCAAACAATTGAGCGGTCTTCCTCCTTATCATCTCGAGGTAGTCCTTCTCCTTTATGTCCCACCTTTTCTCGAATTCCATATCCATTGCCTGCCCCTCGGAAACCACTATAACTGACCTCGAGAAGCAGTCCAACACCTTATAGGCTACGTCACCGCTCAAACCCTTGATCGATTCTGTAAGGATTTGAAAGGCCTTAGCGTGTAAAAGATCTCCCGCCAGGATCGCAGTGGGGATTCCCCATTTCACGTGAACCGTGGGAATACCCCTCCTTGTCGTGTCCTGGTCCATTATGTCGTCGTGTATTAGTGTGAAATTATGAAGAACCTCAACCGCGGCTCCTGCGAGTATGGCCCTGTGTCTTTCACCACCTAGCAGGTCTGAGGAAAGTACCACTACTAGGGGCCTCAGTCTCTTTCCTCCAGCACTTATCAGGTATCGTGACGCTTCATAGAGCTCCCTAGTGTCGCCGTGAAGAAAACTGTCCATGGTTGCATTGACTTTAGCTACTATTTCCTCAAAATATTGGTCTAGATCCATTAAGCTCCTTTTCTAATACTTTCATAAACTGATAAGGTTAATCCTCTACTCTCTAGCCAGTCCTTGAGTTTCCCTGAGATCACTAGAGGTGCGTGTCTGAGGGTCTTGACATCCCTTGAGCCTGTAAGGAACATTGCTGCCCTTAGCTGAAACGCCACTTCCTCAAAGAACTTCTTCAGTTGCTCCTTACCCCTTACCGCGTGATGAAGGACAGGATTGGCCATTCCAGCAATGTTTGCCCCCAGCGAGATGGACTTCGCCACGTCCAGGCCATTCCTTATTCCTCCGCTGGCTATGATGTAACTGTCAGGGACAGAATACCTAGTCTCCACTATGGAGGCAGCAGTTGGAATTCCCCAGCCTGAGAATAGCTGGGAGCTTTCATACTTCCAGTTACCCTTCCTCCTGTTCCTCACCATTTCCACAGCTATCCAGCTTGTTCCTCCCTGCCCCGATACATCCAGTATCTTGAACCCATGATCAGCAAGCAACTTCGCCGTTTCCATGGACATGCCGGTCCCTGACTCCTTAACTATCACGGGGACGTTGAGCTCCTTTGATATGTCTCGCAACGCTTCCAGGGCAGAGAGGGGGTATTCTGGTTCTCCCTCTGGCTGGAAAAGTTCCTGAGCAGGATTAAGATGGACGGCGATAGCGTTGGCCTCTATCATCTGTATTGCGTCCATGAATTGCTTCACGCCATAACCCCTTGTTACTTGGGGTAAACCAAGGTTAGCCACCAGAGGTGCTGTGGGGGCCATCCTCCTGGTCACCTTGAAGCTTTCAGCTGTTTCTGGTCTCTCAACCGCCACCCTTTGACTCCCCACCCCCATGGCAAGACCAAGCTCCTCAACAACCTCTGCTATGACCGCGTTTACCTTTCCCAGTTCCTCGTGGCCTCCAGTCATCCCTGTAACCATAAGGGGAAGCGAAAGGGTCTTGCCCAGAAATTCAGCCCTAGTGTCTACGTCCCTAAAGTTCATTCTTGGCATGGCCTGATGAATGAGAGTTACGTCCTCTAGGAGGGTTGAGACAATTCCTTGAACGTCCTCGTATAGGCAGATCTCCACATGTTCAAGTTTTCTGTTAATTAAGCTCATCTACTCACCTTGATCAACGTACCTATCCTTTCTCCTTTCAATGCGTTAAAAACGTTTCCCCTTTTCTTACCATTAAATATCATTGCATTAATATTATTCTGGAGTATTTTCCTTACCTTCTCCCTCATCCCACCAGTTAAATCGTAGGACAAAGAAGGAAGATTGGTGAGGGAATGTGGTTCGTTCAGCTCAGGTATAACTTGCCCATTCACTAGGATTCCGTCCACGTCTGTGGCAAAAAGTGCCGTTAAGGAGTACTCGCGTGCTATTGAGATCGTGAGATCGTCTCCAGAGATTATGGTCCCATCCTCTTTTATGTCCCCGAAAACGACGGGAACCATCCCATGATCTAGGATCCTCTCCAACCTTTCCAGGTCAAAGAACCTTCCAGGTAAGGGGAATCCCTTGATACCTTTGACGGCCATCTCCCTTATTAAGATGGTGTTAAGTTCCTCCATGGAGGCAGAGGTCAGGCTCACCCTCACGGGAACATTTCTACCAGCCTCGAAATGTCCGAAGCTACCACCCCCGTGGACTATCACAAGACCATCGACGAAATCCTTGATCTCTCCACTATCTGCCTTATCACTGGAAGATCTGCACAGTAGGGTACTGCCTTACAAGTGATCGCACTACCCCCTAGTTTAATAACTCGATTAGGCTTGCCCATCCCAGATCCCAGACCCACTTATACTTTCCAGGAGGAGTGTTGAGACCATAAAGGGACTTCCAGAGGCCGTTCTCTAGGTTCATGTTGACCTCATCAATCCTCTCGCTCAGAAGTACAGGGATTATGCCCACTAAGTGCACCACCGAGTTATCTAGATAACTTGGTTTCTCAAGAGGATAGCTCATGAGCTTCCTTACGGTGAGGATTGGAATCCTAACTTGAACTGGATCCTCGGCCTCCCTATAAAGGATAGGTGTACCGCTTCTCTGAACCTGTCTCATGGCCTTAAGCGCATAATAGTTAAACATGGCCTCGTCCACCATCTCTAGGGTTTCCCAGATCTCGTCCTCCGTTAGTGATATCCTTTTGCCCAGTATCCTAAGCGCCTCAAGGGAAGTGATAGCGTACTGTGAAGCCACGGGTATGTCTACACCTTGAACCACGGGGGGAGTAAAACCCGTAGCCTCCTTAACCAATTCGCTGAATTGGTCCCACCAGGACGGAGTCTCAATCCTTGAAAAACGAAATTTCGCCTGAACCACGAGAAAGGGATTATTCACTCCGTCGATCCACATACCCGATAGAATGAGCGGGGCCTCAATCACCGAATCTTGTGGCAAGGTAGCCTACCACGCTGGATTTATCGCCTGAGGTATCGCCTGACGTTGCATGTTTGAGAATATACGGTTTTTTATGCATTTTCTTTGCTAGAATCAAAGATGCCATTATAGGCGCGTAACCACAGACGGTAACGTCGTATTCCTCCACAACCTTGTATAGTCCCTTATAGTCCATGTCCTGAATCTTCCTGATCACCAGTTCATCCTTGGTCATTGTCACATCGTGAGGATCGTAGTGATTAAGATCTGAACTTGCGAGCACAACAATGTCTTTATCGCTATGCCTTTGAATGAACCTCCATATTCCCTCCGCCACAAACTCGGCAATCTCAGGAGTCTGCATTAGTATAACCACGGGTAAGATGGAAAGATTGTCAAAGAAGTATTGAAGGAACGGTAACTGAACCTCAATGGAATGTTCGTAGAGGTGTGCCTTCTCATCTATATCCACGACCTCAGATACGGAGACTAACTCCTTCACGAGTTGTGCATTAACTTGTGCCGAGCCTAAGGGTGTCTCCCAATCACCTCCAGGCCATATGGAGACCTGAGAGCCGTAACCCGTGTGATTGGGGCCAAGAATTATTACGATGTCCGGCTTACCCTCTTGAGCCAGGTAGTAATATGAATGGGCTGCTACCGGACCGCTATATATGTAACCTGCGTGAGGAACAATAAAAATTGGATTACTCCTAGAACCCGTGGAACCAACAGAGGGAATTCCCCCGGGACCTATTGGATGATGAAAAGCCCACTCTATCCTTTTCCTTAACTGTGCAGGATCATCCTCATAAAAGGAACCTGCTACTGCAGGTCTCCTTTTCACTGAGATAATTTCACCTCGAACTCCTCAACCTTTACAGGTATATCAGCGTCTGGAGCAATTTCCTTCCTTTCCCTAAGTATTTGTCTCGCCAGTGCCCAGTAAAGGAGAGCTAACGACTTACGCCCTTTATTGTTTGAGGGTATAACCAGGTCCACGTAATCCACTTTAGCGTCAGTATCAGAGAATGCGACCACTGGTATACCCATATCAGCTGCTTCCTTTATTGCCTGTGTATCAGTCCTCGGATCAGAAACCAGAAGAACCTCTGGTTCTATGAAATCCTCCAGGTAGGGATTCGTGAGCATGCCTGGGACCATTCTCCCAACTACAGCTCTTGCACCTACTACCTCAGCAAATTTCTGGACTGGAGTGAATGCGTATGGTCTAGAGGCCACAGCCAGAATGGACTGTGGTTGGAACCTGGAAAGGAACTTGGCAGCTACCCTAAGTCTTTCGTCAATCTTTCTTACATCTAGAACGTAAAGGCCCTCTGGTCTAACCCTATAGATGAACCTCTCCATATATCTTGTACAGGTATGAGTACCTATGTGAACTCCAGCGGAAAGGTAGTTCTCTAGGGGTACTAGAAGCTCTATTATTGCGCCCTTTTCTCCCCTTTGAAGCTCCTCCTTCTCCTCCTCGGTTAATTGTGTTCCTCTTTCGTTCTCGCTCATTTCCTACCACCTAAATTGGTCTAGTGTAATTAACTACTTCCCTTATAATGTCAACGTGTGTAAGCAAGCTACGTCTACAACATAACCTCTTCACGTTCAAGTCATCAAGAACCTTTCCTGGGTCTTCTCCAGCCCTAACCCTAGTGCTGAACGCATCCCACTTATCAGCTATAAGGGAACCGCATGTGAAGCATCTGACAGGGATGATCATAGTTTCACCTGTAGGATTTCTGCCTCCATCTTCTCGCGCTATATCTCATCCATTTCTCGGCCTCAGTTTGCCTAGGATCTCCGGCCATCATGGTTCTGTCATACTTCTTGTAAAGCTCCTTGAGCTCCTGGCTCCCTGTAAATCTAACTAGGGCCCTGGCTAAAGCCATTCTCGCTGCATCAGCCTGACCCATTATTCCTCCTCCATAGGTATAGATCTTCACATCCACCTTGGAAGTAATTCCTTCACCGGCTAGCAACATAGGTTCCATTATTTTCATTCTGATTACTTCCACTGGGATTAGTTCTATGGGAACGTCATTCACGAATATCCTTCCCTTCCCGGGGAAGAGATAGCATTTTGCCCTAGCCATCTTCCTTCTGGAATTTGTAATTATCACGCGCGACTCAGTTGACATTTCCCTTCCACCCCAAAATCTTAGACAACTCACCAACTGTGATATACTTGCCTTTTAATCTTGCTACGTTCGCGTCTTCAAATTTCATCATTTCTTTACCCTGCAACTCTTTCGGGATTCCAACATAGACCTTGACCATTTTTAACATGGTCTCACCCCTATGGGTCTTGGGTAACATGCCCCTGATGGTCCTCTTCACAATGTTGATTGGAGTCCTAGGTCTCCTAACACCTAGCTTATAGGGATTGAACAGCGTCCCAACACTGAAAAGCAACATGTACCCGTTTACCACCCTATTCCTGGGACCGCTTATTACTATCTTCTCCCCATTAACTATTACGACCCTCTTCCCTTCCTTTAGTAATCCAACTACCTTTGAGGCCAGTCTACCCAATATCTGGCCCTCTCCATCCACAATAACAGTTTCAGTCATCCATGCATCAACCTCACATTAACTTTACCCTTGATCTCCTCAACCCCCTGAGAAAGGGGAAGAGCCTTACCACCAGCACTTCTTATCTTGTTTAGCGCACTCTTGGAGAAGTCAAGCGCGAAAACAGTAACCTTATGCGAAATATTACCTACCCCCAGAACTTTCCCAGGAACGACCACGATGTCCCCTTCCTTGGTGTATTTATCTATCTTATAGAGGTTTATGGTCCTAACCTTCCTAGAGGGAACATCCAATTCCTTGGCTACAGCCTCCCATAGGGGTTTGTCTTGCTTGTTCAGGAATTGAATTAACTTCCTCTTTTCGATATTGGTACTCCCGGTTCTTTTCATAATCCCTCCACCTTCTTCTTCAACTCCTCGATCTTGCTCAGTATACTCTTTGTTGCCTCTATTAAAATTCTCCTAGGCTCCAAAGAGCCAACAGACTCTATTTCAAGGATGTACTGATTCGGTTCTGGGCTCACGTTTATCCCCTCACAGGCCTTCACGCACTCCTCACATAGAGTGCAGGCCATCTCATTCACTACCTTTAACTTGCCGTTCTCAAAGGAAAATACCCTCTCTGGGCATACCTCAACTGCCTTCTCGCAATCCTTATTTACCTCAACCTTGGGTTTGTACCTCAGAATTGCGAGAGATACTGGATTGAACTTAGCATGCTCCTTACCGTAACCTAATCTCATTTTCATTTCCAGTGTGACCTTCTGATTCTTACCAAGAAGAACTATGGGAATGTCCTTACTGATGGGGGTAACGTTGGGATCCTCTGTCCTTATGTCCCTAGAGTATACCATTACCTGTGAATCCTCTGCCTTAACGTCTATATACGCCTTGGTGAAACATCTATCGCAGTTCTCTGTGCATTCTATGCACTCCTCTGGCCTCCTATAGTAATCAAGCGCGTCCTTACTATCAAAGGGAATTAAACCAAGTCTGTGGGCCAACATCTCGTCATAAAGTGGGCTATTGTTCTCGATCACGTAAACCTCGTCCACAGCCATTACTGGGACGTAGAGCATTGAAGCCCTCCTGATGGAATTAACGAACTCCAGAGGGTAATCCTTGGTTAAGATTGAAAGAAAATAGTTCTCCTTCTTTAGGACCTGAATAGGCATGTCAGACTCTCCTTCCTCTTCTGCCTCCAGGCCTCCTGATTGTGTCATGGGGTATTGGAGTCACATCCTCAATTCTTCCGATGATGAACCCAGATCTAGCCAAAGATCTAATGGCAGGTTGCGCTCCAGGACCTGGTGTCTTTGGTCCTGCACCTCCTGGTGCCCTCACCTTTATATGGATCGCCATGAGCCCCTTGTCCAGGGCATCGCTAGCTGCCTTATTGGCAGCTAACATGGCTGCATATGGTGAGGGTTTCTCCCTATCAGCCTTGACCATCATGCCACCTGATGCCTTAGATATTACCTCGGCGCCCGTAATGTCAGTGATCGTAATTATGGTGTTATTCTGGGAGGCGTATATTCTAGCTAATCCCCATCTAATTTCCCTTTTGCTCGACATTTACCTCACCTTGACCTGCTGTTGGCGGATTGTTCTTGAAGGGGGACGTAGGATAAAAGTCTATCGAGTCCTCCTCGTCCCTCTTCACGATATACCCTGGAGAAGTTATCTTACGGCCTCCTACAGCTATATGACCATGAACTATAAGTTGACGTGCCTGGTAAATTGTTCTGGCTAACCCCTTTCTATGGACTATTGTCTGTAACCTTCTCTCCAAAAGGCTCTCCTCTTCTAGGCCCAAGATATCGTCTATAGTTGACTGTTCTGACTTTAAGAGACCTAGCTTATACAACTTGCCTAGCAACTGTTTTTCCCTCACTGCCCTCTCTGCTGGCGGTAGAGCTAAGAGCGATCTTGCCATATGCCTGTATCCTGTTACAATGGTCCTGGCTAACCATATCTCCTTCTTGTTCCTGAGGCCGTAATCACCCATAATCTTCTGTTCCGACTTTAATGCCTGGGATAACCAGGGCATCCCTGGACCTTCCCACTTCCTCCTACTTTTCCTAGGATCTCCCATCTAATCACCCTACTTCTTCTGTTGTTGTTGAGACTGTTGCCCTCCAGAGGGCTGTGCTGCTTTAGACCTTTTAACTCCTATGGTCGTTCCTGTTCTTCCCGTAGTCCTTGTCCTTTGGCCCCTTACCTTTAGGCCAAGGGAATGCCTAACACCACGCCAGCTCTTAAGCTTCTTCTCCCTCTCAATATCGTTCCTTACGACGAACACAAGATCTGAAGTCACGTAATGCAAATCTTGGCCAGACTCTATATCCTTCCTCCTGTTGAATATCCATGCTGGCAATGATTCGATCTTCTTGTTAGCCAACATCTCCTCTATCTTCTTTAACTCGTGGTCTGTGAGCTCACCAAGCCTCTTATCCTTATCAATATTCAACTTCATGAGAATAACCCTTGCGGTGTTATAGCCTATCCCCTTCACCATGGCTAGACCATACGGGGCCTTCATGGTACCGTCTACGTCCTGACCAAAGAGCCTAACTATGTACCTAAACTGCGATTCTGACATTAAGACCGTCTAGAGCTCTATAAACTCCCTGTTTTTAAGTTTTTCAATACCTTTTCCTTCTTCGACAAAGAGTTCAGGTAGGCCCTTTCCAGTCTCTTTTTAATCTCATCTAGATCCATGGGGGAGTAGTTTCCTATGACGGCTTTAATGGGAGTGTAGGGGCTTTCCCTAAAGGCGGGTCTCATCTCCCTTCCATCGCGGGTAACTATTGGATATCCTCTCCTTCGCGTGACCTCCCCTATGGTCTTAGCTTGTACGTGATTATCCCTCAAGGTCCTTATAACCTCGTCCGGGTTATTGGTGAAAATAAGGATGGAATCAAGCGAGAGACCAAAGGGGTCTATGCCCAATTCATTCATGGCCTTCCTGATCCTTGGGTTTATGAGAGAGAGGAATTCATCCTCGTCTATCACAAGGCTTACGTTAGTTACCTCCGAAATCTCTAACGCATCACCCCTTATACCACCGTTAGTAACGTCTGTCATGGAGCTTACGAGATTTCTAACACGTCTCACGGCAAGACATGCCTCAAGATCCTTTACCCTTAGGGTCTCCTCCACTACACCCTCAATGCCATGAAATATGGCCATGGACGAGATTGTTCCACCTCCATGGCCTTCTGTCATGACTATATGTTGTCCCTCACTAATTCTCTTTCTAGTGAATGGTTCTCCCTGGAGTCTCCCCACAGAGGCAACGCCCCCACTTATCCTCTCTCCCAGGACCATATCACCACCAATCCTCAGCGTGCTACCAGCCAGAATTGGTACGTTCAAGGCATCAGCCACAGTTGATACACCGGCTTCAAAGTCGAAGAGCATGGAAACATCGCTATCGTCGGAAAGGTGAATATCCACAAGGATGCCCAGCGGGATTGCACCTTTCACCATGATATCCCTAAGGGTGGCCTTTGTTGCATGAAATCCAGCTAGAAAAGGGAAGTAGGATAGTCTGGAGTGTATTCCGTCCACAGAGACAACTATGTCCTGAACTATTCCCGCATCATCAAAAGTCTCGAGATTCCTCTTACTGAGCTCAAATAATTTCAGATGAATTAGATTATCCCCAAGACCCCTGGAACCTAGGCCACTGTCTCCTGCCGTGAGGCCTACCCTCGTGAAGGAGAATTCCTTAAAATTCTCTGAATTCTTGACCTCCCTTATTACGGCGTCCACAAAATCCTGATTAAGCTCCCTTTTTCCCTTATAGAATTCTAACCAGCGAAGTAGTTCTTCCCTCATTTGAGACTCGTCGAGGTGATTCCACAATCTCCTTGCATATCCCTCTAGATCCATAAGCCTAAATACGTCCCACCCTCTGATAAATTTGAGGTCAAATGAAAATTTTGACAAGAGAATTTGACGTTAGGACCACGTCGAGGTTTCAAAGCGTAGATATTACAGATGAAGTGCAGGCATCTGTGGGAGATTTTCAAGACGGAGTGGCCCACATATTTGTGAAGCACACCACGTGTGCCATTATCGTTAATGAGCCAGAGTCAGGTCTCATGGAGGATTACCTAACATGGATGAAGAAACTCGTTCCTCCAAATGGAGAATTTAAACATAACATAATTGACAATAACGGTCATGCACATATCTCGGCAATGATCATAGGAAACTCTAGAACCGTACCCGTTAAGTCAGGCAAACTGGATTTGGGAACGTGGCAAAGGATCATCTTACTCGAATTCGATGGGCCTAGAACCAGGAGAATCCAGGTCAAGGTGATGGGTGAATAATAACTTTTATTTTCAGAGTGATAATTAACAGCGATCAGTTTGCCTCCTGGATTTCTATCTCCACTTGATAGGTTGGGCTTTTGCGAAAGCAGAGAGTGTATACAAAGGGTAGTGGACGACTACCTAGCAATGTTATTCTCAGGATCTGAAAACTTTCATGTTTTTAGAGACGAGGAGCCACCCACGGATGAGAGAACCGTGACTAACTCTTACCTTTTTACCGAGGCCTTAATCGGGAGGTTATTGGAGGCTGAGACAGAACTAGATCTTGATGCTATAGTAGAGGACCTGAGGAACAGATTGGGAAACAATCACCCAGTTCTCATGTTTCTCAAGCAACTCATGGATGAATAGGACTTTTTAGTCTTAATTTCGCCTTTTGTTGTAGGGGATGATTACTTGGAGAGTAAACTCTCATTGATAACTAGAAATACCGCGGAGGTTGTTACTCCCGAGGAATTAAAAGAAGCCTTGGAAAGCGGTAGAAAACTTAAGGGATATCTTGGTTTTGAGCCCAGCGGTCTATTCCATATAGGATGGTTAATCTGGGCTCAAAAGGTGAAGGATCTATTGCAGGCCGGAGTGGACATGAGCCTCCTGGTCGCAACGTGGCATGCCTGGATAAATGACAAACTAGGGGGGAATATGGAAATGATAAAGCTAGCAGGCGATTATGCTATTACCGTATTGGACAGTTTTGGAATTAGCAGGAGCAAGGTTCACGTCATAGATGCTGAGGATATGGTGAAGGACAAGGATTACTGGTCATTGGTAATAAGGGTGGCAAAGAACACGAGCCTGGCTAGGATGAAGAGGGCACTCACTATCATGGGAAGGAAGGCCGATGAAGCTGAGCTAGATTCCTCTAAGCTGATTTATCCTGCGATGCAGGTGAGTGATATCTTCTATATGGACTTAGATATAGCGCTGGGTGGAACGGATCAAAGGAAAGCTCACATGCTTGCAAGGGACGTAGCTGAGAAGCTTGGCAAGAAGAAGGTAATAGCAATTCACACGCCACTCCTGGTTGGCTTACAGGGAGGGCAGAGGATGAACCCTGGAGTGGACGAAGATGACGCCTTGGCTGACATAAAGATGAGTAAATCCAAGCCTGAGACTGCCATATTCATCAACGACGAGCCTGAAGAAGTGGAGGGTAAATTGATGACAGCATACTGTCCCAAGGGAGTTGTGGAGAATAACCCGGTGTTACAAATTAACAAGTACATCCTATTCCAGGTCGATGATAGGGGACTTAAGGTAGAGAGGGATGCTAAGTTTGGCGGGGATGTACAGTTCAACACCTATGAAGAGCTGGAGAAAGCCTACGCTGAAGGGAAATTACATCCCAAGGACCTTAAGGTTGCAACTGCAAGAAAGCTTAACCAGATAATAGATCCTTTAAGGAAGTCTATTAAATCTAGACCTGAATATGATAAACTAGCAAAAGAAATAGCAAGGAGTGTTAGCAGGTGACATCGTTGAAATATATAATAAAACTGACCTTCGAGGTAGATGGGTCAGTTGATAAGCCTGACGTTATAGGGGCCATTTTCGGCCAAACCGAGAACCTATTCGGTCAGGAATTTGACCTTAGGGAATTGCAGGATAAGGGCAGGCTCGGAAGGATCATCGTGGAGATAAAGAATAAGGGTGGTAAGGCCGAAGGTTACATAGAAATCCCATCGAACTTGGATAGAGTGGAAACTGCCCTGATCGCATCGATGGTTGAGAGCGTCGAGAAAGTAGGCCCCTATAACGCGAAGTTTGAATTAAAGGAAATAGAGGATGTAAGGGCGGAGAAGCTGAAGAAGATCATAGAGAGAGCTAAACAAATACTGACAACGTGGACCAGAGAAAAGAACCTAGATATTAAGGAAGTGATGAACGAGATAAGCGGGGCAGTAAAGACAGGCGAGTTGATAGAATATGGACCAGAGAGATTGCCGGCTGGACCAGATGTCTATACCGATCCCAACCTGATAATAGTGGAGGGGAGAGCAGATATCATTAACCTACTTAGGTACGGTTACAAGAACACGGTTGCTGTGGAGGGTGCAAGTGGAAAGATTCCACAGTCTGTGGTGGAGCTATCGAAGAACAAGAAGATGGTCATAGCGTTCCTTGACGGAGATCACGGCGGTGACATGATCCTTAAGGATCTCATTAATGCTAACGTAAAGATCGACTACGTGGCAAGAGCCCCTGTGGGAAGGGAAGTTGAGGAACTGACAGGGAAGGAGATAGCTAAATCCCTGTCTAACATGATACCGCTATCACAATACCTGAAGAGACAGCAGGAGTCCATAGCCTCAGTCTCTAGCAGGATAGAGACCGCAAGTGCTAGAGCAGAGGTAGCGGAGCAACAAACAGTCCAGGTAGTTGAACAGCCTAGAAAGGAGATTGAGATTAAGATACCTGGGAATGTCATGGAGGAAATAAAGAAACTTCCAGGGACTTTGGAGGGTATTATCTTCGACGAGAACTGGAATCTCGTTGAGAGGGTCCAAGTTAGGGACATTATTACTAAATTAGAGAACCTTACAAATGGGAACGCGTCCTTCATTATCTTCGATGGAGTAATAACTCAGCGACTTCTAGAACTAGCCGCCTCAAAGAACGTCAAGCTGATCATCGGGGTAAGGATAGGAGGTATAAATAAGAAGCCAGAGAACGTTAAGATACTAACTCTAGCCGACGTTATCGGTCCCTAAAATAGTCCATTATATCTATTCCTCCTCCCTTCAAATTATTTTCTTTTACCCCAAAAGGTTCCAATATTCTCATTACTGCTGGGATTATCTGCTTCTCGACGTAGTAATCGATATCAATTTTTGTCTTATCCTTAACCATGAAATAGGGTTCAACCCTATCAGATACTCTTCCTGCTCCCTTTACCACCACATAGCCTATCTTGCCATTTCTCATTATGGCGTAACCCGCGTTTATGGCCTTCTTGGCAGCTATTACGTGGGGCGCATCCACCTCATACTCGTCTAGACTCTTGTCCAGTGACTTCCATATCACTATATCATGTAGCTCGAACTCTCTCCTCTTTACCTTCATTATGACCTCCTTAGCTGCCTTAACGGCGTCGTCCACTCCCTTGAGCAGGATCCTCTCTATGACCATCCTCTGTGTGTCCTTGGCTAATTCACACCAATCTCCCCTTATGGCCTCAAACCCAACGATGTCTATCTTCCCATCGAATGTGAGACCGGCATATCTCTTTTTATTTTCTGTAAAGAATACTTTTTTGTATTTTTTATCTACTTTTATATCTAGATCGAGGGCCTGGACTATTTTTTGAGTCAACAACTCAACAGAGGACATATCTCCCTTAACGAAAATGGAATCCGTATCCCCATAGATTACCTCAAATCCTGAATTCTTGGCAATCTCAGCTGCCGTCATAATGGTTTGTCTTCCCCACGCTGTGACCGCTTCCGCACCCTCCTTGCTGTACCACCTTGCGCCTAACCAGCCCATGTAACCGTACATGGCGTTGGCCATGATCTTGAGAGCCCTCTGCCTCTCATCCAACCTACGTTTCTCATACTCGTCTTTGGCCTGACTCATCTGATCCTTGGTTTTCCTTCTCTCTTCAAGAAGGAAGTTAAGTATACTTCTGTAAAATCCATCCACGTCCTTTCTGAATTTGTAACCAACTTCGGGAGCTACCCAACAATCGTTGCACTCTCCCTGTACCAGGGTGTCTGGACCTATGTTATACTTTATCATGATGGAGGGATACATGGAGCTGAAATCCAGAACAGCTACGTTCTCATGAAGTCCAGGCTTTGGCTCTATAACCAGACCGCCCTTATATCCCTCGTATCTCCTCTCAACCCTGTTAGGTATTAACTCGTTGAACTGCTTTGCCTGTCGCATTAAAAGCCATTCTACCCTGTGTCCCACACTGGCCATGCATAACTGATCCAGCGGAAGACCTGAAATTACAGTTAATTGTTCGCCAAAGTTAAAGAACACGTCCCTGAGAAGGTATGTAGTCTTTACGTCGTCCAGATTGTACTTAAGAACAACCTCTCTCCTCTTAGGGTCTTCCCAATACTCAGGAATTTGATACCATTCAAGGTTGGTTCTCTTATTTTTAGGCAAGATTCCAAGATAGTCTGCCACATTGTCTAGACTCTTAACCTTCACACCTTCGAGACTCTCCGCGAAGCCGTAGAGATCAACGTTAAGCCTTCCTACTACGGAGTAGTGACCGTATGTTCCCTGGCTTGGTTCAGAGTTAACCTTCCTCCCTATGTCTAGCTTTGTTCCCCTTACTGAGGCTCTTTCCAGCATGTACTGCCAATCAAACCCGTTGGAATTATACCCCAGGATGACGTCTGGGTCATACTCGACAACGAATTTTGAGAAATCCCTCAAAATCTTTAGATCGTCCTGATCGTTGTTGACGAACTGCTTCGATCCGCTATCGGTCCAGACACCAATAACGATAATGGGGTCCCTCCTAGGATTCGGAAAACCATACTTGTTAAAGACCTCTATATCGAAAGCCATGAACCTGAGCTGCGGAGGAGAGTCCTCATAGACTCTCTCAATCCTCTTTAGCTCGTAGACCTTCGCTACCCTAAGATCTTTCCTCTCTACCTGAGATACCTCAGCCGAGAGCCAATAGAATGGTCTAACTCCAGTATCAATGGAATACCTCATGTAAAATCTAATATCGGCCTCAAGGACATCCTTCACAGGTTTCAGTTTAGCGATCTCCTCCCTGTAAGTCCTCACAAGGGCAGGAATAACAGTCTCAACCCGCAGGACCTTCTGCGGTCTTCCAAAATACTTCATCTCATGTTCCGTAACTGATGTTATGGGAGACTGGTCCCTTGACAGCCTCTTGATCTGGGTGATGGCTTCGTTAACGTTGGCATCTTCTTTCAGAGTAACATAGAAGTAAGGCCTGAAACTCTTCTCAAGTATAACTACCCTATTTCCTTCCCTATCTATCCCCCATATGTAAATTTCTGGCTTTCCGTCCTCCACATCATAAGAGAAATCTAAGATGAAAATGTCCACTCTCATATTCTTTCAATACGTTATTCTAGACTTAATTTATGATTGGTCCTCACAAGGTCACTCAAGTCCTGGATCCCCCTTGAAGCTCTTCAGCATCACAAATCCATGTTTGTTCCTTCCATAGTAGTTCTTCCTAGTTCTCACGACTCTATATGATCTGTTGTAGTAGAACCTTATGGCCTCAGCGTTATTCACGTTAACTTCAAGGTAAGAATATGTACAACCGAGTTTCAGAAATCTCCTCTCAAGCTCCTGGAGAAGTAGGGAACCAACCCCATTTCTCCTGGACTCCTTAGAAGAGGCTATGGAGATTAGGTGGCCTCTCACCTTGTACTGAACTATACCTATGCAGTACCCGATCACCCTGTTTCCGTCCCTTGCTACTAGGAAAAGACCCTCAGCTAACTGGAGGTATGCCCTAAGCAGGGAAAAGGGATAGGGGTTGTCAAAGCTCTCCCTTTCAATTTTCTCTATCTGCTCCAAGTCCTCTTCCCATGCATCAGAAATTATTATGGAGGACATTACAGTGAACTTAACAGGATGAAGATATTAGAATATGACGAAAAGACAGGAGCTCTCAGGCTTCATGTGGAAAACGAGGACGATCTTTGGCTAATTCACCTTGTCTTAAGTAAGGGGGATATCGTCGTAGCCAGAACCACCAGAGACGTAAGCATGGGTAATGACAGTAGGCGTGTTCCCATGGTTGTGGAACTGGAGGTTGAGTTCTCAGAATTCCAGCCATTCACATCACGCCTAAGGATACATGGAATAGTTAGGGACGCCCCTGAGAGATATGGCATCAAAGGGTCCCATCATACAATAAATCTTGATATTGGAGACGAAATTGTGATTATAAAAAAGTGGACCAAGGGACTCATTGACCGGATAAGGAAACAGGCAGAGAAGAACAAAAGGGTTCTCATTGTGCTAACCGACCAGGATGAGCTCCTAGTTGCCTTACCCATGGAACAGGGAATAAGGATACTAACTGAAAGGAGTCTTCCCGGGGTGTCTGACGAGGATAAATCCCTTGAGAGCGTGGCACTGGAGGTGAGCAAGGAGGTGGAACAATACGTGAAACAGTACTCTCCTGATGCGGTAATTATAGCAGGCCCAGGGCCGTTCAAGGAAATAGTGAGAGATAAGCTGAAGATTAAGCCTAGAATCTACGTGGACAACGTGTCCTCTGCCTCGAGGGCAGGGCTAAACGAGATACTCAGGAGAGACATAATTGACGAGGTTATGCGAGACTATCAGATATCGGTTGCCTCGAGGGAACTCGAGAGAGGACTTTCCCTTCTAGCCCAGGGGTCCTCCCTTGTGGTCTATGGAAGGGATGAAGTTGAGAGGGCATCCCAGATCGGCGCCGTGGAAACTCTCCTGGTCACAGATGACCTGCTCACCCTGGAGGACGAGGAAACTAGAAGGAAGACTGAGGCCATAATGGAGGCTGTGGAAAGCAAGGGCGGGAAAGTTATGATAGTCCCCAAGGACTCACCGGTTTACCTTCAGCTCAAGAACTTGACTGGGCTACTGGCCATTCTTAGGTTTAGAATAAACTAGTTTCTCTGAGAGTCTTTGACCATATGGTAGTTCCTCCACAATCCATATCTCGTCAACCTTTTCCTTGGGAAGGACGTTAACTAGAGATGGACTGGTCACAAACATGTCTCCTATCTTTTCCCCGAAATCCGAAAGATCCGCGGATGACTTGACTATGGCCCGCAATGAGGTACCCTCTCCTGTGATGTCCTCGTAGGGTTTACCGCTAGCTCTCAAGGTTCTGATGAACCTAGTTCTAGTCTCTACGACATCCTTGTATACCGAACTACAGTAGTGGAGTGAGATGCTCGCTTCATGAAATGTCTCAAGCACCTTCATGGAGGTCTCGAAACTTCCAGACACGCCGGCCAACCCATGACCTATCCTGAAACCCTTGGAATTGAGGCTATGGAAATTTCTCTCGGTTAGCTCAAGTTCGTTGAGGTTAACGAACTTCACGCCCTTTTCCCTAGCCCAATTAATCAGCTTAGATAGCCTATCCTCCTCTCCGGGTATAACTGGCAGTTCCAGTCCCACATCTATCCCAACCTTGAGTGCCCTCTCCACTGCTGAAAGGTACTGGTCCTTTACAGGATGGAACCTTATTTCGTCAAGACCGGCCTTCGCCAGTTCCAAAAGTGCGTCAGTTGAGGCGTATCTACCAGTGGTGTAAAGGTGTATGTGATAAGATCTACCAAATTCGTCCTTGAGTAACGTAATTAATTCCACTACCCTGTCCAGGTGAAGTAGTGGATCTCCACCAGTTATCCCTGCACCAAGGGCATTCATCCTGTAGGACTCATAAATGAAGTCTTGTAACTCCTTTACCCTGTACTCATTGGCATACGCTGAATCCTTACCAAACCTTCCCTCGCTAACGGGACAGTAATAGCAGGAGTCTCCACACTCTCCAGAAATGAACACAACCATCTTACCGCCCATTCTACAGAGTTCGCATCCCCTGGGCAATTCCCTATTGTAAAGTCCTATCTCAGGATTTCCCTTGAGCAAGGAGTTCAACTAGAAGCCTATTACTCTCTGGGGTTTTAACTTCTGCTAGTAATTCACTGAGTTGCCTCCTTCTTGTTTCCTGGCTCAAGGTTTTGTTTGCCTGTATCTTCATTCCGCCTTCATTGCCTCCCTCAGGAAAGTACCAGTTCTTAAACCAGGTGAAGCCAGCAATTAACAACGATCTTCCCAGCTCGGTGTCGGCCACCGAGAACCCCCTCATGATGGCCTCGAAAGTCCTGGGATCCTTGTAGTACGTGACGAAAAATCTTCCATTATCTGGCAGAATATCAAAGAAGAACTTGAATAGCTCCGCCTCCAATCCCAGTTGCCTGGGCCACGGATCGTAATCCAGCTCAATCCACGGTGGGTAATATCCTCTGCCGGTGAAATAGTTACACTTGCCCAGTGGTTTCCCGTCGAGTAGAAGTTCAAAGGCCTTAAGTTCGGCTATATGCGTCTGGACTACGTTGACTGACTCGAGTCTCTTACCCCTTATAACTCCCTCTATCAATGGTCCTTCGAAAGAATTTGTTTTCCTTTAACAAATTCCTTACGGCCTCTTGGAAGCTCTCATCTTCCCTTAACTCATAGTTCAGGAAGGTTCCAGTTCTTCCCCTTTCCTTACGCCTGCTCAGAAGCCTTTCCCTCTGCAGTATGGTGTTCATAGAAACCTTTACTAGCTTCACAGCTAAATCTTCGTTACCCTTAAGGGGTAACTCCTCGTGACCCATTTCGTTGGGAATTATGATCTGCAGGTCCTTATTCACCCCTGGCACCCTCTCCCCCTTGATCAACTGCTCCTTGTCCACCAGACCCCCAAATCTATAGAAATCTTCCTCTACCCCACTCAATTTTCCCAGGGGGAATGAGATGACCTTTCTCTCCTCACGGTCCAGGGATATGTAGGCCTTTGGAGTGGATGAGGGAGTGGCCTGAACAATGAACTTGTGGTCAGCCTCTATGAGGTCCAGCCAGACTATGTTAGGTGCAAAGACAATAACGTCAACGTCGCTGGTTGCCTTCACGTCTCCTCTGGCAACGGAACCGTAAACAAAGCCTCTCATGGAGCCCTGCTCAAGTAGGTTTAACATGTCCAGGGCCCAGCCCCTAAGCGTCTTCAGGATCAGCCAGTGCTCTTCGTCATACACTATCTGCACAAGGTTTTTTTAAATGGGTTATAATTTAAATGAGTCGATGGCATCAAGTGCAGAGTTTTTCATTGGATTGCTAGCGTTCTGGGCAATAGTCCTGGGATTGCGAAATTATCTTAGTAAAAAGGGATTCAGCGTCTATCCGTTTCTTCTTCTATGGAGGAAGGGAACTAGGGATCAATGGTTTCCTGGACTGGCTAGATCTAGGTCATTTAAGGTGTTTGAGACCCTTTCCGTGGCTCTTGCCATAATCTCCATGATTGGTGGGCTATACTTGATCATGTCCTCCCTATCCTCGCTCTTCTTTCCTGCAAAGCCGTCAGCGGTGAAGCTTGAACCCATAATCCCAGGAGTCACGGTTGGAATAGACCAAGCTCCCTATATCCTGCTTAGTATAGGGATATCCGTGGTACTTCACGAGCTAATGCATGCTGTATCCTCGACTTCGAACAAGGTTCCAGTTAAGAGCGGAGGATTCATACTCCTCGCTTTCTTTCCTGGGGCCTTCGTGGAACCAGATGAAACCACCTTTCTAGAGTCCAGCCTAACTGCAAAACTCAAAATAATATCTGCTGGGATAGCGATAAACTTGATACTTGCTGGGATTTTCTTTCCATTGGCCATCTATCTTCCTCCCCTGTTATCCCATGGGATATATATTGAAGGTGTAATTCCCAACTCTGCTGCCTATAATGCCTCACTCCATGCAGGATACGTGATCCAGAGCGTCAACGGAATAGCCGTCTCTACCCCATCCCAGCTTAAGGCCGTTCTAGAAAGCAGTACTAGATACACCATAGGCCTGCTGACGCCCAATGGAACGGAGCTAGTAAACGTGACCTCACCAACCCATTTCCTAGGGGTCTACATTAGTTACTATTATCCTTGGTACGTTTATCCATTCGTGGCCTTCTTTCTCTGGATGTTCATAGTAAATTTCAGTTTAGCGTTGTTGAATGGAGCACCCCTAATCATAACTGATGGAGGAAAAATATTCACAGAACTCCTGAAAAGAATTCATGTAAGTGAGAGAGTGTCCATGGCCATACAGGGCTTCCTTGTCCTTCTCCTAATTCTCGCAATTTCCATGTCTTTTATTCCTCAATAAGCTTCGAGCTGACCATGGGGAATGGAATAACTTCCTTTATGCTCTGGTTATTAGTGAAAAGCATCACGAGCCTGTCAATACCAATCCCCAAGCCTCCTGTGGGTGGCATACCGTAACTTAAGGCGTTTATGAAATCCTTATCGTAGGGATGTGCCTCTTGGTCGCCACGTTTCATCATGTCCTGCTCTTCCCTGAACAGCTTGTCCTGTAAAATGGGATCGTTGAGCTCCGTGTAGGCATTGGCGAATTCCACTCCTGCAATGTAGAGCTCGAATCTCTCCACAAGTCCTGGCTTATTTCTGTGAGGCTTGCAAAGTGGGGTAGTCTCTATGGGATAGTCAGTCACGAAAGTAGGTTGAACTAGGCTAGGTGTGACGAGTTTATCAAATAACTTCTCGATCATAAGACCTCGGATATACAGTGAGCCCCTTGGAACCAGTCCGTTCTTCTGCATCAATTCCTTAAGCTGATCATCGGTCATCTCCTCCACGTTCTTCCCAAGGGCCTCTGACAGGGAATCGTACATGGAGACGCGCCTGAAGCTTTCCAGGTTGATCTCCACAGTTTTCTCCCCAACCTTGTAGGGTATCTTGGTGGAGTGAAGAACCCTATCAGCTAGTTGTTTGAATAACCTCTCTGTGAGATCCATGATATCGTTATAGTCAGCGTAGGCCCAGTATAGCTCCATGAGCGTGAACTCTGGGTTGTGAGTGACATCTATATCCTCGTTCCTGAATACCTTTCCGATCTCAAAGACCTTATTGAAGCCTCCCACAATGAACCTCTTCAGATAAAGTTCCAAGGAGATTCTGAGGTACCAGTCCTCATTAAGGTAGTTAACGTGAGATTTGAAAGGTCTAGCCAGGGCACCTCCATACACAGGTTGGAGAATTGGAGTCTCCACCTCAATAAAACCCTCCTCTCCAAGTATGTTCCTTATTTCCCTGATGATCTTGAACCTGGTTTCCATAAACCTTCTCGCATTGTCGTTATATAGGAAATCAACGTATCTATGGGAATACCTAAACTCCGGGCTCATCGTAGACCAATCAGGGGGCTCTATCAAGGATTTGGCAAGCATGGCAAAATCCTTAACCAGTAGTGTTAGCTCTCCCTTTGCCGTGAAAAACAGATCCCCCTGAATGCCTATTATGTCTCCCCTATCCACGACCTTGAAGAAATACTCGTACTTGTCACCAAGCTCATTTACCCTCAGGTATAGCTGAAGTTTCTCCCCATCATCAAATATATCCACGAACGAGGCTTTCCCGTGCCTTCTGAGATTGGCCACCCTTCCAGCTGTCCTAACTCCTGTGAGGAAGGGATCCTTGGGCTTGTCCTGTCTCTGGTTCCCTATCTGTCTCAACTGAACTACCGTGTGAGTAATTGGATATTTCTGTGGGTAAGGGTTTACTCCGCGAGCTCTAAGTTCCTCTAAAACTTGAATTCTCCTCTCGTCCCATTTCATAGCCAACATCAATGGATAGCGTTTTATAAAGCTTAGCTGATCACAGGAAGGTCGGCTCCCGCATATGACCGCGCATTAATGGAGGAGCTTACCCAGAGTCTCCTCAGACCGGTGACCAGCAAGCGCCGACGTCCGGGTACGACTGCTCCCTTCCGGGCCTAGTCGGTTCTCCCGGCTAATACAGTTCTCCACCTCCCTCCGGAGGAGGAGACTGTATCCGTCAGCCCTGCTGGGCGATCCTCATCGTAAGCTCTGGACTCCCTCATTAATGGCACGGCCATATGCAGGTTACTGGTGCCCGCATTACGCCAAGCGGGTAAAGAGGCTGGCGAGACCTCCACCCTACCCGACCGACTAAATGTATTAAGGCTACAGTTTTTAATCTATCTCATTGAAGCCAGCAAAGAGTACATGGTTATCCTGACTTACTAGAACTAGCCTTGGTAAGGATAGAAACAAGAAATTTTAATGGGCCCACGGGGATTCGGACCCCGGACCACTGGGTCTCTCCATTCCAGATATATTTCATCCCCTTTCGGGTCGACAGACCCAATGCTGATATCTGGAGCCCAGCACTCTAACCTGGCTGAGCTATGGGCCCATTACCGATCACGTAAATTAAACTAAACCTAACGGGTAATTAAACTTGACTAAGTAGGGCCATGTTCCATCCCTACCTCTCTATTCTCAACAAGACCCTATATAGCACCGCTGACAGGAGTATTACGACCCCCGCTACTATCCACAGAACGTGATAACCCTGCTGAATCACCACAAGGGACGCGAGTAATGGAGCCACGATCCCGCTACTCTGCCAGAAAAAGTTGGCGAAGCCAGACACGCTACCCGCCCTTCCCTTATCTATCAATGAGACCGCGCTGGAATTGGCGGGAGTAATGACGAATCTCACGAATCCCATAAGGAATGAGATAATGAAGAGAGATACACTTGAAACTAGAAAGGACAGAAGGATGGTTAACACTCCGTAAAATCCCTCAAAGGTTGATAAGGTAGTTCTAACTCCCATCCTTCGTATTAAGTAACCTGCAATCACGGTAGAGGGTATTCCAGCCACGGCTAGAAAGGAATACGCAATACCAGCCTCGTATCCGTTAAGACCTACCTTCAAGAAGTATTTATAAGCGTAAAGGGTTATTATCCAGTATGAGAGAAAAAACAAAAAGCCAGCCATACTCACCGCAATAACGTTCCTGTCCTTTATTAGCTGAAACTTTCCTGAATTTCCTCCCCCTTCAACCCTCACCTTCAGGTAAAGTAACGCCACGATGACGCAGAGAAGGGAGATCATGTAGTATGAGTATCTCCATCCAATGTTTATGGAGAGGTAGGGTAAGGTTAAGCCTGCAAGAATAATGGAAAGTGGCCACGCCAGGCTGTAGTAGCCTATTGCCACAGGTAACTCTCGCCTGTCAAAGGATGATGCTAATATCTTTATGGTGACGGGGTATATCCATCCCGCGGAGAGCCCCATCAACAGGCTGGCCATGTATTCCTGAAGGATTGAAGTCGAGAAACCTGAGAGAAAGGAGGAGATCGCGAGACCTATAAGAGCCAAGATCACTACCTCCCTAGGTCTCCTGTCGGATATCATGCCCGATGGGATCTGAACAATTACGTAACCAAGAAAGAAAAGGGAAAATATTACACTATCCTGAATTTCGGTGGGTCTTAGAGTGGAATACACGGACACGATGCTCCACGCTATCCTCGCAAAGTATCCTAGGAAGAATGACGACGACGTTACGAAAATAAGAAACGGTCTCATAACGGCAGAATACTGAGATTGTGGTATTTGTTTCTTGCAGTGAGGAGAATCCACGAAAATCCGCGGATTAACGTTCTTTTAGATCATGGAGGCACGTTATTCATTGAACTATAAAAGGGGTTTCCCGATACTGACCGTGGCTAATACTATTTAAGCACCTGGGTCTAGCACGGTTGCGACTTTAATCGCGTAGAACCCTTCATCATTGGTGCCAGGTCACCTCTCTTCGCAACTTAGTCTGTCAGATGATGCGAACCAGTCAATTTCTTCGTAGCAACGTGTGGATCCATCTCAGTATTGCAGAGTACAACTTTCCTCGATTTCCAAGCAGAGCATGCTTAAGTTAAGATTTAGGACATGTTACCTGGTTTTTGAATTTAACAAATGTGTTTCTAGCTATAATGACATGCTATTTCGATTAGAGCTCGTTAAATTAATGTCGAAATACAAGTAGCGAATCTATAGAACACGACTCTACGGCCCTAATTTTCCAAGTTTTCAAGAATTGACATAGAGACCAAGTATCTTGTTCTAAATGGAGAACAGGTGCGACCGCCGGGATTTGAACCCGGGACCTCCTGCGTGGCAGGCAGGCGTCCTAATCCAGGCTAGACTACGGCCGCAAGTTATGAGTTGTTGACGTTTTTTAAAAACCTATCGGTACAAGAAAGCACCCTTTCTAGGAATATCATAAAAAGCTAGATGAACACATTAATAGATTAGTTGCTTCATACTCCCTAAATGATGATAACAGTAGGGCGGAATAGTGAAGAAGGTCTTGAGTCCTGATCTCAGTCGTAAAAACCGCATAATCCCTGAGCCTTCATGAAAATTACAGAATCCAGCTTCTCCACCCTGGGTGGGTCTGCCTTAAACACCCTAAACAGGTTCTGGGTCTTCTGGGTTCCTATTGGTGCGACCAGAACTCCTCCGTTCACGAGTTGCTGGTAAATTAGACATGGAAGGGTAGGTAAAGCAACCCAGATCACTGCCTTGTCGTAGGGAGAGTTGCCCGGAAATCCTAGAGTGCCATCCCCTATCTGAACCTTAATTCCCAGGTCTTGCAACCTCTCCTCTGCATACCTCGCGATCCAGGGATCTACCTCAATCGTGGTAACGTTCTCAGGTCCAACTATCTCGGCTATCAGTGCGGTGTAGTATCCGCATCCAGTTCCCACCTCAAGCACCTTATCTCCCCTCTTTAGGCCTAGATACTCCAACATCTTGATTCCAAGGGTTAGTGCCGTGGTGTTAACCTTATCAGTGATCGGTATGGGCTTGTCTGCAAACTCCGGATCGTAGGCAAACTTCGCTGAACTCTCGGGAAGAAACTTGGCCCTATCCACCTTCAGATAGGCATTCCTCAGAGACTCGTCACTTACCATTGACAGGATTAGCTGATCTATTCTCCTCAAGCGCCCTTCTCACCTCCTCTAGGTTGTTGGGTGCTGTAAAGAAAACTGGAACATCGTGCGGTAAAGACGCCTTGAAGCTCACAAGGAGCCATTGTCCAACCTCAAGATCAAGGGTTCTATCGAGGAGGGTATCGTTTATCCCGAAGGTTTCAGAGACCAACTGCCTATCGTAGGGCCTGGGTAAGACACTGATGAAGTAAGTGTGGAGTTGCTGAAGAACGTTCGTGTTCAGGTAAGCCAACCTCTGGGTGCTGATCAGGGCGTGAAGGTGATACTTCCTTCCATGTCTCAGCAATTTCTCCACAGCGTTACTGGACAGCTCGCTCTTGTCTCTCTGCCTAGTATCAAATGGAATGAACTCCTGAGCTTCGTCCAGAACAAAGAGAATTGGGGAAGTACTGAAGGACCTTTTCCTCCTTGACATAACCTCCTCGAGCAGAGACGCCACAACTTCCCTGGATTCCTCCAGATTCTGTAGCTCTAGGATGAAAAGTCTGGGAGAGGACTCATCTTTATCTAGAATGTCTATTGCTAGCTTCTCGACGTCGTACTCCTCACTTTCCTCGACCTCCGTGTTTATGTACGATCTCAAGGACGATATGAATGAGAAGAGCGATGAGTTCTCCTTCAGACCAGCGTTTCTACCCTCATTTTCCATTTCATCTAGTATTGAAAGGATTGACTCGTCTAGAGGGGCCTCCTTGGAAATTCTGTTCTGCCTCATGAAGGTGTCAAGCTTCCTGAGCATGAGGCTAAACAGGGGCTTCTGAGCGAAGGCCGTGTACTTATCATCTATCTGATCCTTCACCAGCTCCAGGAGGGTTTCGAAGGTTAAGCCCATTGAGCCCTCTGGAGGGATATAGAGGGTTCTTATCTTTCCCGACGTGAACAGTTCCTCAACTCTCCTCCTAATGTTCTCCCTGAACTTCTCTAACTCCTCTGGTATTACGTGGGTTCTCATAAACTTCCTGCTAGCATCTAAGGGATTGGGTGAGTACCTATCCGTGGTAAGGATCTCGGCCCTCTGGGCCAGAAGCTGGTCCAACAAAAGGATTGAATACTCCATGGAAACGTCGAAGATCACAACCTTGGCGTTTGTGTTATTGAGGATTCTCCTAATTATGGAGGCGGTGAGGTTAGACTTGCCCGACCCAGTAAAGGCGAAGACTCCCATGTGGTAAACCATAGCCTTCGAAAGATCCACGGTCAGGGGGATATCTTCCCCTATTACTTTCCCGATCTCCACTCCATTCCTTGCGCAAACGAACTCCCTGAATGACTCCCTGCTTAGAATCCTAACTGGAGAGCCTGGAAGAGGTGGAAGATATCCCTTTTTGAACCCTTCAGGGGTTGCGATGTATCCTATGGGATACGCAAACACATCTATCCACATCTCCGTGCTATTCCCGTCTTTCCAACTCTTGGAGACCTCCTCCATTACCTGATCCCTTATCTCCTTGGGTATCGATCCATCCATGTTTATCATTCCATAATGGACAGGAACGTAGTCAGCAACCTCAAGGATAAGGTAGGTATTACTCCTTATGGTCTCCACTGCGAGAAGGGCTCCTACGTTGAGGTTAAGGTCCTTGGAGTATGGCATCTCCACTACGAAATTCCTGAACGTTACGGAACTTCTTCCATCTGCCGTGGGCCTTGTGGTTACCCTGACCTCCCTGAGTCTTCCCACTATCGGTTCAAATTCCATGATCTCCTCCTTCCCTCCACTAAGCTCCTAAAAGTCCTATATCTGACTAGCTCCTTTGAGGTTAGAAAGTCAAGTGTCCTCTTTGCCCTATCCCTGTAGAACTTTGCCATCTTATCCGCAAGGAAGAGTGGATAGTTGTAGCCCAGAGCCTCGGGTATGGGCTCTCTGGACATCGCGTACAACAGGGAGAGGACATCCTCAGAGTTCCAGTCCACGTTTGTCTCGACGCGGAAAATCCAGCCGTGGTTAGCAAGTTTCACATATCCTTTTCTAATTGGACCATCTTGGGATATGATTAACCAGGGTGGGTTGGGTATATCCAGGTTATTTCTTTCCCTCTGATCAAAGTCCTTCACTATCCCTATCACAGATCTGGGTATACTCAGTCCCAGATCCATGTCCATGGTTATCTTCCTGTCCATTAGGATTAACCCGTTCAAGGAGTTGGCCTCCTCATACTCCATTGTTCGCATTAAGTCTTCCCCATTTCCATCAGAAACAATCTCCTTAACCCTGGAGCCAAGATATTCTAATCTAGATCCCCTGAGCCTAAAGAACACTGTTGCGACCACAACGTAGGTCTTTTCTCCCTCTTCAGTAAAGAAATCATGAAGACTTCCATCCACGGCTGAAATCTCCAGATCAAAAACGTAATTACTCCCCTCTCTCAATCTTACTACCGTGCTAGATACACCACTATCGCTAATCACGGACATACTACTACCTAACGTTAGGGGATTGGTAGCTAAAAGGCTTAGAGCTCAGGGTATGAGCCAGAACAGGATTGCTGTATTGGTGGGCGTAACACAACCGGCGATAAAGCAGTACCTGGACGAGGATGAAGATGATCTCCGCGGGAAGCTTGGTGAAGCGGGCCTCAGTAACGAGGAAATTGACTCCCTGGTATCTAACCTGGTTAGCCTGGTGTCCAGCGGGAGAAAAGAGGAGGCCTCTCTTTACTTCACCACGTTCGGATTAATGATGCTAAGTCAATTGAAACTGTGCAACTTTCACAGACGCGTGAACTCCTCGATTTCCTCGGACTGCAGAATCTGTCAGTCTCTCTACAAGGAGGATGAGGAGAGCCAATTACAGTTAGCCCTATCCCTTCTAAGGAACGAGAGTGTATCTAAACTGATTCCTGAGATCTTAAGCAATTTAGCTTACTCCAAGAGGGATGCGAGGGAAATACTTGACGTGCTAGCCATTCCAGGAAGGATAGCGGTGATAGGTGGAGTTCCAACCCCAGCATCTAGACCCACGTGGGGCGGTAGTAGGCACCTTGCCACCATACTCCTTGAAACTAGAAGGAAATGTGAAAGGTGGAGGTCAGTAATGAACATCAAATATGACGAGAAAGTGGAGGAGGCCATATTGAAATCTGGACTCAGGCTAGTTAAAGTTGGTCCCTCGGACAGAAGGGACGATCAATCCATTGCTAACATGGTGGCCTCTGTTATATCCTCCTGTCCTGATGTGGTCGTTCACCTTGGAGGAAACGGGGTTGAGCCGAACTGTTACATTTTCGGGGAGAATCCCTTAGAGGTATCCTCTAAGGTAAACAAGATAGCTAAGCTTTGTTGTGAGTCCTCCTAACGCCCGGCCACCAATTATACTTCCCAAGTATTGACATTACTGCAGGAACTATGAAGGGCCTAACTATAAACGTATCAAACAGGATGGAGAAGCCCACTGCAAACCCAATCTCCCGTAGGAATTGCATGTTCACGGCAGTGAGGGAGATGAATGCTCCAGTTAACACAAGGCCGGCTGCAGTAACTACTAGGCCAGTCTTCTCAACTCCCTTCCTTATTCTCTCATCCTCTGTTCCCTGCTCTTCCCTTATCCTAAGCACAATAAACATGTCATAGTCTATGCCTAGGCTGAAGAGTAGAGCGAACACGATGAGTGGAGAAAGCCAGTAAACACTTCCAAAGACCAGAAACATTACCGCAACCCCCACAAGTGAGCTGAAAAGAAGGGACAGTACCAGCCTAATGGGTAGCGCCACCGACCTTAGCAAGACGCCAAGGTACACCAGGATGAAAAGGATCGTGAGGGGCAGGGTTAGGGAGTAGTAAACGTGAACCGTGTTGGAGACGATATCTATCCTCTGCGCGTTGCTACCCCCCACCTGGAGACCCTTGGATATGAGCCAGTTGGTGAAGTTTATAGCTCCGTCACTGAACACCGGGTAGGGAACATAGAACTCCACGAGCGTGTATCCATGAGAGTAAAACTTGTTAGTTAAAGCCGTGGGTTCGCTGAAGGTGACCTTACCAAGGGATGCTGGACCGTAAACCAGTGCTCCCCTTGAGATTGCCTGAGCAGAAACGTTATAGATCAAGGAATAGGTCGAGTTTGGATTTCCCTTGATGATAGCGTAGTCCAGGCTGTAATTGAAGAATCTCGTCAACTCGTTTAGTCCCACTAGGGATTCTGAGGAGGAAGGTACAATCTCGTTCGCGTTTATGTTAGTGGTATGGGTTAGGAAGACCCCCATGGCTAGAACTGAAGCTATTACCATGAAAACTACCACCAGATACTTCCGTCTTATGGACAGATTGACCATGAACCTCAAATACCTGCTCCTCGAGTCAGAAGGATTTGGAATCTCCCTTCTGGGGAAGGAAAGGGCTCTGACACTGATTTCCCTTAGGGTCGTATAAGTAAATCCTATGGAGGGAAGGAGGGAAGAAACGGAACTTAGGACTAGGGCTATCCCTATATTCCTAAGCAGGGGAGACGGAGAAAGAAGGAATGAGGCGAAGGCTAGGGTAATGGAGAGTCCGCTAAAGAGTGCGCCCCTCCCCGCCGTCCTAAATGCGGTCGTTAAGGGATTCTTTGATCCTGCTCTCAATTCTTCAAAATACCTGTAGATAAAGAGGAGAGAATAGTCAATCGCTATTCCGAATACTATGGGGGGTATGACCAGACCTGAAATATAGTAAATTTGATAACCCAGCAACCTCAGTCCCAGGAGAGACGCGTATGCGACCTCTACGCCTATTAATGCACTACCCACCAGCAGGAGAATGGGAACGAGCGACCTAAGTAACAGAATGAGTAGGACACCAACTAAGGTCACCGTGACTACGTCAATTATCCTCAAGTTCTGCTCCGTATATAGTTCAGACTGGGCGTAGATTGGAAGATGCCCAGTGACAACTCCGTGAAGGTTCTCCATGAAGATATTGATACTGCTCAGACTCTCGTTCCTGGGAACTTGGACTATGAAGAGCCAGGAGTTGTTCCTGTGGAAATAGGACAAGGATACTCCAGGTTGTGGTACCTCCCTCTCCACAAGCTGAACGGCGTACTCGTGTGGATTCTCATAGGCTAATGGTGGTAAGTCCTCACCGGTGAGCAAGTGGATAAGGATGGAGTAATTGTTGAAGTTAAGAAGGAACTGCCTAACCAAGGTTTCATTTGTGTAATTGTTATAACCAAAGAAGATAACGTAAGGGTCCTTAAAGGTTAGGTAACCAGCTAGTCTCGACGCGTTTATCTGGGAAAGGTTTTGCAACGCCAGAAAGTAATAGGTCTTATACGTGGAGATAACGTTCGCCGGTGCATTCACGTTTTTCCCTAGAGGGACTCCATAAGTCACGTTTAACTGGCACATGAAATTGGATATATTGTCTAGAAGTGCGTTCCTGAGCTCCGTGAGATTTAAGTAAAGTTGATGTACCCGAAGTAGCTTTGCCTCAGTACTATTGATCAGAGGAGATACCTGTTGTAGGTACTGTTGTTGATACTGGGATATTATCTCGTAAGGAGTTACTATCCTTGCATCTTGAAGATAATGTAAGTTACTCTCCACCGAATCTAATGACTCATTGTAAGAGCCATTAACGATGACATATATCTCGCTATATGACGTCTGGGACAGGTTAAAGTAATCCTTAACTAGGTTCTCTGCGACAACACTTTGATAAGTGGAGGAAAGAAAGGGCGAATCGCTGTAAACGAAATAGTTTTGCACCTGAAGTACCACTGGAGCAAGTATTACCATCAGAACTATCCATGCGATGGCGAGATGTTTCATTAATGATCGTTAATTCAACTGCATAAAATGGTTTAGGAAATACCAGTTTTACGAATGTAACCCATTTATTCACTCAGACCTACTATTTACTCCATGCAGTCCCTTAAAGATGCGTTAGCCCTCCTGGAGCAGGTGGAAAAGATACTAAGCTCCTATAACCCTAGGGGTGAGGAGGATAGAAATCTCCTCAATTTACTCATAACTAAAAACATGAAAATTGAAGCAGAGGCCTATGCAAAATATATAAGGACTTAATCCCATTATTATTTTTCGTGGTATTTGAGGTTCAATTAAATGTAACAGACTGTCAGGGTAGAAGGGGAATAACCCGAGACGGTCATCTTTTCTGTATCTCAAGTTTCCTGGAGCAGGAGCTTCAGAGGTTAAAAATACCGCCTATCGTGTTAGCTGAGACGATTATTGACTTTCTTAAGGAGGGA
Source organism: Metallosphaera sp. D4-4 (assembly GCF_046245145.1). Lineage (NCBI taxonomy): Archaea > Thermoproteati > Thermoproteota > Thermoprotei > Sulfolobales > Sulfolobaceae > Metallosphaera > Metallosphaera sp. D4-4. Next base: position 79,010 of record NZ_CP176412.1, on the reverse strand, counting down.
ACTGCAAGTTATACTTCGTATTGGGGCTCCGGAGAGGACGGAGGAATTACCAGGATCCTAGATTTGAGCGTAGTAACTCCTGATAGGACCAGAAGAGTATTCCTAGTTATCTCAAGATTTAATGGAATAAATGAGATTACTCTGCTGGAACCATTTTATTTTACCAACGTTATGGAGAAATTGATCTTGTATGGAAAGAACCTAGATAAGTACCAGGTCACTATGCCTTTCCTGTATAAATTCGTTATCTTCGAAGCTTTCCATACGTTCAACAAGGTAACCAATGTCAAATACCAGGGAATAATATCAGATGGTAAAGAAAAATACATGGTAGCCCTAGAGAAGCAGAAGGCCCTCCTTTGGAAAATCGAGGAGCCTAAAATGAAACTGGTAAATAGGGAAGATATTACGCTTATGCATTTAAACTACTGAGCTAATCCTGTGAAGAAGAGATTTGTCATGGCTTAGAGAGTGGGAATGGAGGTTCAGTAGGCTAAACGAGATTGAGTCATTCTTGTTAGCCATATTCTCCATAGCGGTAAAAGGGATATCATTGTATCTTCTATCTGGTTTCTTTGGGTTCGGCGTTATAGCTGCCCTAGTAGCGGCAACGATAGCTATTGTACCTCACGAGTTGGCACATAGACAATCCGCAAGAAGATATGGATGCTATTCCAGGTTTACCCTTAACTTCACTGGGTTTCTCTTCACCACGATTATCAACTTGCTACCATTCTTTGGCCTAGTATTCTTTTCTGGATATACCCTTATTTCCTGCAGATTTTTCTCCGCAGATAAGAGAATCGAGGGAATAACCGCAGCTGCAGGACCTGCAACTAACATTGCAATATCAGTGCTTTTCCTACTTGGGGCCATTGCAGTATCAAACCCACTATTAGCCTTCTTCCTTCAGGTGATTTCGGGATTTAATGCCGTTGTAGCGTTCTTCAATTTACTTCCCTTCTGGATACTGGACGGCCTAAAGGTATTTAGGTGGAACATCGGAGTATGGATAGTACTTATTGCACTGTCTCTAGTATTAATGTATTTTACAGGGGAGATCTAGATATTGATAAAACCAACCATAGTCCTGATGGCGCTAATTCTCGTGGGATTTCTTGTGGGGATTATCACATATAGTGTTAGCCCGTATCTTTTTTCGTTCCTAATTCAGGTGAACTACCTAGTGTTAAGGGGAGATTACCTCTCTCTGATAACCTCAATCTTTGTAACCAATAGTTTCACTGACTTTATTTTCAATTTTTTCTCTATGGGTGTAATATACTACCTCTTTGGATCTAAGGCGGGGAAGCTTGAATACGTGGTCTTCCTGGTCTCTGGACTGATGGGAAATATACTAACTCTCATTTTCTTTCCTCCTTACGTGGCCTCGGCTGGGGCCTCAGGAGGTATATTCGGTGTACTAGCGTATTATATTTTGGATGACATGCTAGAGTTCAATAGGTTTGACTGGAACGGTCTAGCTTTGCTTATAATCGTTTTTGTTCTCAGTGATATAATACCAGGCGTTAACTACGTAGCTCATATTGGAGGTATAGTAGGTGGGGTAATTCTAGCTGTCGGGAGAAAGAAGCTTTTAGGAGATACACAAGGAAAATGAAATATATGAACTTGCTTGAACTAATTCTATTTGCCATAGGCCTAGCCATGTTTCCATATGGAATGTACGAAGTTGTGAAGGGTGACGGAACTACAAAGACAAAGCTTACTCTCATCGTCACTTCACTAACGTTATTTATTGTCGAAAGCATCCTTGTATTCAGATGATCATTGTAATTACTGGAACGCCTGGAGTAGGCAAGACCACCGTGAGTCTCCTCTTATCACAACGCCTAGGACTAGAGTATCTACATGTATCTACCTTTGTAATTGAGAGGAAATTATACAGAAGTTACGATGAACTGAGATCGTCATTTGAGATAGATGATGAGGAAGTCGCCAAGGAGCTTAATCGATATCTAAGTGAAAGGAAAAACGTGGTTTTGGAGACGGTGTATCCCTCGCTAGTGGATAACGCCGATAAGGTAGTTGTGTTGAGAAAACATCCTAAGGTGCTTTATGACGAACTGAAAAAGCGCGGGTGGAATGACATTAAGGTTATAGAGAATGTCGAGGCAGAGATCATAGGTTACGTGGCACAAGAGGCCAATGAATGGTTTAAGGAGACTTGCGAGATAGATGTAACGAACCTCTCTCCTGAGGAAGTAGTTAATAGAATCCTTGGGAATATTTGCGACAAACCCGTAGACTGGTTAGATCTTCCAGATGTCCAAGATCTGCTCCTAGCTTTAGATAAGATTATTAGTTGACCATGAAGATATGTTAATTGAGAAAAATGAGCTCCAATCCGTTTAGACTGCAATCACCACAACCTACGAAGCAACCTAGGGATCTTAGAAAGGCGCCTGCACCTCAAGTTCAGGGCGCTGACCTTAAGATTCAATCCAGAATGAAGAACGTGAAGTATAAGATCGCAATTCTCAGTGGAAAGGGAGGAGTGGGCAAATCTTTCGTGTCATCTAACTTGGCCATGGCCCTTGCTGCTGCTGGAAAGAGCGTGGGAATCATTGACGTTGATTTTCATGGTCCATCCGTTCCTAAGATGCTTGGAGTTAGGGGACAAATGCTTACAGCAGACGATAACGGAATAAATCCTGTTAACGGTCCCTTTGGTATAAAGGTAGTTTCCATTGACTTCCTACTTCCTAGAGATGATACTCCTGTTATATGGAGAGGGTCCATAAAGCACTCTGCAATTAGGCAGTTTCTTGGAGATGTGAACTGGGGTCAGCTAGACTACCTGATTATAGATATGCCTCCAGGGACCGGGGATGAAGCCCTCTCGGTTGCTCAGCTAGTCCCCAATATAACCGGCTTCATCATTGTCACTATTCCCTCAGAGGTATCCACTCTGGCCGTCAGAAGATCAATAAACTTCACCAAGACGGTGAATACTAAGATACTTGGGGTTGTGGAAAACATGAGCTACTTTGTGTGTCCGTCTGAGGGTAAGAACTATTACATCTTTGGACAGGACAAGGGGAAGAAGATGGCTGAGGAATTGGGAGTTCCTCTCCTAGGACAGGTCCCACTAGATCCCAGAATCGCAGAGTCGAACGACCTTGGAGAACCGTTCTTCTTGAAATACTTGGATTCACCGGCCTCTAAGGAGTTCCTAAAAATTGCCGATAAAGTAATAGAAATGGTTGAAAATCAAAAATTGTCTGACCTTAATCTGAAATAAAACTTCCTTCTGTCATAGTCGGGATATTTTTCTATTTTCCCTTCTCTCACCATGGTAGCCAATGTCTCCCTAAGTTCCAACGGAGTAAAGCGAACACCTTTCTCCATTAGTTTGTCTCGTATTTCCTCTGATATCATTGGCCTTTCTCTCAGTAGAGATATTATCTCTTGTTCCAAGTTTTCCATGAGTACAAAGAACTCTCCTGATTTAAAAAAGTGGAGAACGAAACAACCTACACATAGTCCGCCCTATAGCACTCTTTTTCAATACCTTGATTTATTATAACAAAGATAGTATTACCATTTACCTACAAAGGTTGCCTAATCACAATAAAACTTTAAAAACAATAAAAACTAAATGTTAAACGGTGCAATTTAATTGATAACTGAGCTCGCAGAAAGAAATATCCTCCTTAAGAGGTTCTTAATGGTAGGCTACGGGCTCTCAGAGGCTGATGTGGAGGCATTCATCAGGATAATTAAGGGTTCTGAGGGTAGAGATGTGGATTATATTGCTTCGGAACTGGGAATCAGTAAGAGCAGAGCCAGTTTAATACTTAAGAGATTATCAGACGCTGGGTTGGTTACCAAGCAGAAAAGCACTGGTTCAAAGGGAGGTAGACCCAAATATGTGTACCGGGTGGACAGGAACGAGGTGATAGAAAAAATGAAGATAAGAGCCTCAGAGCTTTGCTCCGACCTATCATCTATAATATCTGGGTTATGAGAAGAGCTCCTTGAACTAGAATATAGATTCCAAATCCAAGTAATATAACAAATGAAGCTATTTTTATAGCCCTTGCCATCCTTTTCCCAAACTTATTTACTAGAAATGGAAATAAGGTGATCCATATTACTATCCCGCCAAAGAAACCTGGTATTACTAGGATCCCAAATTCCTGGACCATGAATAGACCACTAGTCAGCCACCAGGTTATCTGAAAGGGGTTGGTTAGACCCATGGTTAGCCCCGTCAAGTAATTGGCCCTAGTGGTTCTATTAGACAAGGTAGATTTCATCACTCCGAAGGCTAACCATATCATCAAGGCTCCCCCAATCAAGTAGAAAATATACCTTACATCTCTCGGCAAAAAGTCTCCAAATACGAGAGTTAAAATGAAGAAGACTAGGTCAGCTGTCATGGCCCCAAGGCCCACGCTAACCCCATGTAACTTTGACCTTAGAGACTCTGAGGCTATCATGGAGTTCACTGGACCTGGGGGAGCAGCTAGCGACAGCCCCAGCGCTAAGCCGAAGATCACAAGTAAGGCGTTCACGTAAGCTGATTACATTATGTGCTTTAAATAGGTTAATCAGGCTCCCTTGTGAAGGGTTTATAGGCAGAATAAAAAAGATTTTGGGGAAAAATATAAAAAGAGTGGAAGAGAGGTTTTCATTATGCAAGAGGATATTACTGAAAAAGCAAAGAAAATGTATGAGAGCGGGAGATCCATAAGGGAGATAGCCAAGGAGCTTAGCCTAAGTTACTCCAGAGCCAGAAGAATACTTAAGGATAGTGGGGTTCAATTTCGAGGTAAGACACCACCTGAACTGATTCAGCAGATGATCGAGTACGGAAAGCAAGGGTATAGTGCAAACAAGATCAGCAAGCTTCTCAAGATGAACTCCAACACTGTTCTCAGAATACTAAAGAAGCATAATCTAGTTAAGACCAAAAGAAAGCTGACACAGGACAAGATTCAACGTATCATGGAAATGTATAAGAATGGTTCGTCCATTTACAAGATAGCAAAGGAACTTGATATCTCTACTAACTTGGTAGTATACTACCTGAAAAAGTTACAGTTAAAAAGCTGATTATTCGTGAATTTTCTCCCACATCTGAACTGCTAGCTTGCCCTCATACTTGAAATCCTTAACCATTTCCTTGGCCTTCTCCCTTCTTTCGCGGTGCTTCTCTAGGAAGTTGTTGAGTTTCTCAACTAGGATTTGCTTTATCTCGCCCGTAAGCATCTTCCCTGATTTGTACTCCTCCCCAATTTTACGTATTCTTTCATCGTCCTCCTCAAAGAAGTAATAGAGCCACTGATAGGGAACGTCTATATCCAAGTTGGCACCAAGTTTTCTCTGAAGCTCAATTGTGGGCTGCCCCCCAGAGAAAGCGTACTTCATGATCTTTCTCTCCACAGTCTTTGGATCATCTGAAAGATATATTGCGGATTCGGGAATCGAGGAGCTCATCTTTCCTTCAGGACCTGTTAATGGGGGTAGAAATTTGCTGTGTATTTGTGCCGCCTTATAATATCCTAGGCTCTCTGCAATGTCCCTCTGCAACCTCCAATACGGGTCCTGGTCTATTCCTGCTGGTATGAGACATCTCCTTTTCTCAAACATTGTTGGTACTATCTGAAGGGACGGATAGAAGATGATTCCTATATTTGAGGATACGTCCAACCCAAAGGTAGCCTTCACTTCCGAGAAAGTTAGCTTCTTCGCAATCTTAATGGCTAGAGGATACATGTTTCTGATATACTCGGTGTCCTGGAAGATGAAGGTCTTGTCGGGATCGAAACCGGCAGCTATAATGTCAAGAATATTGTCTAAGGCCCATTGCCTAGTTTGATCCAAGGTGTAATCCAGGTTTCTCATGAACTTTTCGTCGTCTGTAATCTCTATGTAGACGTTAACCCCAAATTTCTGCTGGAGCCATGCAGTGAAAATGAACGGAATCATGTGACCTATGTGCATACCTAGTGATGGAGCCCTACCCGTGTATAGGAAGAAACCCTTACCTGCCTTCCAATCCTTAAGGACAAGGTCAAGGTCCCTATGGGAGAAAAAGATTTCCCTCCTAAGCATGGGGTGCATTTCCCCAACTATTGAACGTATCTCCTGTCTTAACTCCTCGGTTATCTTCTGAGTTCCAAACTGGATAATCAACCTATCATAGTCAACCTTACCCTTAACTTCCCAAGGGGTAACAGAGTAGTTTCCTTCGGCCACAAGAAGAAGTAAAACTTAGGAAAATAAAATATCTTGGGCCCTAGGGCTTATGCCCTTTGGGCCAGCGCATTCACGGGAAGGTCTGGGAACTTCTCTTTCATTCTCTGTTCCGCTATTGCGGATGCCTCTTCCAAGATCTTCCTGGCCTCTGGAGTAGCTGCGGATGCGTAGGAGTATCCTCCTGCGAAGTCACCTGCCTCTATTACCACCGTCTGCAAGTCCTCGGATAGCGAGGAGAGCTCCAAAGATATCTCTGGCATAACTCCCTTCAGCACGGACTTTAGCTCATTAACTACACCTACCACGGGTATAAGATTTACAAATACCTCACTGATCTCGCTTACTGTCTCGAGCCTAAGCTGAACCTGCTCTAGAGCTATTTGCGTCATTATAAGTTGCTTGCTCATTTTTCTAATCTCGGCTACCTCGTTTGCGTACATTGCAGCCCTGCTTGTATCCTTCGCCATTTGGGCACTTACTACCCTCTCAAAGAGTGTCCTGTCCCTCTCCTGTAGCCTCGCTATATGAACGTCCAATCTATTTATCATTGATCCAAGCTTGTATCTAGCCTGGACAATCCTGTATTTCAGGGGTTCCTTGCTCTTGAAAGCACCCTTGAATCCTTCCCATGCACTCTTATCATCAGATCCAGCCCAATACTTTTGGAAATCTTTTCCAAGCATCTTGATATGTATATTGGACCTGCTACGGTTAAAAGAGAGAGGAGACAGTAATATGGAATTAACAGAAAGGAATTGGTAAATTGAAAATCATCAATTTGCTTTTAATATATGCAAGCGCGACCGTCCGCACCCTTGAATCTGAGGGCTTAAGTTCGTTGCCTTTTGTGTCTATCCCTAGGGTTCACCAGGATCCAATGTTTATAACTTACGGTAACGCTAATAATAACGTGATATTTCTTGCCCTCCGTTCAGATTGACGACGCGGACGTGGATATCCTCACGATGGAAAATAGGGTAAATGTTTACATCGATCTCAGAGGAATGGAGACGAGAGAATCGAGCATCGCAATCCGAGCAGATATCTCAACAGTTTACGTCTATGATATGGATTCTAGAAACGTAATAAAGATAGTTAGATTACCAGTCCAAATTAAGACCTCTCCTGTCTCCTATTACCTGAGAAACGGGGTACTTGGTATAACCCTTGAGAGGTTATAGACATGGTTACTGAGGAGTTATATGCAAAGGATTCATATATAAAGAATTTTTCAGCAAAAATAACCAAGATAGTACCATCAGGTGTTATTCTGGACCGAACGGCCTTTCATCCCAGAGGTGGGGGACTAGAGTCTGACACGGGCGCACTCATTCTAGGGGGGAACATATACAGGGTAACGGAGGTCAAGTTTGAGGGAAATGAAATCGTTCATGTCCTTGAAAAGTTAGATGGTTTAAGAGAAGGAGACGAGGTTGAGGGCAGGATAGACTGGGAGCGAAGGTACAGGATGATGAGACTTCATACCGCGTCGCATATCATAGCATCAATTGCGTTTTCTAAGTACAACGCCCTTATCACTGGGGGGAATATTACCCCTGAGTACGCCAAGGACGATTTCAATGTGGAGAACAAGGATTTACTTCCAAAAATAGTGGAGGAGGCAAATGAAATAGCAAAGAGGGGGATTAAGGTAAAGGTATACTTCTTACCTAGGGAGGAGGCTATGAAGATACCGGGTGTAGTTAAGCTAGCAGAGAAGATGCCACCTGAACTGGAAACCTGGAGAATTGTGGAGATTGAGGGAATAGACATACAGGCCGACGGTGGACCTCACGTAAGCAACACGGAGGAAATAGGGAATATAGAGGTTATCAAGGTCGAGAACCGTGGTAAGGGAAAGAAAAGGCTCTACTACACCGTAAAACCATAGGTCATGATGTGTAGCTGAGATTCTCGATGATTTCCTGGATGGTTGAGAGTAGATCTGAGTAACCAGGTCTTAGGGAAAATCTAACATGGTTTTGCCTCAAACCCACGAAGTTTGAGCAATCCCTCACGTAATATCCTCGCCTTAGTAATTCCTTGTTTAGTAACTCTGCGGTGACCGTGGCCTCGGCCAGAACGTAAGGTGCATGGGATCTATATATTTTCAATCCATGGCCTTGAATTCTCTCAACCTCCTCTAAACTTCTTCTCACCTCTTCACGGGATCTAACTAGGAAACTTCTCGCCTCTTTGAGATCCATGTTGGAGAATACATAGTACGCGATTGCATTAATCCTCCAGGGAGGGGCTCGACGCTCCAGGAGACTACTCTTACTTCCTATGGTGAAGCCTATCCTTAATCCAGGAACTGAGAAGGCCTTTGTGAAGGAGGATATTAGGAGTAAATTGGGGAATTCCTTCACCAAGTCAACGAAGGAATCCACGGGACTTATGTCAGCGAAAGACTGGTCAATCACCAGGGTCTTACCCTCCTGTAGGAATGAGACCACCTCTTCTCTGGGGAGTGAGGCACCAGTTGGATTATTGGGATGACTGGTAAGTACCTTTTGTCCCTGAAGGGTGAACCTGAACTCGTCGTCCTCGTGAGCCAGGTAAACTGATCCCCTGGGATATTCTTGGTAGTTGGGTTCTGGTACGAAGAAGTCGTGATCGAGAAGAGAGATGGCCTCGCTAGCTCCATTGAATACGCCTATCATTTCCTCGTCTACGTCATAAAGGTCTGAAATGACCCTTTTCAGTTGCCTATATTCGTCTGGGTAGAAGGAGTAAACCCTGTTCCTCACTGCATCCTCAACCAATTCCTCAAGGAACCTAGGAACACCTAGCGGATTGAGGTTGACACTGAAGTCCCTGATTGACGATGGTCTCCCTTTTTCCCATTTCAAACCTCCATGCATCACAATCCCTTTTCGTCGAAATAGTTCACTATCACGTTCTTTTCAGCTCTCCTGATGATCTCAGATAGCGAGGATACGCTTAACTCCAGCTTCTCTGCCAGAGCCCTTATGGTGATCTTCCTTGGAAACTCGTAATAACCGGCCTCAAGCGCTATCCTAAGTATTTGTTCTTGCCTGGCCGTGAGAATATCCTCAGTCTTATACTTAGTGACCTTTATCACCTTTACGTTGATGCCATGCTCATGAAGCTCCCGCAACAGCTTTTTCAGCTCCTGGTACCCGCTTAAGATAACAGTCCAAACAGTTGAGTTTCCGTTGATCATACCATTAACGATGATGTACTTTGACAGTATCTCCTCGACTACTCCTCTTACCTTAACCGTCCCGAGGTATTTCAGTTTAGAGACCTTACTGAAGTTTCCCTGTATTTTACCTAAATCATCTACGCCCTTCACCTCAACGAGGAGCCTCTGAAGCTCTCCCTCCTGCTTTATATCGAGAATGGTAAGGGTCCCTTTTCCCAGGTTAAGGTCTAAGGGAGGTGCTGTAGGACTGATTAAAGTGACCCTAAGAATCACGAGTATACACGGATTTCATGGTTATTTAGATTTGCTTTATGATTCATGTGAAATTGTGAAGTTCCGACAGCTAGGAGGTTAGTAAGCCTCTAGGAAATAGTAGTGGATAGAACTAGATCTAATCCCTCTCATGAACATTTAAAAAACTATAACTTAAGGAGATCGAGATAAGTTTTATATATCTTGTTGTATTATTTTCATTGCCGCGGTAGTATAGCCCGGCCATGCTCTGCGCCGAGAGTATGCGGGCCTTTCGAGCCCGTGACCCGGGTTCAAATCCCGGCCGCGGCATTGATTTTATTTCTGGACCTATAAGACTTACAACCTCTTACGAAATTCAGAGTTTGGAATAAAGTTCATAGGTTAGACGGACTTCTCGCTATTAGGCCTTTACTATTCTGGAGAATTAAATAGATATATTTCTCTTGATAGAATTTGCTCATGTCCAGTGTTTCTTCTTTTTTAAAATATAAATCTCCAAAGCAAGTAAACCTTAAAAAGGTTCAAAATGAGTAAAACGTGATTGATATGTATAAAGCCAAAAGGATTAAATTCTCAAGAGCTCTTTCAAGAACTGCGGCTATAGCTATTGCAATTATCATCATTATCGCAGCGATAGCGGGAATATATCTTCTCACTTCCACGCATAAAAGTGTTACTGTCCAAGCAATTTCCCTTGCTCCTACGAGCTTTGCTAGTGAACAAGGCAACACAATAACCTTTACTATATACGGAGTAACTCCTGGTTCCAACGTAGTTCTATACCTTGGTGATGGTCACGAGATTAACGAAACCGCGACATCTAACACCCTTGAGGTCTCTTATACATACAACCAACCTGGAACATACCTGGTTTACGCTGTTGAATACCTCAATGGGAAACCTGTACAAAACACAAGTACCTCTCTTTTACAGATTCAGGTTCTAGGTGTCCTAAACTCCACTGCAACTCAATTTCTCTCTATTCCTGTGATCTCCTTTGACACTGCCAAGAACCCCTCAGCACCTATTGTTCAAGCTGGAACCCCAGTGTTTTTCTACGGCGGTTATCTACAACCCCCCTCCGGACAAAACATGACCATCTCAAAGTACATATGGAACTTTGGAAATGGCCAGACCCTCACTGTGAACGCTAATTCTTCGACCTTAGACCCTGAGATCAACCCTGTCAACACCACCTACACTACCCCAGGTCTCTACACGGTCACCCTTACCCTGGTTACACAGAACACCTCCTCGGGTGCTACATACGAGTACACCACATATCAATCGGTAGCAGTCACAGGTTCAGGTGTCTCCTTTGCCCTTAAACTCTTTAACGGTACCGTGCCAAATCCAGGTGTTATAACAGTTGCTGAAAACGTACCAGGAGGTCCTTATTCCTTCGATCCTCAGATTGACTATGAGAGCGTCGGATTTGAAGTGGTATCAAATATTTTCATGACACTCGTACTGTACAACGGCTCTAGCACAACTTCCTTCATACCCTTTGCTGCTACAGAGATTCCCACGGTGCAAAACGGAGGAATCCAGGACAACTACACAGTCTACACATTCCACATTAGGAGTGGACTTCATTTCAGCAACGGTGATAATCTAACCGCGTACGATGTCTGGTACTCCGTGATAAGGGCCTTGCTCTTCGTTGGAGGATCTCCAGGCACTCCTGATTGGATCTTGGCCCAATATCTAGTACCAGGAGCTACCATAGGCGTACCCATAGTCACATCGTCCAACATGAATCAGACCTTCCAGGAAATCATGAACGCTGTTACCTACAATAACCAAACCAACACAGTCACGTTCCATCTAGTTAAGCCCACTCCACCTCAGTTATTCTTCACTGCGGTGGCTGACCCACTAGGCTCAGGTATAGTTGATGCCAAGTGGCTAGAACAGGTAGGTGCTGGGATCACATTCACGCCTCAAGGATTCCTTCAATATGAGCAATACGCAAATGAGGGCAACTATAACACACAGGTTCAGAATAATCCCGTCGCATCCGGTCCCTACATGATAAAGACCTATGTCCCTGGACAATACATTGTTCTAGTACCAAACCCATACTTCCATGGTGTTCCTGGTGTTCCTGCGCCCAATGACACCGTCATCATTAACTGGGTCAAGGATCCACAAACCGCTTACGAACTATTCTCTTCTGGAAAGGCTGATATAGTCACGGGGCTTCCTACTAACTATTTCCCCTCACTGAAACAGCTTGAGGCCCAAGGACAGGCTAATATTTATCAGTTCCCGACTCTCTCCGAGTTCTTCTTCGTGTTTAACATCAATATTAGCAACTCAAGCCTTAAGACCTTGGGATCTCAGTATCACATTCCCTCAGATTACTTTGCGAACTTATACGTGAGAGAAGCCTTCGCGTATGCCTTCAATTACACGAACTACATTGACAATATAGTGGGGAATGAGAAGTACGGGTTTGATTTCGCATCGCCTTACGCCGGCGTAATAATACCAGGTTTACCCTACTACGTGCCACCCAGCGAGCTAAGTAATGTACCGACTTTCAATTTAACATATGCTAAGGAACTACTAATCAAGTCTGGCATGTATAACGTGTCAATTAACATCCCAATAATAGTCTCGTCAGGAGACACTGTAGATTACGCGGCAGCCCAAATGTGGGCACAGGCACTAAACCAGATAGATCCCAACATACAGGCCCAGCCACTTTACCTACCGTTCTCCCAGATTATAGGTCTTGAAGTTCCTGGGCAAAACCCGATGCCTATCTATTACCTAGGATGGATAGCAGACTACCCATATCCCTCAGACTTCGTTAATGCCATGTACCTTGAGAACGGGACCTATCCAGCACCAGACGGATGGACAGTTCAATACCTGCAATCATTGGGTCACACTAACCAGGCCCGCCTATACCAAGAACTTAACACTTACATAGAGGAGGCCGACAACACTGCAAATGCGACTCAGGCAGCTTACTACTACAAACAGGCAGAACAGATAGCAATAGATCTGTATATGTACGTATATACCCAACAGCCCAACGCGTTCTGGGTTGTTAAGCCATACATGACAGGATATCAAGGTCATATTTCGTATGAAGAGAACCCCATGATTGGAGGGGCTGGAGACAGCCTATACTTCTGGTGGGTTAAGGGATAAGTTATTTTTTAATTTTATTTTCTTACTATTCTTAAGAGGTGATAATTATCAAACTATGGATGTTCGTTTTGAGGAGGATTGCTATCCTTATCCCGACATTGATCGGACTTACCCTTCTTGTGTTCGTACTAATCCATCTTCAGGGTAATAATTTAATTCTTTCTGAATATCTAAATCCTAGATTAACCGGTCAGGCAAGAGAACTCGCTATTCAAAGATTAACTCAAGAATTTCACCTGAATCAACCGGTGTATATACAGTACTTTTATTGGTTAGCGCAAGTTTTTAGCGGGAACTTTGGCTACACCAACACTCCCATATTTAGCGGACCAGTCTCGACTGCAATTGTACTTTTCCTCCCAAACACGGTAATATTATCCCTCTTTGCTGCCCTGCTGATCTGGCTGATTGGGATTCCCCTTGGCGTATTCTCGGCAGTGAATAGGGACTCGGCAGCTGATCAGGGAATAAGGGTTTTCTCCTTCACTCTCTACTCTATGCCAATTTACTTGATCGCTATTGCCCTAATCCTTATCCTTGGGGTGTATACGGGTATATTACCCTTCAGCGGAGAAGTCTCTCCTCAACTTGTTTCCGGTCTACCCTGGTACGTTAACGGAATATCCTATCCCACCCATGTCCTTCTAATTGACGCAATCATACACGGGGATTTCGCAGTAGCATGGAACGCATTCCTACATCTGATAATGCCAGCCCTTACATTAGCCTTGGCGGTTATGGCTGGGATTATCAGAATATTGAGAGCTAGTATGCTTGAAACTCTAGAGCAGGACTACATTAAACTGGCCAGAGCTAAGGGTGTACCTGAAAAGGTGGTTAACAATCTTCACGCAAGAAAGAGCGCAATGCTTCCAGTAGTTACATCGTTTGGATATACAGTCGCCGGGTTACTGGGAGGGGTAGTAGTGGTTGAGACGGTATTCGATTTTCCTGGAATCGGGTATTGGACAACGCAAGCATTGTTGAACGATGACGTAGGTGGCGTCATGGCATCAACCCTAATATTCGGTATAATACTGGTAGTAACGACTTTAGTGCTGGACATTATCTACGCAATCATAGACCCAAGGATTAGATATTGAGGTGAATCACATGGAAAAACAGATCCAAGAGGAAGAGGAGAAGAGATTTTACAACTTGAAATTATCATTAAAGGTCTTCTTTTCCAATAGGACCGCTGTAGCTGGCTTAATTATCTTCCTAGGTTATGTTGCTGACGCTCTACTGATGCAGTTTTACCCTGAGATTGTGGGGGTTAGAAATCCAAATACCTTGATTTACAACTTCATTAACCCTGTTCCCCAACCGCCTTCGGCTAAGTATCCCCTTGGAACAACTTATCCTGGTGTAAATCTACTGCAGGCAATAATGGAGGCCATAAGGATAGATCTAGGATTCTCGTTGCTGATTGTAGTTAGCGGTGCATTAATCGGAGCAGTCATAGGAGTACTAGCGGCGTACGTGGGAGGGTACTTGGATGAGGTTCTAATGAGAATCACTGATATCTTCTTTAGCGTACCCTTCCTAGTCTTGGCTCTCGCGGTAGGCTTTGTTCTAGGACGCAGTCTAAACAGCATGGTAATAGCACTGATCATAGTATGGTGGCCCATTTACGCTAGATATTCCAGGAGTCTTACTCTGAGCCTCAGGGAGAGCATGTTCATTGAGGCTGCTAAGGCGTCAGGTGCCAGTAACACTAGAATTATGTTCAGGCATATCCTTCCCAACACCTTACCACCAATCCTAGTACAGATCTCGTTAGATCTAGGATCAGTTGTGGGCATATTCGCCACTCTCGCGTTTATAGGATTCATCCCAAACGCAAACATACCTGAACTTGGATACCTGACAAGTTTAGGCCTAAACTACATACAGTCTGCTCCCTGGACTGTGATATTTCCAGGATTAGCCATAACCTTATTCGCTCTCTCTGTGAATCTAATGGGAGATGGTCTTAGAGACGTCATAGATCCCAGGAGGAGAAGCTGATGTCTCAAGTAAAAACTAGGGAAAAGGTACTAGAGGTCCAGAACCTCAGGTTGAGCTTTTACACGAGAAGAGGAGTCTACAAGGCCCTGAGGGGGGCTACCCTTAATCTCTACTCAGGAGAAGTACTTGGGATTGCAGGTGAAAGCGGATCTGGTAAATCCACACTGGGACTGGCAATAATGGGGCTTCTACCGAGAAACGCTAGGGTAGAGGATGGAACAGTTCTTCTAGATGGAATGGACATGATTAGGCCCCTAAGGGACTACGGTTCTCAGGGCTCTAGGTTTAGCGTAAAGAAAAATGAGAAAATTATCAAGAGGCTCAACAAGACACTCCAAACCGTAAGGGGAAAGAAGATATCCATGGTATTTCAGGAGCCGTTAACAGCACTTAACCCAGTACTGCCCGTTGGATATCAGATAGCTGAAGCCGTTTACTTCCACGATCCAGAAAGACTAATCAGAAGGGCATTGAGCAGGCAGAAGGTTACTCATGAGGAACTTCGTGAGCTCTTGAACGTTCTTAAGGCTCAAGGAGAGGAGAGATTCCTAGAGGAAATTGAGAGGAAAGGCTTACAGGGATTAGATGAGCAAATTCTCTCCATCTGGAGACGCAGGGATATACATGAAGCCAGAAAAGAGAAAATGATCCTAAACCTAGCTAACGTAAAGTTATCCAGGATGGACTTGATGGGTATCTCCCTTTATCAAAGAAACATGGGGAAGTTTCCACTAGCGTCTAGGTTCGCAAAAAATGCACTAATTAGGGAAGGTTACAGACTAGCTGTCGAATTGCTAACATTTCTAGGTATACCTCACCCCGAGAAAGTAGTGAGACTATATCCTCACGAGTTATCAGGCGGAATGAGACAGAGGATAGTTATTGCTATAGCTCTTGCCAACAACCCGAAAGTCGTGATAATGGACGAACCCACAAGCGCCCTAGACGTCACAATACAGGCTCAGATCTTGGATCTGGTGAAGGATCTGAAATCCGATTTCAATACCTCATTCATATTTATATCCCATGACCTATCCGTCCTCGCTGAAGTTTCAGACAGAATTGGGATCATGTATGCTGGACAAATAGTCGAGATCGGTTCAGCAAAGGAAATCTTCCAGGAGCCTCTTCATCCTTACACTAAGATGCTGATGGAGGCTATACCAACCATGGATAAGACTGTCCTGAAAACAGTTCCAGGCTCAGTCCCAGACATGAGAAATCCACCTCCAGGTTGTGCCTTCTCACCAAGGTGTCCCTTTGCCATGGAGGAATGCAGGACAAACGAGCCAAGAATGGTGGAGGTAAATGATGAGCACTCCGTGGCGTGTTTCCTTGTGAGGAAGGGTGATAAGAAGTGATTGGGGCATTCAATCTAAAGAAATACTTTCCTGTGAGAGGTTCTGCCCTAAAGAGCCTCTACGTTAAGGCTGTAGATAATGTCTCCATAAAAGTAAACAGGGGTGAGGTCCTAGGAATAGTTGGGGAAAGTGGTTCAGGCAAATCGACCCTGGGAAGATTACTCATACGCTTACTAGAACCGACTGCCGGAGAGATACTCTTCGATGCACCAGAAGAAGAATTGAAAAGATACGAGGATGCTCTCCTAACTAACGACGAAAAAACCATGAAGGAGATATCTTCCCGGTATTCCCTTCTGTCAAAAAAGGGGTCAGAGCTCAGAAAACTGAGAACAAGAATGAACATGGTTTTTCAGGATCCCTATTCGTCAATAGACCCCAGATATAGGATTCTTGACGTGATAATGGAGCCCATGATATCAACCGGATACCTTAAAGGGGAAGAAGCAAGGAGAAAGGTCTATGACCTTCTAGAGGAGGTTGGTCTACCTAGAAACTTTGCCATGAGATACCCGCACGAACTATCGGGAGGACAAAGACAAAGAGTTGCTATAGCCCGTGCTCTTGCCACCGATCCTGACCTACTCATTCTTGATGAACCCACAAGTGCCTTAGATGTATCGGTTCAAGCTCAGATACTGAACCTACTCAACGAGTTAAGGAGGAAGAAAAACATAACCATGGTCCTAATAACGCATAACATCGCTGTAGTAAGTTACATGGCAAATAGGGTTGCAGTCATGTACTCTGGACGACTTATGGAGATTGGGGATAAGGAGAGCGTATTAAACAACCCGAAGCACCCTTACACGATGGCACTTATCTCCTCTGTCCCAAGGCCTGAGCCAGGATCCACTAGAAAAAGAATAATTCTGAAGGGAGATCCACCCAACCTAATAAATCCACCAAGAGGATGCGTCTTTCACCCTAGATGTCCCATGGCATTTGAGAAGTGTGGATGGAGCGTCGACGAGATAATGGAAGATATGAACTACCTTCTACAAGGAAAGTATTATAACCTGTTTGAGAAGGCTAGCGTCATTATCGAGGGAACTAAGATGTACGTAAGGAACGTAAACATTGAACTGCTAAGGAAAGTCATTAATGAGGAAAAGGACAAAATAAGATCTCTTACCTCTATCGTAGATGTGACGGAAGACGGAGAAGTGAAGATATCTGAGTTCGAGGAACCTAAGCTCTTCAAGGAAAACGATAACAGGGAAGTAGCTTGCCTCCTTTTCAAGTAGCTAGGGTACAAGATACCCTGCTACCCTAGGTTTTCCCTGTTTTATGTTCACATTTAAAATCACTACCCTTTTAGGTATGGGAATAGGCTGATTAAGTATCGCCCTGAATTCCTCTCCATTTCTTTGCAATGAACCAGTAACTGAGACGCCATACGCTACGAAATGAAACTGGCCCTCAGATGCCTGACTCCAAGGAAACATTGCCCCTTTCCCTGTAAATTCTTTCTGAACCTTCAAGCCAGGTTTCACCATAAGGTATGAATCCTTTACCTCCTCTTCCTTTACGTTCCTCAATGCTAACCCAACCCTGACACCAGGACCCACGGCCTCCTGATCTTCATCCAAAACCTGAATACTCTTGACCTCGGTTTCCTTCATTGATGGAAGGAGTAATAGCTTGTCGTGGACCTTTATACCTGTCATGGAAAATCCAGTTACAACAACGCCCACTCCCTTCACTACGAAGGCCTTGTCTATGTACACGACTCCACTATCTTCCATAACATTTTCCTCATCTGCGGGTTCCTGAACTATGGGTGAAGTTTCAAGAGAAGTACTCTTGAAAATCTTCCTAATTTCCGTCTCCTGTCTATTCGTTACAATGGAGGTAGGTAAGCCTGAGGCCGTGGATAGGAGAGCTAACTCGCCTTCAACCCAGGATAGATTTTCCCCTATATACACGAAGAGCTTGGAGGAAAGGGTTACTATCTCAGCAATGTTCAACACCTTTTCAGGGTATTCTGTAGACGATAGAACCGATCTAATATAATCTCCATTTCTCCTATAGAATATCCTTATTTTCCCATCTTCATGAAGTTTTCCCAATTTCTCAGCGATGCTCCTTGCCGTCTCCTTATTCCCAGCTAGAACGGACATAATGTTGCCCTTGTACAAGTTTAGTCACCAATATTAGGGAGATCAGTGAGTCTGATATTATGAGGTTAACCATTGCGGGGATTATTCTGATCTTTGCCGGATTCATTTTGCTCTTTGCAAGCGCATTTTCGTCTACTCAACCGTCAAATACCACTGTGGGTGGCGTTGTTCTGATAGGCCCTGTTCCCATAATATTTGGAAAAGGTTATTCAAGCGAGCTTGTCCCACTAATGATAATAGGTGTGATCTTCACTATTATCGCTATTATATTCTTCTTTGGATCCATTCTCCTGTTCAGAAGGCCAAGGAGCGAAACTTAATTACAAGAAATCTGATACCATCCGTCTTTGCCTAGAAGGCTTACAAGGTCGCCCTTCTATCAAGTACGTGCTTATAGAAAAGCTTATATAGTAGTGAAAGTAAAATTTATAAATGCTTTTGTCTCGGTTCAGGTTTTCCACATGGTGAACCTCATGAGTAAGGAAAATTCATCTGATACTCAATGCCCCCCTGATAAAATAATTTTCGACGCTGACAGGGGGGAGTACATATGCTCTGAAACTGGTGAAGTTATAGAGGAAAGGATAGTAGACCAAGGTCCAGAGTGGAGAGCCTTCACTCCGGAGGAAAAGGAGAAAAGGAGCAGGGTTGGTGGACCCCTCAATCAGACCATACATGATCGCGGGTTGTCCACACTGATTGACTGGAAGGATAAGGATGCCATAGGAAGAAACCTTGACCCAAAGAGGAGATTGGAAGTACTGAGATGGAGAAAGTGGCAGATTAGGGCCAGGATTCAGAGTTCCATAGATCGGAACCTCGCCCAAGCCATGAATGAGCTGGAAAGGATTGGGAACCTGCTAGGTCTTCCAAAATCCGTAAAGGATGAGGGCGCTCTCATTTACAGGAAGGCAGTTGAGAAGGGTCTAGTCAGAGGAAGATCAATAGAGAGCGTCGTAGCTGCGGCAATCTACGCTTCCTGTAGACGTATGAAAATTGCTAGAACTTTGGATGAAATAGCACAGTATACCAAGGCAAACAGAAAGGAAGTGGCCAGGTGTTATAGGCTTCTATTGAGGGAACTTAACGTTGATGTTCCAGTCAGCGATCCAAAGGACTACGTTACCAGAATAGGATCCTTACTTGGGCTCAGCGGAGCATCCATGAAGCTTGCCGCAGAGATATTGGAGAAGGCCAAGAATGTTGGGTTAACAGCTGGAAAAGATCCAGCAGGACTGGCTGCAGCTGCAATTTACATTGCTGCACTCCTCAACGAGGAGAGAAGAACCCAGAAAGAGATAGCTCAGGTCGCTGGAGTAACCGAAGTGACTGTCAGAAACAGATACAAAGAACTTATCCAAGAGCTAAAGATTGAAATACAAAATCAATAATTCTTTTTTTTCTTTCTTATTGTTTAGTAGCTTATTCTATTACCATTATGTTAGACTCTGGGAAACCTAACTTTACCAGAAGATCTCTCGCCCTTTCCCTATGATCTCCTTGTATCTCTATGCGTCCATTTTTGACAGTACCTCCTGCAGCCAGTTTAGACTTAAGTTCAGAAGCGATTTTCTTCAGATCAGCATCGTCCCCTAAACCCTCTATAACAGTTACCTCTTTTCCATACCTTCTCTTTTCCAGTTTTATCTTAATAAATTGTTCTTCTTTATTTAACTGCTCACATACTTCCGGTGGAAGTCCTCCACACAAATTGTCTGCCATTTTGTAACTTCATATTATGAAAGGGCCTTTTTAGGCTTTTCTATCGAGGATAAGATTTAAAACGCCGTAGTAAAATCTGAACTGGACTGAAATGGGAGATCTGTTTAGATGTGGTAAATGTTGGAAAACTTTCGATAGCGATAAGCTCAGAGTACTACCTGGAGTAAGATGCCCCTATTGCGGATATAACATTATTTACATGATTAGGAAGCCAACTATCAAGGCAGTTAAGGCAATTTAGTTTTCAATTTTGCAGCAGTCTCTAGTATTAATTTTGCTCCAAGTACTGAGGTTATTTCAGACGGGTCGTAAGAAGGGGATACCTCAACTACGTCAAATCCCACTACTCTTCTATCCGCTACAAGGTTCATTATGTCCAAGACCGTCGATGGATCAAGACCCTCGGGTTCAGGCGTCGCAACTCCTGGTGCATAGGCGGGATCTATTGCATCCATATCATACGTAATATATATCCTGTTACAGGGCTTAAGGAAGTTTATAGCTCTCATTGCAACTTCCCTGGGACCTAGTAGCTTTACCTCGTGTGACGTTATGAAGGGAACGTTACTGGCCTTAGCATACTCTATTTCATCTCTTCCCATTGCTCTATTTCCTATTTCCATTATTTTTACGCCTCTTTCGCTCAACCTTCTTTGGACGCATGCATGATCGTACTTGTATCCCATGTACTCGTCCCTAAGATCTAGGTGAGCGTCGAAACTGAGCACGCAATCGGCTCTAGTTCCAATAACAGTCCCTACAGTGACCGTATGCTCACCACCTATGGATACAACGATCTTACCTTGATCAGAAATGTAGCTCACCACCTGAGATATTCTCTCCACATTTTCCTCGACGTCCGATGGATGCAATATCACGTCGCCATAGTCTTGGAATCCTATCTCTGACATATCCACGCCAGACCTTATGGAAAGAAACTCAATGAATTGAGACACATGCCTTATTTTCTGTGGTGCGAATCTGCTCCCTGGCCTAAAACTGCTGGTTATATCCATGGGAATTCCCAGGATAGCGAATGGGGAGTTAGCCTTGAAGACACCAAATTTTTGCACAGTCTCGTTTAAATATAGCAACCTTGGATCGGACATAACTAAAGGATAACTAAGGAAGTTTATAAGCTCGGCTTTATGAAAAGGTCCCATGCCAGAGTCTGACAAAGTGATCGAGTTAGCGAAGAGGAGAGGGATATTCTGGCCCTCCTATGAGATATATGGTGGAGTGGCTGGGTTGTATGATATAGGACCTGTTGGTGCAAGAATTAAGAACAAAATAATTAATACTTGGAGGAAAATATTTGTTGAAGAGAACAGCGAATTTGTTGTAGAAATTGAAACTCCCATGATAACTCCATCTAAAGTGCTTGAGGCCAGCGGACATGTGGAGAACTTCACTGACCCCATAGTGGAGTGCACTAAGTGTCACAAAATATACAGGGCCGACCATTTGGTGGAGGAAATGTTAAAGATCAATGTGGAGAGACTTAAACCATCTGAGCTGACTTCCCTCATATCTGAGAAGGGACTTAAGTGTCCATCATGCGGAGGCGATTTAGGAGAAGTTAGAAGTTTCAATCTTCTCTTTGCGACTAATATAGGTCCCTACTCTGGTACGACCGGATATCTAAGGCCAGAGACAGCTCAGGGCATGTTTACCTCCTTTAAGAGGGTTTATGAGGCCACGAGGCAGAGGTTACCCCTTGGGATAGCCCAGGTGGGAAGGGTAGCTAGGAACGAGATCTCCCCGAGGCAAGGTTTAGTTAGAATGAGGGAGTTTACCATCATGGAGGTGGAATTTTTCATTGACCCCGATGACAGGAATGTTCCCTGGTTAGATAGATACTACAATGAGGAGTTTAGAGTTCTATTTGGGGATGCTAAGGTAAAGGGTCTGAAACCGGCTACGATGAAGGTAAAGGAAATGATTGAGGAGGGTCTGCTCGTAAATCCGTGGATGGGCTTTTGGATGGCATCAGCGTCCAGGTTTGTCCAGGCACTGGGTATATCTAAGGATAGTTTCTATTTTGAAGAGAAATTACCTGAGGAAAGGGCTCACTACTCATCGCAAACCTTTGATCAGATAGTCGAGATCATGGGGGAGAAGGTGGAAATATCGGGGCATGCATACAGGGGAAATTATGACCTGAGCAGACATTCAAAGTTCAGCAATGAAGATCTAACTGTTTTCAAGAAGTTTGATCAACCTAGGACGGTGGTAAAGAAGACCGTCATAGTGAACAGGGATAGGTTCAAGGATAATCCAGAACTTCAGAAGGAAGTCATGATGCTGGTGTCTGGAAAATCGCCAGAGCAAGTTGAGGAGTTGCTAAATAAACAGGTCCAGGTTGCTGGAAGACCGCTGTCTGAGTTTGTCCGGATTATGAACAGGGAAGAGAAGGAACACGGGATTAAGTTCTACCCACATGTGGTTGAACCGTCATTTGGGGTAGAAAGATGTCTCTACCTAAGCGTGCTTTCAGCTTACAGAGAGAAGAAGGATCGAGTGGTATTGGCCTTACCTAAGGATTTAGCTCCCTATCAAGTCGCAGTGTTTCCGCTTTTAGAGAGGGATGAACTCATAAAGAAGGCTAGGGAAATATATAATCTCCTTTCCGGGAAGTATGAGGTCCTATTTGATGACGCAGGAAGCATAGGAAAGAGATATGCAAGAGTGGATGAGATCGGTGTACCATACGCAGTCACGGTTGACCCACAGACATTATCTGATGATTCTGTGACCATTAGGGACAGGGACTCTTGGAGCCAAATTAGAATCAAAACATCCGATCTGGGATCTGTTATGGACAAGTTATTTAGTGGGCAAGATTTTAGTATGTTAACAGGAGAGGCGAAAAGATGAATCCGGAGAATTCGGAGGAAGAGAAGAAACCGGACATTAAGTCCCTAGTCAATATAATTCCTCCGGCTTCAGCCCTAAGGGGTAGAGAAAAGGAAACTATCAAAGAGAAGAGGGTCAAGGTCAGGAAAAGACCTGAGGTGAAAAGTGGTACTGTTCTTGTGTCCTCAAAGCTTGTCAAGGACATGGGGATAAAGGGGGAAGTAGAGATATCAGTGAAGGGAAAGAGAGCTAGGTTCAAGGCACTCACGCAGGACAGTCTGCCCGAGATCGAGATATGGGCCAGTCCAGAGGACATGTTGAAATTGGGAATCGAGGATAATAGCACAGTGACCATGAGGTCTGTATAATGGATGGAGAGCAGAAAATTAGGGATGTACTGGTTAAGTTCGAAGAGATCATTGAAAATCACTCGAATAATCTCAATCAATTAGAGAATTTGGTTGCAATAAACCGACCGGATATAGAGAGATGCCATAGAATAGTCAAGCGGATAAGAAGAACGCGCAAGGAGTTATATGATGGTCTCAAGATAATAATTGAACATTACCCTTCTTTGAAGGACGAAAAAGTAAAACAGGAAACGTTAGGGATAGTGAGTTACCTTAATCTAATCGGGTTTACGGACGAAATGCAACTTCTCAAAAGCGCGGAGGATCTTTTAAGAAGGGCAGGGGTTTCATTGGATATAGAGACAGACTTAACACAGTTAGAAGAGTTAGTGAAGATGACTTCCAAGCTTAGTTTTTAAACCATTATTACACTAACATGTCAATGAGTATCGCCCACATGAACCTTGAGGAGAGATTACAACAGATATCGCTTAAGGTCATTGATCAGGTCAGAATACTTTATGAATTAATGAAATCCGAGGATAATGTTACGCCGATGCAGGTTTACTCCAAGATTAACGGGATAAAGAATAGTGTTGAGACTGATAAATTCATGCTAGGGGAGTATATTATCAGGGTAAAGGAAGGGATACAGGATAAGGAACTTTACATTGATATTTTGAACAACCTGGAAAAGATTTCCCAGAATCTGGACGCTGCCTCCTACAGGCTTAGCGTTCTGATCTCTAGAGGAACTCAGATTGATGAATTGATGTATAAATTGATTACTGTTATAGCGGAGAAGCTTCTCGCATCGTTAATGCATTTAGTGGAATCGCTTAGGTTACTTTCAGTTAATGCACAAAAATCAGTTGAGGCTGCAAGAAATATAATAAAACTGGAGGAGGAAGTAGACGATTTGTACAGAAGCCTGGAACTTAAGCTATTTGAGAAAAAGTATGATGACCTGATCTACGTTATGTTAATGAAGGATGTGGCTGATAGACTAGAGGATAGTGAGGACATGGTGAGGGATTCGGCGACTTCTATAACCTATATAGCCTTCGGGAGAATATAATGAAAATTTCTGGAGAGTTGTTGGGAGATAAAATAGTAATTTTCAACTTAGATGAGGCAAGAACCCTTTACCAGATGGGTTTCTATGGGAAACCATTAACCATTTCCAAACCTAAGTCTGCCAAGGATATAAACAAACCACTGGAACTTTCATTGATTGAGGGCTTATACTTATCCGAGCAGGGGATTCTAGAGGTTAGACACTTAGGTGAAGTTCTAGATATAGCGCGACTGGAGAATTACGCTACCTCTGTTGTAGCTAAGTTCAAACCCATTTATCTGGTTTACAAGGATCTGAAGAGAAGAGGTTTCATAGTCAGATCTGGCATAAAGTTTGGTTCAGATTTCGCAATTTACACTTTAGGACCTGGAGTGGAACATGCACCATTTGTAGTATCTGTAATAGACTCGTCTGAGAGACTTTCTGTAAATGAACTGATGAGTTATGGAAGAGTTTCACACAGCACGAGGAAAAAATTGGTGTTAGCTATTGTCAACACTCAACTAAATGAGATCAAGTACATAATGTTTAAATGGGTGAAGCTATGAAATTAAATGTGTAATCACGACTATTGGGGGTTCAGCTACTTTGAGGGATGATTTTGAACAAAGGAGGGAACAGCCCAGGGATAGGAGGAGTAGACCGACTGATGGTGAGCCTAGACCACTTCCCCTTGGGGATAAATGTAACTACTTGTGCCCCTATTTCAGGTGCAACAAGAGAGCCCTAATGATCCAGACAAGATACGTGAAGGGTAATCCACAGAAGGTAGGTTTCTGTAGATGGGTTGGAGATACCTGCATTACCGGCGAATGCCAGTACGCATATTGTGAGAAAAGGGCTCTATTGCCTGGAAATAAGTGCGCTTTTGCTATCAACAGGAACAATGGGGGAGATGATGTGGAGAGGGATCTTAAACAGGACGAACTATATGAGGACGATAAGGTTAAGGAGATAATTTCCAAGAAATTTGGCAAGAGGGATCTGGATCTTATCTAGTCCATCGCCTGTAAATATCATGCTCTATCTCCAAGGCATCTAAGGTTTTTCCCACTACGAAGTTTATCATGTCCTCTATGGTCTTAGGTTTTGTGTAAAATCCTGGAGATGCAGGTAGAATTATGCCACCAGCAACAGAGACTTTGAGAGCATTTTCTAATTCTATGGTTCCAAGCGGCGTCTCTCTCACGACCAAAACTAGCCTTTTCTTGAGTCTAAGCATGTTTATGGCAGTTCTGGAGACCAAGTTTGAGGATATCCCCGCAGCAATCTGTGCCAATGTTCTGATACTACAAGGTATAATAGCCATTCCCAGAGTCTTCACTAACGCACTAGAACTTGATGGAGGAGCATCCATCTCGTTTTCTAGGTAAACTTCCTTGGCTATGTCCCTTACCGCACCGATCAGATCTATTCCTTGCTCCGCTTTAGCTACCTTCAGAGCGCCCTTACTAACTATAACAACAGGTTCAAGTCCCAAGGAAACGAGGATTTTAATCATTGATATTCCGTAGATGACCCCACTTGCACCCGTGACACCAACTACAACTTTCCTTTTTGCCTTGTCTGCTCCTGTTTCCTTAGCCAATCTCTCATCCATATAGTGTAACACCTGTTG
The DNA here is from genome assembly GCF_046245145.1 of Metallosphaera sp. D4-4. Lineage (NCBI taxonomy): Archaea > Thermoproteati > Thermoproteota > Thermoprotei > Sulfolobales > Sulfolobaceae > Metallosphaera > Metallosphaera sp. D4-4. Next base: position 53,075 of record NZ_CP176412.1, on the reverse strand, counting down.
CTACAGAATGTCCATGGTCTATTATTACAACATGTTTTAACCACTATTGGTTTAGTCTTTATAATCGCATTACAAACGTCGCATCGCAGCGACCTAGTTGCGGTATTTAACTCGAGTGGCATAGGTAAGTTTTACAAATAACTTTAATATCGATTCTCATCGTCACCTATTTATAACTTAGTTTATAAGTGAGTTAAATGAAGATTTTGTCATGAACATAAAGCAAGTAGATGAGATCAAAATAACGAGATATATTCTAAAGGCCACATTTGAGGATTGGATGGATTTTTCAGTTAATGATGTAGTAATTGTAGGAGCAGGTCCCTCTGGGCTAGCTGCTGCATATTATTCAGCCAAGGCTGGGCTAAAAACTACGGTGTTTGAGAGAAGGCTTAGTTTTGGTGGGGGTATCGGGGGAGGGGCAATGTTATTCCATAAGATAGTGATTGAAAGTCCTGCAGACGAGATATTGAGGGAAATAGGAGTGAAATTACAAAAGTTTGAGGAAGGTGTTTACGTTGTGGATAGCTCTGAATTTATGGCTAAACTAGCAGCAGCTGCTATTGATGCAGGAGCTAAAATTATTCACGGGGTAACAGTAGATGATGTGATATTCAGGGAAAATCCCCTTAGGGTGACAGGTGTAGCCGTGGAATGGACAGCTACTCAGATGGCGAGTCTTCACGTAGATCCTCTTTTCATATCTGCCAAGGCAGTGGTAGACGCCACTGGACATGACGCTGAAGTAATATCTGTCGCATCAAGGAAAATCCCCGAACTTGGAATAGTTATACCTGGCGAGAAATCAGCTTACAGCGAAATCGCTGAGCAACTAACTGTGGAGCAGTCTGGCGAAGTCGCGCCTGGACTCTATGCAGCCGGTATGGCTGTAACGGAAATTAAGGCAATACCTAGAATGGGGCCCATATTTGGTGCCATGCTACTTTCAGGGAAAAAGGTTGCCGAGGATATAATAAAGAATCTTCAGGCCAACTCCGCAACACTTAAATCCGTCCAAAAAGAGTAAGGAGAGATGTCGCAGGCACAACAGATCAAGGTCTCTGACAAGGCTGAAGCCTTAGTTGAGAATTTGAAGGAGAATAAGGTAATCGGGAGAAAAGAGATCAAGATAAAGGTTTACCACATAGGTAGTCCAACTCCCTCTAGGGCTGATATAAGGAAAGCCATTTCAAGTTTCATAGGGGCCAAGGAGGATTTGGTGGTTATTAGGAAAATAAATACTGGTTATGGAGCCGGAATAAGTGAGGCTACTATACACGTATACTCCGAGAAGGACGTACTAAGTAAATTTGAGCCAGCTCATCTAGTTAATAGAGGCAATAAAGCCAAGACTCAAGGTGAGGCCAGTGGCTAAGGGAGAACAGAAGGCATCAGCTAGGTTATATTACGAGATTGTGGATGGGAAAATAAAGCTGAAGAACAAGAAGTGCCCAAAGTGTGGAAGTGTCATGGCTCACCACATGAAGCCAAGGGAAAGATGGTCATGTGGTAGGTGCGGATATACTGAATTTGCGGGTAAATCTAAGGCATGATAGTTTTAGGTATTGAGTCAACAGCTCACACTTTTGGAGTAGGCGTTGCGCAGGATCAAGTTCCCTTTATTCTAGCTAACGAGAGACACACGTTTGTACCTCAAACTGGAGGGATGAAGCCAAGCGAAGCAGCGAGGCATCATACCTTAGTGGCTCATGAAATTCTAAGAGGAGCGTTAGATAGAGCAAGAATATCAATTAGGGACGTGGATGGAATAGCAGTAGCTCTTGGACCTGGTATGGGTCCAACTCTTCGTGTTGGAGCCGTGGTAGCACGCGCCCTCTCCCTTAGATTTAACAAGAAACTCGTTCCCGTGAACCATGGAATAGGTCACATCGAGATAGGATATCTCACGACCGAGGCTAAGGATCCACTTATCCTCTACCTATCTGGAGGGAACACTATAATCACCACATATTATAGGAGAAGGTTCAGAATATTTGGTGAGACCCTCGACATAGCCCTTGGCAATATGATGGACACTTTCGTTAGAGAGGTAGGTCTCGCTCCGCCTTATATAGTGGATGGTAAACATAAGATAGATATATGCGCTGAGCAAGGCTCCAGTATAATCGATCTACCCTATACTGTGAAAGGAGAAGATATGTCATTCTCTGGGTTACTTACTGCCGCCCTTAGGGCAGTTAAGAAGCATAACCTTCACGATGTGTGCTTGAGCCTTAGGGAGATCGCATATGACATGCTTTTAGAGGCTACAGAGAGAGCACTAGCCCTAACAGAGAAGGGAGAAATCATGATTGTTGGAGGAGTTGCAGCTAGTGGAAGCCTGAGGTCAAAGCTCGAAAAGTTGAGCAATGATTGGGGTGTTGAACTTAATGTTGTGCCTACGTCTTTTGCGGGAGATAATGGTGCCATGATAGCCTATGCCGGTCTGCTAGCCTTGAAGCAAGGGGTTCACATAGACGTGAAAGATTCTATTATTCGACCACGTTGGCGCATAGATGAGGTTGATATTCCATGGAGGGATTAACGCTTATCAAGCGGGGCGCCGAGTCCTTAATTTATCACGGCAGATTTCTGGGCATAGAGGCAATATACAAGGTGAGGGTCTCGAAGAGCTATAGACATCCTCTTTTAGACCGTAGGATAAACATGGAGAGGACGATCTCAGAGGCAAAGATCATGCTATCTGCCCTCACAAGTGGAGTTAATGTGCCTGCCCTTCTTTACGTTGATGTCGATAAATTCACAATAATCATGGAGTTTCTTGAAGGTAAGACCATAAAGGATGCCGTCAACGTCAATGGATTGGAAATATTCAAGGAAATAGGGACAATGACGGGAAAGATGCACTTGAATGAAATCATACACGGGGATCTTACCACAAACAACATGATATTTCATGATGGTCAAGTATTTTTCATTGATTTCGGTTTATCTAAAAGATCAAGGGAACTGGAAGATAAGGCTACTGAAGTTCACGTATTTCTCAGATCCCTAGAGAGCGTACATCCTGACATAAAAGACCAAGCCTTCTCCCTCTTTCTTGAAGGATATGACGAGGTAACTGGAATGGGGAAAGAGATAATGGAAAAAGTGGAGGAAATTAGAATGAGAGGTAGATACGTGGATGAAAGGAGAAATAAAGTTAGTAACAGGCAATAATTACAAGTTCATGGAATTTCGGGATCTTGCCAAGGATAAGATATCACTGATCAAGGTTGATGCCCCTAAAATAGAGATACAGGCTGATAGCTTGGAAGAGATAGTCCGATACTCGGCAGTAACATTTTTCTCCCTTTTCAAGTCGCCGTTGATAGTTGAGGATAGTGGATTGTTCGTTGAGGCTTTGAAGGGCTTTCCTGGTCCATACACAAATTATGTAAAAAGGACACTCGATTGTGAAGGGATCCTCAAACTTATGGAAGGGGAAAGTAATAGAAGAGCATTCTTCAAGTCTGTGATAGCATATATAGACCAGGAGAGATTGGCCCTCTTTAAGGGAGAGATATTTGGTAAAATAGCTGAGAATGTGAGGGGGAATAAAGGATTTGGCTTCGATCCGATATTCGTTCCAGATGGATATGGGATTACATTTGGAGAAATGGAGCTAAGCGAGAAGAACGTCATATCCCATAGGGGCAGAGCCTTTTCAAACTTCTTGAAATACTATGAGAGTATCCAGAACTAGACTTCGTGGAATACTCTATACTTCATGCAAGTAGACTATACTTCAAGAAAATTTTCTTCATTTGTAAGCTTGCGTTTCTTTAATACTCTCTTCGTTAAGGTCCCTATAATTCCTCTCGTAATAGTCCATAAGGAAATTCACGTCATCGTTGTTCAAAACAAATTCTGTGGATTTCACAAACTCTTCCAATTCCCTGACCGTAGTGATGTTGGGAATTACTGTTGAAACCCTTTTGTGGGACAGCACGAAACTTAAGGCTAGCTGGCTTAGCGTAACTCCAAGCTTACTAGCGTAGTCCAGTAGACCCTTAGTCCTATCCACTGCAGTATTTATCCATTGCTGACTCTTGAAGTGTCTGTGCAACTTCGGATCGTAGTTCAGGGGCCACTTTGATTCGTTTAGCACGTCAGATGCATGTGGTACCCTAACTATATGGCCCACATCAAACTCTAGAAACCTTAACCCTGGATATAGCTCGATTAGATTGAATATGTGTTCCAGGGCCTCATACCCCATCTCTATGGCCTTCAACCCTTCATCTTCCCAACCCAATGTGGGGCCCAACGCCACCCCAACTGCCCTCGCAATCCCATCTGATTTAAGTGACCTCATAAAATCTAACAGATCCCTCCTGGTTATGTCCTTCATCTTCGGATTATGTATCATGAGAATGTCCACATAGTCAGTTGAGAGTCTTTTCAGCGATCTATCCACAGCGGTCCTGAGATAATCTAGATCGAACCTTTGTCTAGGCCTTTGCGGTGACGAATAGAAATCGTAACCCACCTTAGTTAGGATTACTACCTTGTCCCTCTTAGATCCTAGGGATCTTCCCAGTACCTCCTCTGCCCTTCCGTTGCCATACATATCTGCCGTGTCAAAGAAGTTAATTCCTAGCTCAATAGCGCGCCGAACTATCTCCTGTGCTTTATCTGGTTCACCCCACCAATCTGTAACCAATGTCCACATTCCAATTCCCAGCTCTGAAGTCTTTATGCCAGTATGACCCAAGTCCCTGAGCAACATGTCATACTACCTCTTTTTAACAGGTAGGATTTTATCCTAATAAGGTGATTTCCATTTTATGCAGGTAAGAATGGGTGAAAGGGAATTTGATAAAGTGCTATCTGCCCTAAAGTCCCTTGTTTATGACTACAACACGAAGATAAGGGAGCATGGAGTTTACCTAAAGCCCTTCCATGTGGTGTATAAGAAGGGAAAGAGATATATCTATATAGGGAAATACTGGTACAGATTGGAGAAACTGAATGGAAAACTAAAATGGATATACCTTGGTAAAACAAAACCCGTGGAGCAACTTCCTGATCCTCCCTCCATACCTGAAATTACCATAGTGAGGGAGGACTCCGAGTACGTGTTTGATGACTCTCTTTTAAACCAGTTGAAAAGATACAGAGGACTTTAGTTTTTCTGGCATGACCCCAAGTTTCATCCCATTAACCAAGGTAATCAGGTCTTCTGTGTCAAGCTTAATAAGTTCACAAACCCCCATGGCCACTATTGGATTGAACGGTGAACCCATGAAAACTCCTAAAGCCCCAAACCTAGCATTGCTTCTAGCAATATTATTGAAAGACGCTAACGCGTTGTATACTCCGGATAGGTCTAGATTCTTAGAGTAAGTAGTCCTTCTGAGTACATTCAATATATCCTCTGGAGTTTTTGCTGAAGCTAGATCCCTGATATCATCTTCACTCATATGACATGTAGGCCCGAATGCAAGTTTCTGCCTGACTGCCAAGCTAGCGGAGTAATAATCTTTATACCCGCACAAGATACTGTTTGCAGATACTTTCCAATCTCCTTTCAATCCCTCAGTCAATGTGGACATGTAATGAATGAAGAAGTATTCTAGTAGGGAATTGAATTGGGATAAGTCCTTAGGTGATTTAGATTGTGCGAACCCCAAAGCCTGCCCGTATATGGTTCCTTGAAGCGTGGAATTCAGTTCTTCCAGGGTTGAAGGCATTTGATCCAGTTTGGTTTTGAAATAGATCAGCCTAGATGTATCTCCCTTTACCTTGTTCCAGATAGTTGAGACAATATACGTTAGCTCGTCCAGCGTCATTCTGTAGATATATCCCTGTACTATGTCCCTCGCAAGTTTCAATGAATTAGACAAGTTGTAAAGTTCCTGTAACTGATCTAAAGCCCTCTTCTTAAGTAAAAGTTCGGCCTTATCCACAGAATCAGGAGTTTCCTCAAGAATTCCCTTTTCCTTCAAAATCCCAAGAAGTTCCTTCCAATCCCTTGACGAGAAGAGCTCGTTAATAGTCCCTTTAGTCAGAGTTGTCGCCTTGAATAGCCTAGATACGGAGGAAATATAGGCGGAAGTCGAGCTCACTTATAAGCCCCCTCTAAGGCCTTTATGGTCTCCTCGATGGCCTGCTCCAGATTCTTTTCGGCTCTTTGCCTTATCTGGGCTAAAAGTGACTCCTTTTCTTCGTTAAACTTTTTCCTCAAAGCGTCGATAGTTGCCTGTTTCTCGCCTTCTATAGACTTCTCAGCCTCGTCAAGGGTAGCCTCTGCCACTTTCTCCAGCTCAGAGGAGAGACTCTGAGCCTTTAGAATGAGTGCCTTTGCGTTATCTGAGGTGTCATGTTTTGCTTTCTTTACTTCCTCCTCAAACTCCACTATAGCCTTGGTCAAAATGTTAAGCTTAGCCTCGCTCATTACGACTCACTCACCTATTTCAGAACTCCCTTTTATGGATTTTCTACCTGTTATGATAAAACCAGTGTGAGTTACCCCGATACTCCTGGGCCGAGTTGCGTTCTCCTTCACTTGATATTCTCTAAGTATAAGTTCAACAGCTTCTACATCCACAAAGCCGTTCTTTCTCAAGTAGAGAAAAGTCTTCTCTATTTGACTTACTGTGGGAACAAAAACCACCACGGTGCCAGAGGGTTTAAGGGCTTTATAAACATTCTCTACAGCTAACCATGGATCTGGCATATCAAGGAAAATGGCATCTACGCCAGTCTCCTCAATTTTCTCCCTTACATCTCCCAGTTTAAATACAACCCTATCCACGAGCCCCACTAACTCCAGGTTCTTCTTGGCACGCTCTTGCATATCCTCCCTTATATCATAGGTTATTACTTTCCCGCTGGCTCCTAGGAAATGTGAAAGCGAGATCGTAAGGAAACCGGACCCAGTACCAGCCTCTACCACAGTATCCCCAGGCTTTATCCCTGACTTGAAAATCATGTACCCTATATCTTTAGGATATAGGACCTGAGACGGTCTATGGAGCCCATCATAGATGTAATCTAAACTGGGATACATGAGAAATGCCTTTCCCTTACTAATCTCGACGTAGTCTCCATACTCTTTACCTATAACACTGTCAAATGATAGTGAACCCCTATCGGTATCAAGTTTCTTTCCCTTTTCTAGCTTTACTAGGTAAACGCGCCTTGGGTCTATCCAAACTACCACTAAGTCTCCTTCCCGTAAAACCACGATGGTTAGAGAGGACTATTGCGTAAAAAATCTTGTCTTGTCAGAATTGGTGTCTCAAGTCACCAATCATGAATACCAGCCTTCATCATCAATCTTTAATCCATAACTCCTTTCTAATAAAGTCCCCTATAGCGGCCCTTATTACCTCACTCCTCGTCTCATATCTACCCGTATTTACTAACTCATCCATAGCTTCTAGAAATTGTTCTGGCAGTTTTACCGTAATTATTTTCATTTGACCTCGATATAGATCATAACCTCGCGTTTTCTTTTAAGGGTTTGTGCCTATAGGCGAAGCCTGCTCCCAAAGATGGTTGAAATACACCTGGGCTATGTCCACAAGATATCTGTGATTGGAAATTATACCTGACAAGCTTTCATGGGATTTGATCACAAGCAAAACCGATGAGGAGGTAACTATCCCACTCCCGAACATATTATCCAGGACCTTTAGCTGGATGCTTACCTTTTCAGGTATTTTAATCCCCCTTTGAATTATAACCCTTACTTCGGAGGTGAAGGATTTTCCATTAATTATCTGATAAACCTCGTCATCCAGCAGTTCTTGAGATGAAATAGCTATCAGATACTGCTTGCTGGGCTCGTTGAGGACGTCGATTAATGTCTTCTTCAGATTGGCTGATGGAACCACGACTACGGTATAGGCCGAAGAGGAATCTATCATAGTGGAGAGAGGTTCAATAAACTCTCTTTCAAACTGAGAAACCCTTAGTTCAAGTAATTTCTTGATATTAGACCATAGATCCCTTAGTGAGACAGCCTCGTACCTAACTGGTCTCTTTCCTACCTTTTTTATCCAACCCCTCTCCTCGAGCCTGTTTAAAATAGAGTAAATCTTTGTATAGGAAATATTTAACTTATCTGAAAGGTCCCTAGCACTACTCTGTCCCTCAAGGAGAAGGGTAGAGTAAATTTTCAATTCACTTCTAGAGATGCCCAAGATCGATGCAAATCGGCTAACCCTAGATAGGAGATCGTCCAGTAGATCCTGATCCATTAAAGATTATTATCCCTGTCTCCATTAATGAATAAAACGGGTGAATGGATTGGGTGGAGCCTCAAAAAAGCCTATTAGTAATATCGAGAAAAGAATAAAGAAGGAAGCTGAAGCTCAGCAGAAGAAGGAGAAGAAAAAGGTAAGCAAGACAGGGAACGAAGTTATCTCCAAGAACATCACCATAAGCGACGAGATGATAAAGAGAGTACAAGAGGAGATAAAGAAGGAGAAGATAATTACACCTTACACGTTAGCGACTAAGGCCAACATAACACTTAGCGTGGCAAAGAGGATACTGAAGGATCTGAACGAGCAAGGAACCATAAAGGAAGCTTTCAGAAATAGAAGAACGGCTATTTACGTAGCTGCATGATCCTTAATTGGTTGAACGTTATTTGCAGTCTTAGCTCTTTTTACACTCTTGCATAACCCAGTTATAATCGATTCTAGGTCGCCCGCCTTTGACATTAAGTTATCATGGTTCGTGGTTATCATCGTACTTTCCACCAGGACAATGGAGTCCTCCTCATTGGCCTCCTTATAAATCAGGGAGTCAGGAGTGGTAATAAAAGTAGGTGAATAGCCCACTATATCTCCCTCCTCGTTCTCTATTATCTCCCCATTAATTAGATATGACATATCGTTCTCCAATGTCCTTGCTATGGCCAAATGTTTTACAGAGTCTTGCTTTCTTGGATAGGCCTTCATTGTTCCTATAACTGCCTGCGAACCCCCAAAGTAGAGAAGCCTGTTTATCTCAGGCGACATAAGATCATCCTCTGCTATAAGGCCATACTTCTTGTCGAGGAGTACGTGCATTGGCTCCTTACCATTAGATATTCCCAACCTGATATCCTTCTCTGATGACGCTACCTTCCTATATTTACCAATTATTTCACCATCAGGAGATATAACAAGTGTTGTCAAAAATACCTTAGGACCTGCCTGTTCCAGTAAAGGACCAGCTATCACATGTACCTGTCCTTCCATAGCCAATTTTATTACGATTTCTGAAGTATTACCTGGAATCTTCTCGGCCAAGTTCTTCACAACACTTCTCATCTTCTTCTCGTTATCATATACCTCAAATCCATTGCCCACAGGAAAGAGAGAAGGTAAAACCACAAGCTTTGCTCCTCTTTCCTTTGCAGTCTTAACCAGCCTTTTCGCTTTCTCTATATTATGCTTCTTTGCCATTTCCTTGAGCTTTAAGTGTGTGAGCGAGATCAGCATAATTATTTCACCTTATGTCCTGTATTTCGTTGTACAATTGCTTTAATACTTGCCTATAATCCTCCTTCCCTTCCTCAATGAGATCCATTCTTTCAAGGAGCGATCTTGTTCTGTCCTCTGAGACGAAATTAGAATACCTAGAGTTCAGGAATTCATAAACGTGCTGACCTAACTTAGAGGGTATCAGTCTCTTCACCTTCATGGTCTCAAAGACGTAACCTCTTTTTAGGAGAGTAGAGATAATAAATGCGTAAGTGCTGGGTCTCCCAATTTTTCTTTGCTTCATCAAGGATACTAATTCACCCTGAGTATAAAGTGCATGATCGCTTTTCTGGAAGGAGCTCGTTATAACTGCGTCAATTTCTTCTGGAAGTTTATCCTTAATTTGTGTAAGGAGAGTTTCCCCAATCGATCTGAAAGGAATGTAGAGAATCTCGGAAGGAATTGGAACATCCTTGGAAAGTCTGACATTGGTCACAATTTCAAGGGTATCACTCTCTAATTTCAAAGTCTCATCACCCTTTTTAGCGGATATCTGCAATATTTCCTTCTCTACGACTAGTGGAACAAGTTGGCTTGATAGGAATCTCCTGAATATCATGTCATATAATCTGTAATGGTTATAAGTAAGGCGTTTCGATGGCTCTATTTCACCTTGCTCTACCATGGCCCTCAACTGTTCCCCGTTTAAAGGTCTTGTCGGTCTTATCGCCTCATGTGCTCCCCCCTCTCCCCAACTCCTGGGTACAAATATCTCCCTATACCTTTCACCCAAGAGATCCTTGAGATAGGACTCAGCAATACTTATACCTACATTGGATATTCTAGTGCTGTCTGTTCTATGATATGTTATGAGACCGTTCTCGAAGAGATCTTGGGCTATACGCATGGCCTCTTGGGCAGAAATGAAGAAGAACCCAGAAGCGTCAGATAAATAGGTATCAGTAGTATAGGCCGGAAATGGACCCACAGTATCCTGTTTTCTCTCAGCTGATTGGATTATTATCTTTATTTTAGAATTTTTCCTTATACCCGGTTGCTTAGGTATGAGAATGTTAAGGTTACCAGCCTTTGCCACATACATTGTCCTCTTTGTTCTGAGATACTCCTCATACCTGGAAATGACCCAACCTAAAACGGGTGTTTGAACCCTGCCTGCGCTGAGGTTCCTATTCTCAGTATCACAGTCCTTATTACCCAACGTCTTGGTACAATACTCTTTCCAAAATTCCTCTTTGAGTTTATTTGATAATTTGAAACCTATCCACCTGTCTTCTATTCTCCTGACCAACTGGGAACGTAACATGTTGATAGAGAAAGTTCTGGGCGAGTTCAACGCCTCAGTTATGGCCCTTCTGGTCACCTCATGAAACTCGGCCCTAAATATATTCGAGTTGAAAGGCTTAAGGTTAAGGTATAGATCCCATGCAATCTTCTCTCCTTCCACATCTGGATCTGTTCCTATGAGAACTTCGTCGGCTTCAAGCACTAGCCTTCTTAGAACATTTATGGCCGATCTCTTATCTCTCACGTTAGTTGACATACAGATTGGACATTTACCTCCCTCAGCGTATTCGGTGAATTGATGACCATTTTCACATCGCTTCAATGTGTTATAGAAGGGAATAACATTAACATCTCCGTTACTTTTTACTTCAACTCCGTAGACTCCAAGATCCTTCGTGGTAAGGTCATATACATGACCACCGCTTGAAGTTACCATCAATATCTTATCCCCAATTACAGTTTCATATACACGTAATCCATCAAAATCCCTTATACTTGGCCTGGAAAAGAAATTGGAAATAGTTTTGGCCTTATTCGGAGATTCAACAATTAATAACACGGTCTTAATTTTCTCCATTGGCATGGAAATTGGCTCTATCTTCCTTCTTCTTATGATCTCTGCCCTCTCCTTATCTATCTGCTTCACTATTTCCTGAAGATCTCTATCTCCAATTTTTTGACTATCTAGGTCCAAGGGATTCCACTTCATGTCATCCAGAATAAAGGATAGCTTCTTTTTCAAGAGATCAAAGAGGATCATATCATCCACAAGAAGAACAGATAAGCCTGTAGTTAGGTGTCCCCCATAAAGTCTTGATGTTCTCCCGCTGGCTTGTATATAGGTAAGATAATCTGGAATAGAAATATAATCTCCGGAAAATGAAATATCACCAAACTTGGATATGGCCTCAACAATCCTTTTGTCCTTCAGATAAGTATTTACTATCTCATATGCCCTTATCATGGTTCTATCCTCTAAAGCTCCGTCCTTAACTGCCTTAGCTAACATGGCTAAAGCCGCAGTTGAGGTCCTCCTTAGTCTATATTTCACGAATCTGAGGATCCTAGTTATCTCAGGGTCCTTAAGAACAACAGAAAGTAGGGTAAGTATTCTCAACATAGCTAGCGGATGCATTGTTTCTCCCAGTTTGAATCTGAACTTAGGTATTCCAGCGAAGACCGCATATCTAACTCTCCAAGGGATATCTATTCCTCTGACTAGGAGTCCATAATGGGTAGCTACCCCAATTAATACATCAATTGAGCCCTGTTCGAATTCTTCTAATTTCTTGGTGGTATTGGAAGAAACTACAGAAGCCTTGAGGAAATCAATCTTCTGAGATATTTCTCTGGCGAAGTTTAAGCCTTTGTCCACTGGGACAAAGACCAGGCCCCCAGGCCCTAATCTTTTTACCAATTCGACTGTTTGAGACACTATGTCCGTTCCTATGATATATGAATCTATGACGTTCCGGAGATAGATTGTTGCACCGCCGGGCTTGAATCCCATTAGGGAAGTGAAAACCGGGTTACTTCTTGTAATTGTTGCAGACGAAAATATAGCTACCCTGTCCTTGGCGAATCTTTCTCGAATTTTTCTTATCTCATCAAATGATGAAGTATTATCTCTAGATGTCTTCAATAACTCCCTTACCTTTGTTACATTTTCGTCGCTGAAGCCCATCAATTTCAGGATAGTAAGCGAACTCTTGCCCGACTTTAGAACTGCATCAACATCGTCAACAAACAGATACTTATAATTGATCTTGTTTATCTCATCCAGATGCTGAATTACGTAACGTGAGGTAGAGATAAAAATATCAAAATCCTCCTCGGCCAACGATTTACTCAATTCGTCCTTTTTAGATTGGGTTAGTCCACTTACGTAATATACTAATCTAGGAGTGAAGTCCAGAGACTTTCCCATTTCCTGAATCTTTTGGACCACTTGGGAAACCAAAGTCCTTGTTGGAAAAATCATCAAAGACTTCTCTGACCTTGAGGCGTAATACAATGACATGACTATGCCAAATGTGGTTTTCCCAAGTCCCGGAGGAGCAATTATGGGAAAGCTCTCACCTCGGAGTGCCCTAATAATCCAAGATCGCTGAGGGCCCAACGGTTCTGAGCCAATCACACGTTTGAATAGATCTATTACCTTTCTCTCCTCTTCAAGGATGTTCTTCTCTCTCAATAGTGATTTTATGGTGCCTGCATTTTGTAGTATTTCAACCAGTTGTTGCAAACTCCCTATATCAATTTCCTCTCCCAAACACCTTTCACATACACTCCCTTTCCCTAGGCGAACTGACGTTATGTCAGAACCACAATTGGGGCAAGAGCCCATATACACTACGTCTGGAAGTCGTTCATCAGCATTCATTATCTACCATGTCAAAAAGACTTATTTAAATGGTTATACTAGATTCAGATATGTCGTCGAATCTGAGATTGAGAATATTGGAGGCGAGACAGAAGGACGTGGGTCGTAAGATAGCGCGAATGACGGAGCATACTATGAGAAGACTAGGAATTGAAACAGGGGACTACATTGAGCTTACAGGGCCTAGTGGCACCGCCCTGTTGCAGGCGATGCCGGCTTATGATATAAGCGACGGTGAAATAAGAGTAGACGGTTACGTTAGAAAGACCATAGGAGTTTCCATTGGAGACGAAGTGACAGTAAAGAAGGCTAAGGTGGATCCAGCCACAAAAGTTACTCTTGCTCCAACACAGCCTATTCGGTTTGATCAGACATTTGTAGATTATGTAAAGGAATACTTAATGTATAAGCCCCTTATCAAGGGAGAGACAATCTCAATTCCCATCTACACCGGTACAATAGATCTAGTCGTATCCAACACACAACCCAGCAACTACGTCTTCGTCACCAATAGCACAGAGATTACGATAAAGGAGGAACCAGTTAGGGAAGCCCAGGTGTATCCGAGAGTAACATGGGAGGACATTGGAGACCTAGACGAGGTTAAGGAGAAGTTAAGGGAGATGATAGAGCTTCCTATGAAACACCCAGAGTTATTTCAACACCTAGGCATAGAACCACCTAAGGGTGTGCTACTTTATGGACCTCCTGGAGTTGGGAAAACCTTACTTGCTAGAGCCTTGGCCAACGAGATAGGCGCTTACTTTGTCACTATTAACGGACCGGAAATAATGAGTAAATTCTATGGTGAAAGTGAGCAGAGACTTAGGGAGATCTTTGATGACGCCGACAAAAATGCACCTTCAATAATCTTCATCGACGAAATAGACGCAATTGCCCCAAAGAGAGAAGAGGTTACTGGAGAAGTTGAGAAAAGGGTGGTCTCACAATTACTGACGCTCATGGACGGAATAAAGGGACGCGGGAGAATTGTGGTCATAGGGGCTACAAATAGGCCAGACGCTGTGGATCAAGCTCTTAGAAGACCTGGCAGATTTGATAGGGAAATAGAGATTAGGCCCCCAGACACTAAGGCTAGAAAGGAAATACTTCAGGTTCACACCAGGAATATGCCCTTAGCTGATGACGTAAACTTGGACGTAATTGCAGAGATGACCAACGGTTACACGGGAGCGGATATAGCAGCGTTAGCCAAGGAGGCTGCCATGCATGCCCTGAGGAGATTCATCAACACGGGAGACAGAAAGAAACTACTGGAACAAGAAAGGCTGTCCCCTGAAGTTCTTAAGGAACTCAAAGTCACCATGGACGACTTCATGAATGCCATGAAATTTGTTCAGCCCACCTTACTTAGGGAAGTATATGTGGAAGTACCAAGGGTTAGATGGTCAGAGATTGGTGGGTTAGAGAACGTAAAACAGCAATTACGAGAAGCAATAGAGTGGCCCATGAGATTTCCAGAGGTTTTCAATAAAGCTGGGATAAGGCCACCCAAGGGTGTACTCCTGTTTGGCCCCCCTGGAACTGGAAAAACCATGCTTGCCAAGGCTGTTGCAACGGAGAGTGGTGCAAACTTCATCGCAGTGAGAGGACCAGAGGTTTTATCCAAGTGGGTTGGGGAGAGCGAGAAGGCCATTAGGGAGATCTTCAAGAGGGCCAGACAGACTGCACCCACTGTGGTGTTCTTTGACGAGATTGATTCAATAGCACCCATGAGAGGAATGGGACACGATAGCGGTGTTACCGAGAGAATGGTTAATCAATTGCTCTCTGAAATGGATGGAATAGTGCCCCTGAGTAAGGTAGTGGTGATTGCGGCAACCAATAGACCCGATATAATAGATCCTGCATTGCTTAGACCTGGAAGATTTGATAGGCTAATTTACGTTCCTCCACCAGACAAGCAGGCTAGATTAGAGATCCTGAAGGTACACACTAAATCCGTGCCCCTTAGTCCAGATGTTAATCTCGAGGCCCTAGCTGAGAAAACCGAGGGCTACACTGGGGCTGATCTAGAGGCGCTTGTTAGAGAGGCTACAATGATATCTTTAAGGGAGATTTACTCTAAGTGCAACACCTCCGCGGAGAAGGAATGCAAGAATGCTAAGGGAGATGGAGCTACCGAGTGCTACAATAGAGTAATTAAATCCTGCATTGATTCCAATGCTCCCAATGTAACCTCAGCTCATTTTGAGGAGGCCATGAAAGTTGTGACGCCCAGCTTGACTAAGGCCCAGATTGAGAGATATGAAAGAATGGCTAAGGAACTGAAGAGGAGTGCCCTAGGATGAAAAAGTATAAGATTCTCCTTGTCATAGGTGATGGGCTAGGTGATAGACAAGTAGCGTCACTAAACGGGAGAACACCTCTAGAGAATGCCGACAAACCCACGATTGCATCCCTTCTTCGATCTTCCTTGGTCGGATTGATGGACCCCATAGGCCCGGGCATAGTGCCTGGTAGTGATACCTCTCATTTGGCTATTTTTGGATTGGATCCAAAAAAATACTATAAGGGAAGAGGTAGTTTTGAGGCTCTCGGCGCAGGAGCTATTCTAACCGAAGGAGATATCGCCTTCAGAGGGAACTTTGCCACCGTAGATTCAAACTTAGTAGTTATAGACAGGAGAGCTGGAAGAAAAATTGAAGAAGCAGAGGATCTGGTTAAGGAACTAAATGATAAGATCCAGGAAATTGACGGGGTCAAGGTTAGATTCTATCATGGGACTGAGCATAGGGTCTCAGTGGTGTTGTCGGGGGACAACCTAAGCGACAGGGTGTCGGACACCGATCCTCACGAGGTAGGTAAGCGGATACTAACTAGCGAACCTACTGATGATGCCCCTAGTTCAAAAAGGACTGCAAATATAGTGAACACACTCACGAGGAGAATCTACGAAGTTCTTTCCAGTTCACAACTAAACGATAAAAGGGTTAAAGAAGGGTTACCCCCAGCTAACATAGTTCTGTTGAGAGGTGCATCGATTCACACCGAACTACCGAAACTCAAGGATTATACTGGTCTAAGCGGAGCTGCCGTGTCAGCAACTGCACTAATCAAGGGAGTGTGCAAGTCTCTAGGGATGGAAGTGGTGACACCACCAGGTGCCACTGGTGGAATAGACACGGACTACATGGCGAAAGCCGAAGCTGCAGCCAAATTACTAGAGGATCATGACCTAGTGTTTCTTCATATCAAAGCCACCGATGCTGCCTCTCATGATGGTAAGGTATCTGAGAAAGTTAAGGCAATAGAAATGATTGATAGATCCATAGGAAGAGTTTTGGATAGATATGGTTCTGAACTTGTAGTTCTTTTCACAGGAGATCATGCTACGCCAGTGGAACTGAGGGAACATTCAGGTGACCCTGTACCACTGATGCTCTATGTTCCAACAAACATCATCCCGGATAACGTGGGGGACTTCAACGAAAGGCAGGCTAGAAAAGGTTCACTCAAGATCACTGGATTAAATATAATAGATTTGCTTTTGAACTACTCTAACAGGGCTACTAAATACGGAGCATGATTGATGAAGCTCGAAAGGTCGGATAGGTGAAGAACTCGCGCAGGTCTGATTAGCAGAGCTCTGCCGTGAACTTGGAAAAGATGTCCATTACCCTCCATCTTGAGCCTTCCCAATTTTCTAGACAAACCGCCCCAGCATTTGGTTGCCCATAAACAACTAGGTCTCCATTTTTTCCATATAATATGATGGGTATTACCATCATGTCATCCTCACCGTTAACGAAGAGGGATCTAGGCTCTCTCCCATACATTATCTCCTTTATCTTGGACATGGCGCTAAATCTAAGAATCCCTGCTTCATTGGTAATTACCTCGCTTGATCTCTCTCCGGAAATTGATACGTTTCTCCTCGTCTTTCCATCTACAACTGAAAGGAAAGGTCTTATCCCTGATCTAGTCACTAGGCTTGTTACAACATCTCCCACTGTAATTATCCTTTCGAATTGACCTAGATAGGATAGTAACTTCGCGTTATTTGAGAAAAGAATACCATAAGGTCTAGATAGTTCTGCCCTAACAGTTCTAGGAGGTCTGAAACACAGATCTACTTTACGTTTATAGCGTACCTCCAAGGTTTAGACTCACCTATTGTCTCTGCAAGCTCCGATTTCTCGCTCAGGAGTATAACCATGCCCTCCCACTCATCACTAAACGTTGTGCCGTTGCATATGGGACATTGCTGGACCTCTTTGCTAACCAATGCCTTGCACGACCTACAAGCCTTGAGGGTCTTGGCCGACATCTCAGTTCCTCCTCTCCACCTTTCCTAGACCCATCTGTCTCATGGTCAATCCAATCCTTGGTAGCCTATTGCTAGCAGTGGAGGAAATGGTCATTATTCTAGCCCTAACCATATCCCCCTTTTGAAAAGTCTTTTTTGATTTCTCTCCAATTAAAATTCCCCTAACAGAATCAAATTTGTAATTATCATCCCCGATTTGAGATACATGCACGAGACCGTCCATGGGACCCATGTTTACATATATCCCGTAATTATCTACTTGAGTAATGTCGCCCTCTATAACTTCCTGAATCATGGGCGAGAAAGTCAGGAGCTCAAATTCCACCTCATGATAAGTTGCCCCGTCACCGAATATAATCATCCCCTCCTCATTTACGTCAGCCCTAATAACAGACAGAACTAGACCTAAATCTTTAAATAACCTTTCCTTATATTCATTATTAAGTATCTCAATGGCTGTTTTGTTTAAGGGTTCGCCAAAGAGTTCGGGTGGTATTCTAACAACTCCTCTGGCCTTTACAACTTTAAACATAAAGAATCGGGGCTAAATAGTGCGAAAGGATTTTATAATTTTACCCTGTCTTCCCATGAAAATTATTTCAACGTTATGTTCTAAAGCCTTCCTTCTTAGCTCCTCATCGTTGGTGAAAAGGATAAGTCCTAGATCTCTCGCTGTAGCAATGAGAGCCTCGTCCGTTGGGAGATTAGAGTGAATATCCACTAATTTCCACCAACTCCTATAGACCTCTAGATACTGCCTTGCTAATGATATCCTTGATTCCATCTTCGTGGAATTTTTATATTTCCTACTTAGTATATCTAGCTCCTGTAAGACAAGTTTATGAATATAGAATATGGGTTTATATTCAAAATACTCTATTATCCTGTTAAACGGATCCACTTTATCATATACATACATGAGAATATTAGTGTCGACCAAAATTCCTACAGAACCACCTGTCCCCATCCTACCAATCTCCATCTTCCACCAATTTGCCTGCTAATTACTAGCCTAGCCTTCTTATCCCATATTGCAAGAGGTCTCTTGAGCTCCATCTCTATCTCGTCTGATTTTGCTCTAGTGACAACACCTAGACTAGTAGCAGAGCCTAAAGTGATGAGAAGCGTCTCCTTCGGTCTGATAGGATCCACCTTGGTCATTTCCTTACTTCCAACCACTCTCTCCAGAAGGTTATAGGTAGTGGTAATTTTCCAGAGAACTGGAATGTCCACGTTAGCCCCGGTCACGATGCTACCTATGAGACTATCAGCCTTAGTTATCGAAGGGTCCAGATAGGTACCCATGGCCACCAGTCCTCCAGGTCTTGCCTCTCGAAACTCCAAGTCCCCGAAACGCAAAGATGAAACGCGGGTATAGAGGGGCTTATACGTGATTTTTCCCTTCTCTTCTAACCTAATTCCTGGAAGGACCTTAATCTCCTGGTCTACCTTAAACATTCCCTGTATTATACTCCCTCCCACTACGCCTCCCTTCAACTCAGTGGAGGGAGTACCAGGCTTATTCACGTCAAAGCTCCTTATGACTAACATGATGGGGTCCAGACTCATATCTCTTTTAGGTGTGGGAATCCTTCTTTCCAGTGCCTCTATCAGAGCGTCAATATTTATTTTATGGAGTGCACTAACTGGTATTATCTCTGCCTCACTGGCCCACGTATCTTTTATGAACTCTTTTATCTGGTTAAATTGGGCTAGGGCTGCATCCTTAGATACTACATCTACCTTATTTTGCACAATTATCAGCTTATTTATTCCAGCTATTCCCAAGGCCACAAAATGCTCCCTAGTTTGAGGCTGAGGAAATGGCTCATTGGCTGCTACAACTAGGATAGCACCATCAAGTATGGCAGTTCCTGAGAGCATAGTCGCCATTAATACCTCATGCCCTGGAGCATCAACAAACGAAACTCTTCTCAAGAATTCAGGTTCCTCGTCGCTTCCGCAGGAATTACACGATGGCTCATTTACGTACCCATCGGGCTTTCTACAGGATTTGCATAGACCAAAGGATGCCTCAGCATATCCTAGCCTAATGGTCATACCTCTCTTTAGTTCTTCGGAATGTTTAGATGTCCAAACTCCAGTGAGAGCTTGAACTAGAGTAGTTTTACCATGATCCACGTGTCCAACAACGCCTATGTTGACTTCTGGCTGTACAACTGGCCAGGGCAAAAAATCACCTTACAATTACACAGTTAATCTGAACATTTTCTGCACTGATAACGTTTCCTCTCACTATCTTCCTTCTTCTCTCCCCATCTTCTGTTGGTATGAATCCTGGTGGACCAGCCAAAAGTATCCTTCGTTTAGCTGCCCCCTGAACATCGGGTCTCATAGGGAAACCAGTATTATCTGATCCCCCCGTTATTGCGAGATTAAGGGCTATTCCTCCTACTGACAGCGTGAAATTGTCGCCTATTTTGGATCCGACCAGATTCACCTGTCCTTGATCCACATTTAACTGGAAAGACTTAGTCCTGTATGCTACTGCTTCAAACTCTTCTGCCCCAAATTTCTCCGTAAGTCCTTTACTAGCATGAATCTCGCCTTCTGGAACTTCAGCTGATTCCCTAGCAATGAAATGAACTTTTACCTTAACCTTCTTGTCCCCTTCCTGTTTTTGTATTTCAACTGTAATGAATTGATCTGCCCCTAACTTCTCTTTGGTCTTCGGATTGACAAGACATACTGGTAAAGTGCGTCCTTCTTTTTCCCCTTCTTCCGATTGTACATTATCAACTAGCTTGACCTTCACCTTAGCTGGAACGACCTTCTTTGATGCAGGATCAGATATAACAATCTTGAAGTCAGCCAATTCGTCTTTCCCCTTTTCACAAAGGTATAATGACACGAGTATATAAACTCAGGGTTATGGTTATAGATATGAAAATAGGAATTCTGCTTGTGCTTCATGGAAGTAGAGTAAATGAGTGGAAAGAGGTGGCAATAAATTACAAGGACCTTCTCAAGAACTATTTTGAATTAGTAGAGTTTGGATTTATAGAATTTAATCAACCTACTCTCAGAGAGGCCGTTGAAGCCTTAGTTAAAATGGGAGCTACGGAAATAGTAGCGGTTCCACTTTTATTCGCAGCTGGAGCCCATTTCTATAGGGACATTCCCAGACTAATTGGCATCGACGAAAACGGAAACGTGACGGTGAATGAGAAAAGCGTGAAAGTAATAATTGCTAGGCCCATAGGCATTGATAAAAGGGTTGCTGAAGTACTAAAGGAAAGGGTAGAACAGGCTCTTGAAAGCCCTTGGCAGATTTGACGGTTTATGCGAACCAAAAAATCCAGGTGGAATAGCCACATTCGGCTATGTCATCTACATTAACGGGAACGTAATAGAGGGAATGGGACTAGCCTCTGAACCTTGGAGCGTGAACTCCACTAATAACGTTGCTGAGTACACCGGTTTGATATGCTTGTTAAAAAAGATGCTGACGCTAGGTGTCACAGAGGCTAGGGTAGAAGGGGATAGTCAATTAGTGATAAGGCAACTCAAAGGGGAATACTCTGTGAAATCAAAGAGAATTATCCCCCTCTACGAGAAGGCTAAGGAGCTTCTTGCAAAATTCTCGTCAGTTGAGATTGAGTGGATACCCAGAGAAGAAAACAAGGAGGCAGATAGAATCACTAGGATAGCTTTCAAAAAGGTGTTAAACGGGGAATTAAAGAAAATAGGATGTGATTAGCCAAGTTAAGAAGACGCGCTTACCAATAGCTCTGCCTTCGCTGGATCGTACGTCCAGTCCTGAGGTAACTTCTCTACCCTCTTGTAGTATCTAGATAGCCTCCTTATCTTGGATTCTATCTCTTCAAGGCCTTTCTTAGCTGTCTTATCCCCAGGGTACTCGTTAAGATGTCTCCTCACATTAACAGCCCTTCTGATTAGGTTAAAGAGGTCTTCAGGTATCTGGGAAGCCAGTCCCTTATCCTTTAGGAACTGATTAACCTTCTTACCAATAATGGGTTTTGCTAGGGGTATTCCGTATTGATCCCTTAATACTATCCCTATCATGGATGGAGTATATCCTTTTTTCGCTAACTCCTCTATGAGCATCTCCACTTCTTCCCTTGAGAATCTAACCCACTTTGGCGATCCAGTCCTTACAGGCCTAGTTGAGTGAGAACTGCCGTTGGCTCTTCTCTTGTTCAAACGTAATCACCACTTGCTTATTTTCCTACTATACCGCTCTTTTTAAGTTCTTCCCTAACCATCTGAACTCCTTTCACCATTGACACCATCTTAGAGAAGGCTATATTTCTTGGAAGTAACTTTAACCCACAATCTGGATTTATCCATATCTTTTCTAGCGGGAAGTACTCCATAAGTCTCTTGATATCCTTATAGACTTCCTCTGGGGATTCTACGTTTCTGCTATGAACGTCTATAACGCCCGCACCTATTTCTTTTTCATACCCGTGTTCCTTAAACAATTTGAGAGGCTTATAGTTATATATCTTTAATGCGAAATTTATTTGATCTACCTTGAAGTCATTTAGATATGGTGCGACTATTTTGTAATCACCGTAGCATATATGCAACATGAGTTTCGCATTAATTCCCTTCACTGATTCATTTACAGCCTCAACTGCCCATTCAACCTCCTCAGCGCTAGAGTGTATAGCGGGTTCATCTACCTGAATCACGGGTGCGCCAGCCTCAACTAGGTTCCTTATTTCAGCGTTTATCGCCTTGGCAAGATCGAAGGCCATCTCCCTCCTGTCCTTATAATATTCATTGTAGGACCAGTAGGCCATGGTGTATGGACCAGTAATTGTCACCTTGAAGTAAGGAGTGTAAGTTATACTCTTAGTAAATTCAACTTCATCTACAAGCATTGGTGTATTATACTCTATCTTCGACACTACTGAGGGTTTCCTATAATAGGCTGTTCCCCATACCCTCACAGGTCCATAAAATCTAAAACCGTTCAGTCTTTCTGCGAAGAATTCTACCATCTCATCCCTTTTTACTTCTCCATCTGTGGGAACATCAATCCCAGCAACTTGGTGATCTCTCATGACGGTAATAGCTGCGTCGTTAAACGCTTCCTGTAGATCCTCTCGCGATAGCCTTCCGTTCTTTGCCAAGGTTATGGCTTCCCTTAACCATTTGGGCCTAGGATAGCTACCTATAACTGTTGTTGGAAGAGGTGGAAGATTCATGACTTATCACCCAACTTCTTGAGAAGTTTTAACTTTCTTACGGCAATTATCTCAGGTATAAAATCCATTGGTGCTGCATTTCCCACAATTATCTGTGAAGCTCCTTTCTGATAACCCTTGTTAACTATCCTCCTGATGGTTGACAATCTCTCTAGTTTCGTATTCCTCGTGTTAAGTACTCCAAAGAATACCCTTTTCTTGGCGATCCTAGCGTAGACCTGAGCCAGTAGGTTTATGTTCTCTATTACATCCAATCCGTGAACGTCTACTGGAAGCTTAAAGAACATATCTAGTTTCGAGGGGTTTATGGCAAAATATGTAATAAGATGTTTTTCTTGACTCACGCCCTTTACCATCTCTGAATATGCGTCCACAAGCCTAGATATCATTGAGGTCTTGATTCCCTTCTCAAAGAAAGATGGCTCGTGAATTTCTATGGCAAGTTCACTTGGAATGACCTTCATTACTGAGTTGACTTCCTTTGCGTAGGCAAAGACCAGTTCTTCATCGTCATAATGTCTGTTATCGCTGAGGAGAGTATACGTTAGGGGACCCACGAGTACAGCCTTCAGCTTACCTGTATATCCTACCTTCTTTGCTATCTCCATATCCTCCTGGAGAGACTTCAGATACTCATCCGGTTGAGCTTTAATATCGCCTTTAATCACCGGTTTTCTATAATAGAAATTATTATCATAAAAACGCATTAACTCGCCCTTTGTTGGACCGGAGATGTAAGAAAATGTTATATCCATCAAGTCGTCCCATCTCAAGAGCCCGTCAGTAGTATAACTAGCGCCCACATCCTTAACTAAAGACATGAAACTTGTTGTCCTCTTAATGATCTCCTTATCTAAAACCTCCTTACTTATCTTGCCTGATCTATATCTAGAAAAAACTTTTCCAAGTGATATTGCCCTAGGATAACTTCCAACTATACTTATTGTGAACTTTATCACCCCACATTGGGAGCTAGCAGGTACACTACACTACCGCCATTATCCATATTAAATTCTAACTGTAGTGGTTTCTGTTCCGAGAAAAGGAGGTTAAGGAAACCTGAGAGTCTAGTTAGAACTAGGACATCCTCAAGGTAATCTGATGGATAGCTTGAGACTGAGGGTTTCTTCACCTCTATTTCCTGCAATCCCCCCATCTCCTTCGAAAACTCCACCTCTATCTCGGTGGACTCCTTAGATCTTAGCTTGATTTCCATCTCCGTAGCATCTATTTCTACCGAATCGCTTACTGTCGCTATTTCCGAAACGGCCTTCTTGAAGCCTCCAGATGTTATCTTAGCCTTTACATCAAAATCTAGCTTTAACTCGGGTAACTCCTGAATGGGTACTTCTATATTTCTGATAGTGAATTCCCTAGGAGGTTCTCCTAGCATTCTGATAACTATCTCTGACTCTTCCCTAGACTCCATCTCTATCTTTTCCTTTCTCTTAGCACTAGCCATGACCTTTAGCATGTACTGGGTATTGAAACCAAATCTGAATTGATCCTCAACATCGAATTCCTCAAAGGCTTCCTTGGGAAAATGTAATTTGATTAGTGAAATGTGAGCCCTATCCACAGCAACTACGTCTAGCCCAGAGGAGGTGAACGTAAAGGTAACCTCGTCAATTAGCTTAGAGAGTGCCTCTATGACGGTCTTAAAGTCCATCGCGTTCGCATAGGCTATTCTCATGATCTCATTATGAAGTTCTAATTCCCCGCTTTAAGTTATACCTCTCGGGGCCTCTAAGGAAAAACGATACGGCTTTGTCCGGTATTTCAACTCCTAGATAACGACATAGCGGAAAACTTTTATGGGCAAAGGAGAAGTGATTCATGTCCCACCGTAGCTCAGCCCGGTTCAGAGCGCCCGGCTGTAGATAAAGGGCAGTTACCGGGTGGTCCGGGGTTCAAGTCCCCGCGGTGGGACTCTTTAGGTCATGTTTCTGTGTCGATGCGTGAATTTCACGTTGTAAAGAGCCACTCAATTTATAAACGAGACTGAGCCCTAGTCATAATAGGTGTTTCACTTCATGGCAGAAACTGCGCACAAACTACTCGCAGAGTCTGTTGGTAGTCTAGTGCTAGTTAAATTAAAGGGAAATAAGGAAGTGAGAGGGCTTCTTAAGAGTTATGATCAACACATGAACTTGGTTTTGTCGGATTCTGAAGAAATCCAAAGCGATGGCGAAGGGAAGAAGATGGGAACCATAGTAATAAGAGGGGATAATGTAATTCTCATCTCTCCGATTCAACAATAGGTGAGATGAATGAAGGGAACTCCGTCCTTTGGAAAAATGAATAAAGGAGGTAGCCATATTAGATGCAGACGATGTGGTAGAAATTCATATAACCCTACTAAGCATAAGTGCGCTGCATGTGGTTTTGGAAAATCAAAAAGAATTACAAGATATAGTTGGAAAACCAAAAAGGTAAATGGGGTAAGGTTAAAGTAATGGAATTCGGTTGGAGCTGGCATATAGAGTGGCAATCCTCCTATGAATTTCATGGTCATCACATAGACCAAGTATTGGAAGATGTTACTACCCAGTTTCAAAGGGTAATGGTTGCTAAGTTAACTAGGTTTGGGAAGTCGCTTATTATAGATGGGAAAGTTCAATCCACCGTATCTGACGAGTATATATATCACGAAACTCTAGTCCATCCCCTTCTTCTCTCCCTAGACAAACCTAAGAGTGTGCTAATACTAGGTGGAGGCGAAGGGGCCACATTACGTGAGGTGCTCAAGCATGAGTCTGTGAATAGGGCAGTCATGGTGGATATAGACCAGACAGTCATAGACTTCGCGAGGAAACACCTTACTGAGTGGCATACCGGATCCTTTGATGATCCTAGGACTACGCTGGTTATTGATGATGCTCTGAGATATGTGGAAAAAACACAGGAAAAGTTTGATGCTATTGTTCTAGATCTTACGGATCCTATAATGGGTAACTCATCGTATAAATTATACACGAAAGAGTTTTATGAAAAACTTTCCAGACTGGTTGGTGATGACGGAGGTATCGTAACCCAAGCCACTTCGCCATCCTTTAGTCTGGACACGTTCTCTGTAATATATAACACACTTAGATCTATATTCAGGAAGGTTTCAGCATCGATAACCTACGTTCCATCATTCGATGGACTCTGGGGATTCGTTTATGCATCCAATAAGGTTACGCCAAGCCAACTGTCTCCTGAGAGTATAAACTCACTGATAGCGCAGAGAATAAGGGGAAAACTAAGGTACTACGATGGGGAAACCCACTCGATGCTGTTTAGCATTCCCAAGAACATAAGGGAAAAGTTATCTTCAGAGAAAAGGATATCGACGGAGTCTAACCCAGTTACTGTCCCTGCTTGATTTTTTAAGTAAAAACTCTTATCTAATTATGCCGGGGTGCCCGAGCGGACCAAGGGGGTAGGCTCGAGACCTTTCCAGCGTTAAAGCGTGCGACCTACTGTCTCTCCGAGACACGCGGGTTCAAATCCCGCCCCCGGCGCATTAACCGTGATTTTTTAAATCAGACATGAGGTTAGATAAATGTGCGGGGGTGCCCGAGCTAGGTCAAAGGGGGTAGGCTCAGGACCATTAGGTGAGACCCCTACTGGAGTAGTCCTGCGCGGGTTCAAATCCCGCCCCCCGCATGATATATACGATTTCAATCTCTGCTAAGCTTTATAGAAAGCTAAATTCTTCGTGGCATCATTTGAACAAGGAGGTATGGGCCCGCTGGGATTTGAACCCAGGACCTCCGCTGTGTCAGAGCGGCATCCTAACCAGGCTAGACGACGGGCCCTCAAGTTCTAACTCCTTGCATGCTTAAAAAATTTAGGCTCTGGCCTTCAAATCTTTCAAGGCTTTCCTTCTAGGATCTAGGAAGTCTTGTCCAGCCTGATGCTATCAAGAATTGCTGGGGAATAGATATTCGCTGATCTCAAGCCAAGTCTCTCCCTTTCTCTAAAGTTTTCTATGTGTTTCTTGAATTCTCTAATAGCTGAAGCCTCTCCATGATTTAATATAATATTCCTGGGTTTGGGCGTTAAATCCTCTAGGAATTTCAGTAGTTGTCTCCTGTCTGAATGTCCTGAAAATCCGTCTATGGGTGTAGTCTCTAGATTGACCTTTATGTTATCCACTCTTCCGTCCCTTCCTATAATCTGTATCTCCCTCGCCCCATCTCTAACCTTTCTACCCAGGGTTCCCTCAGCTTGATAACTAACGAAAATTAAACTGTTCTTTGGATCGGGAGCTAACTGTTTAAAGAACTCAACTGCCGGTCCACCGTTCAACATACCGGAAGTTGCAAGAATTATACTGGGCTCACCCTCTGCGATATCCTCCCTGTATCCTTCTATTCTCTTGAAGAACTCAGAAGTGAACGGGTTCTCATCCCTGAACAAGATTGAATCTCTCACTTCTTTGCCTAGCCACTCAGGATATGCGGTGTGTATTGCTGTAACCTCGTCGAAGAGCCCTGTAACATAAACTGGAACTTCTGGTATGAGTTTTCTCTTCATTGCGTCATTTATCACCAGCATGATTTCCTGTCCTCTCCCCACAGCTAACACAGGTATGAGAACCTTGCCACCCCTATTTAGGGTCTTGTTTATTACATCAATCAACTGCTTTTCCGATTCATCCCTATTGGTCTGCAACTGTGCACCATAGGTGGTCTCCATTATTAGGGTATCCACCCTAGGGAACTCGGAAACGGCTCTGTCCAACAATCTCGTTCTAGCATATTTGAAATCTCCAGTGTAGACAAGGTTGTGTACACCATCTCCTATGTGAAGATGAGCCATTGCTGAACCGATGATATGCCCTGCATTATAGAAGGTGAGCCTTATATCCGGAGCTATATCCGTAACTTCCTCGTAATCTAGGGTAATGGTATGGAGTAACTCCTTTCTAACTTCCTTAGCGGAATATGGCAGAGGTCTTCCTTCCTTATCTGCCACGTCAAGTAGATCCAACTGCATTAAGGCCATTATGTCTCTAGTGGGCTGAGTTGTGTACACCGGACCGTCATATCCGTACTTGAAAAGAAATGGGATCATTCCGCTGTGATCCAGGTGGGCATGGGTCAATACCACAGCGTCCAGGTCCTCCAATCTCAACTGGTCAATATCCAGCTTTGGAAACATCCTTTCTCCAAAGTTCACGCTCGGATTCACTCCCACGTCCATCAACACCCTGCTTTCAGGGGTCTCCACCAGAACTGCTGATCTCCCAACCTCTTGGAAGGCTCCCAGGGCAGTTACCCTCACGTATCTGTCCTTAAATAGTATCTCCCTGTGTATCCTCTCTCCAAAGGTCTTGAGCATCTTCGCCCTATACTCAGTTTCGTTATATATGTGGGTGAGAACTCCCTCTACGGTTCTGGACTTGATGGGTGGTTCTCTTATGATTACAGGCCTCCAGTAAGTATCCATGAAAATCTTCTGTTGGATTAGACCTCTTTTACCTATTACCAGTCCAGGCTTCTTTGCCTTTATGAGAACCTCTCCTAGTTCATCATCAAACTTTATATCAGAAATTTGAGCTTCTGCTGGAACAAAATTCTTTATTATTTCTATTGTCTCCTTTTTATCCTTTCTGACACTGTTATCAGCTTTGATTACAATCCTTTTCTTTATTTCCTTTACTATCTTCTTTATTAGGTCCATTTTATCGCTAAGAACTGACGGATTCTTAACATACACTGCGATTTCTGGACCCTCGAACTCAATTCTTGTGATTTGAGCCTCCTTTGGAATTCCATTGTATATGGACGATATTATACCTAACCTAAAATTGGACACTTATCTCACCAAAAACAAAGAAATCTAACAGGCATAGGTAACTCTTTATTATATTTAAATCTTCTTTCATAGTATGGAGATTCATGAGCATATCATTGAGCTCCCAAAGAAGGTCTACGTAGGCAACGGAATCCTGTCGAAACTCAGGGACTATCTCTTTCAGCTTAACGTGTTAGAACCAGTCCTAGTCGTTACTGGACCCAATGTAAGGAAAATTGTAATTGATGAGGTTGCAAAAGGGCTGAACGAAATAGGTAAAATAGAATTTATTGAGGTATTGGATTCCTCTATCGACGAGGTCAACAGAGTAGAGGAAAAGGCTAAGCAACTCAACCCTAAGTTTGTCCTGGGCATTGGAGGTGGGAAGACCATAGATGTAGCGAAGTATGTGGCGTATAAACTAAACGTAAATTTCATCAGTATTCCCACAGCCCCTTCCCATGATGGGATAACCTCTCCCTTTGCATCAATAAAGGGGCTTGGAAAGCCTGTCTCAGTTAAGGCAAAAATGCCCTATGCAATCATTGCTGACATAAATGTTCTCAGTTCTGCACCTAGGAGGCTCATAAACTCTGGAATTGGAGATACTATTGGAAAGCTGGTTGCTGTTAGGGATTGGAAGCTCGCATCAAAGTTGACGGGAGAATATTACGGAGATTACACTGCGTCATTGGCTCTGCTCTCGGCCAAGCACGCACTAAGTTGTACCAGAATAATACATAGGGATTTGAAGTATAGCGTTAGCCTGCTAACTGAGGCCCTCATAAGTAGCGGAGTCGCAATGGGTATGGCCGGAAGCACTAGGCCGGCTAGCGGATCTGAACATCTGTTTGCGCATGCTGTAGATCTACTTCAACCAAATGCTGCCTTACACGGCGAGCTTGTCGGAATGGGTTCCATTATAATGGCATATATTCATGGAATAAATTGGAGAGAAATAAGGAATGCCCTAGACAGGATTGGAGCGCCGACAACTGCTAAGCAGCTGGGAATTCCCAACGACGTAATCATAAAGGCTCTTACCATAGCTCACACAATAAGGCCTGAAAGATATACGATACTAGGTGATAGGGGATTAACTTGGGCATCTGCTGAAAAAGTAGCAAGAGACACCGGAGTTATTGAGTGAGAAAAGCCTTAGTATAGGACTCCTGATATACCACCACAACATCGTCTAGAACGTACTTGATGATGTCTCTGGCCAGAAGTAGTTTTCTGGTTTGCAGGTCCTCTAGTAGAAATATCTTTTCGGGTATGGTGATCTTCAATGTCTTCTGATCTTCAGACAGTTCAGCCGAGGGTAGCTCTACACCCGAAAACCATCTATTGATCAATGCCTGTATCTTTTCCTTAACATCGGTCACCTGTTTCACTACTTTTACCTTGTACACTAGGGTCTTTCCAGCAAGGGGATGATTGAGATCTATGTAAACTCTACCTCCACTCACGCTCTTTATTGTCCCGACTGAACCATCAGAAAATCTTACAGGCATGCCTGGGTAAGGAGTTATTCCTTGCTTTCTAACCTCCCCTAGAGGCATAACCTTAACCTTGGAAGGGTCTCTCTGGCCGTAGGCATTCTCGGGTGGTATTTCTATTTCTTTCTCTTCATTTAGCTCAAAATTGTATAAGCTATCCTCAAGACCTTTAATTAACCTATGTTCTCCTAAGATGACCAGCTGAGGTTCATATTTCTTGCCTTCGCTGTATATGTTAGCTTTTTTTGCCTCTTCCTCTATTGTAGTATCTACGAGCTCTCCTGTATTTTTAACTTTTCCCGTGTAATCTATGTAAATAAAGTCCTTCTCTTTGAACATGATAACCAATGCTCATAAGGCAGTGAAATTTTAAAATTAGTTCCCGCATCAATATCTCGGAATAATATCGTTATATTAAATATCATTTGAGAGAGTTAAAAATATGGAGGTTAGGTTATGATCTTTGACGTAACGCCTTTGGAAAGACTATGATGATAAAATTCAGATTTTGCTATTTCGTGGGCCCGGAGGGATTTGAACCCTCGACCACGCGGTTATGAGCCGCGCGCTCTACCTAGCTGAGCTACGGGCCCACTTCACCCTAATAGGGCATTTTGACTTTTAAGGCTTACGACCGGGTAAATCGCGGACATGCATTGCTTTCTAAGCCTTTACTTTGCGTCCTATAGATAAGTAGTAATTGAAGTAAAAATCCATTTTTCCTCATCAAGGAAGAGTCAAAATTAGCTTGGAAAGGTAGTTCTGGTAATTATTAGTCAGCTCTTTCGAAGAAGAAATGGCATACAAATTTATACCATACTGTATCGTTGATCTCATGAATTATCGTATTAAGGATATATCCCTTGCGGATCAGGGTCAAGCCCAACTAGAGTGGGCAGAACTGCATATGCCAGCTCTCATGAGCATACAAAGGGAATTAGAGAGAACGAAACCGCTAAAAGGAGTAAGAATTGCAGCAGTATTACATGTTACCAAGGAAACTGGAGTTCTAATGAAGACCCTTAAACTTGCTGGTGCAGAGGTATCCCTAGCAGCTAGCAATCCCCTGTCCACTCAAGATGACATAGCTGCTGCGCTGGTGAAAAAATATGACATCAACGTGTTTGCATGGAAAGGAGAAAACGAGCAGGACTACTATGACAACATAAGGTCAATTGTGGAGAGTAAACCGCAAATAGTAATGGATGATGGTGGAGATCTACATGCTTACTTACACGAGAATAACCTTTACAGTAACGTGATAGGTGGCACCGAGGAGACGACTACTGGCGTGGTTAGGCTAAAGGCCATGGAAGAGGATGGCGTTCTGAAGTATCCAGTTATTGCCGTAAATAACGCGTTCACCAAATATCTCTTTGACAATAGATTCGGTACTGGACAGAGCGCAATTGACGGAGTTCTTAGGGCAACTAACATTCTAATAGCCGGAAAGATATGCGTGGTTGCAGGCTACGGTTGGGTAGGTAGGGGAATAGCTTCTAGACTCAGGGGGCTTGGGGGTAGAGTAATAGTGGTAGAAGCTAACCCATTAAGGGCATTAGAGGCCGTGATGGAAGGATTCGAAGTGATGACCATGAAAGAGGCATCTAAGATAGGAGACTTATTTATCACGGCCACAGGTAATATTAGGGCAATATCTAAGGAGCACATCCTTAATATGAAGGACGGAGCGATCCTTGCCAATGCGGGTCATTTCAACGTGGAAATAGATGTCGATGGGCTAAGAAAGATGGCTAAGAGCAGGAGGATCATTAGGCCATATACCGAGGAAAATGTATTGCCCGATGGAAGGAGAATATACCTTCTAGCAGATGGAAGATTAGTGAATTTAGCTGCGGGTGAAGGGCATCCCAGCGAGGTTATGGACCTTAGTTTCTCGAACCAGGCTCTATCTGTACTTTACATCTACCAGAACAGAGGGTCCCTAATGCCAAAAGTCTATGATGTTCCCCAGGATATCGATGAGAGAGTAGCTAAATTAAAACTAGACTCGATGGGAATACAAGTGGAGCAACTAACAAAGGAACAGGTTGAATATTCTAAACAATGGAGATATGGTACCTAAACCTTTTTAACTATAAATGATTATTTCAATGTATTATTAATCTAGAATTAAGACCTTAATCAAAACATTAATCTTGATCGTCGCAATTAGTAGATACATGACATGGGAACTCTCCTGTCGAAAATTATAAGTACTATTCATATGAGGATTGATTGGTGCTTGCGTTGATGGAAGAGGAATGGGAAGACATAGAGGAAGAGGATTGGGAAGACATAGAGGAAGAGGAAGATTGGGAAGAGGATGAATGGTAAAGTAAAAGAGAGATAATTTTTGTTTTTTGCGGGAGGTGTGCTACTTGAGGGTTGCAGTCATTAATTATGACTCCTGTAAACCCGATAAATGCTCGATAGAATGTGTTAGGTTCTGTCCCATAAATAGGGCTGGGAGCAAGGCCATAGAGATAGATCAAAACAAGCTAGGTAAACCCGTTGTCTATGAGGAAACATGTATTGGATGTAACATCTGCGTGAAGAAGTGCCCCTTTGAGGCGATATCCATAGTAAATGTACCAGATAATTTTAGTAAAGAAATTATCCATAGATATGGAACTAATGGATTTGAACTCTTTGGCCTTCCCATTTTAAAGAGCGGCTATGTTATAGGCCTTTTGGGCAAAAATGGAGCAGGTAAAACTACCATATTGAAGATATTGAGCGGCGAGATAATACCTAATTTTGGGGAAGTTGAGAAACAACCTAGTATAGATACAGTCCTTCAAAAATTTAAGGGAAAAGAATTGTTTTCCTATTTTTATGATTTATATAACAAAAAATTAAGAGTAGTCCATAAAATTCAGTATGTGGAATATGCCTCCCGCTTGCTAAAGGGAGAGGTTTCTCAACTTCTGAGGAAGGTAGATGAGCGAGGTAAACTAGACGAGATAAGGGAGCTACTCTTCATGAATTCTATTTGGAATAAGGAAATTTCAACGCTTAGTGGAGGAGAGCTACAGAAAACGCTGATTGCGGCCGCCTTGGCCAGAGAGGCGAACGTTTATGCCATAGACGAGCCATCTTCCTATCTAGATGTCAGGGAAAGGATTAACGTAGCTAAGGGAATAAGGGAACTCACGAAGGGAAAATACGTAGTTACCGTAGATCATGATTTAATAGTCCTTGATTATATTGCAGATTTTGTCTCAATTATTTATGGTGAAAGTGGAGTGTATGGAAAAGTATCAAAAACATATTCTACCAGGGTTGGAATCAACAACTTCCTTAACGGATACCTCCCGGCTGAAAACATGAGAGTTATGGATCATAAGATACAATTTTATCTGAAGGATGTTACAGATTTGGACCTAGCTAAAAACTCCGCAGAGAAAGTGCGCTGGAGCAATATAACTAAAACCCTAGGAGATTTCTCACTTAACACAGAGCAAGGTTTCGCTAGAGAAGGTGAAGTCATAGGAATCGTGGGTCCCAACGGAATAGGTAAAACGACGTTTATCAGAATCCTGGTAGGGGAGATAGAACCAGATTCGGGCTCTATCGTGCCTACAGGACTTACCTTATCCTATAAGCCACAACGTATAGTTCCTGACTACGAAGGAACTGTGAGGGAATATCTAGAGTCGGTCAGTAAGGATATATTATCTACTTCCTCTTGGTTTTATACTGAGGTTACGCGAAGACTTCGACTTCATAAGCTCTTGGACTCCAACGTTAAGGATCTTAGCGGAGGAGAATTGCAGAAGCTCTACGTAGCGGGGGCTCTAGCCAAGGAAGCACATATATACTTGCTAGACGAGCCCTCCTCGTATCTTGACGTGGAAGAAAGGTACGTGGTAGCTAAGGCTATAAAGAGGATTACAAGGGAAAGAAAGAGCGTTTCGTTTGTTGTAGATCATGATCTCGCTATTCACGATTATATCGCCGACAGACTCATTGTTTTCACTGGAACTCCAGGTAAAAGTGGTCATGCCAGCGAACCCCTATCCTTGAGCAAGGGAATGAATACGTTCCTTAAGGAAATTGGGCTCACCTTCAGAAGAGATGCTGAGAGCGGAAGACCTAGAGCAAATAAGATAGGGAGTTACCTTGACAGGCTCCAAAGAGAAAGGAATGAGTATTATTCTACAGAAACTATCGCGGACTAACTGTTTAGATGAATTAGAAAGGGGTTAAAGGGTCAGATATCCTTTCGCCTTAACTTTTCCTCAATAAGACTTTTTATTTGTTGAACATGTAAACAGTGTCATGAGATCTACTGTTAGTGTAATCAAGGCAGATATTGGAAGTTTAGCTGGACATCACGTGGTACATCCAGATACAATGGCAGCTGCCAACAGAGTTTTAGCAGAGGCTAAAAGACAGGGTATAATCCTTGACTACTACATTACCAATGTAGGTGATGATCTAGAACTAATAATGAGTCACACTAGGGGAGAATTGGATACCAAAGTCCATGAAACTGCGTGGGATGCATTCAAGGAAGCTACTAAGGTATCCAAGGAATTGGGTCTATATGCAGCGGGTCAGGATCTACTTTCGGACTCGTTTTCTGGTAACCTAAAGGGAATGGGTCCTGGGATTGCAGAACTAGATATAGAGGAAAGACCTTCAGAACCAATTGCCATTTTCATGGCCGATAAAACTGAACCAGGAGCGTTCAACTTGCCTCTTTATAAGATGTTTGCGGATCCATTCAACACAGCAGGCCTAGTTATAGATCCCACAATGAATGAAGGATTCAAGTTCGAGGTATTGGACGTGTATGAGGGTCAAAGCGTGGTTTTGAACAGTCCTGAAGAGATGTACTCGCTATTGGGATTAATAGGGACCCCAGCAAGGTATGTGATAAGGAGAGTTTACAGGAAGGCTGATAATATGATCGGATCAGTGACCTCCATAGAGAGATTGAATCTGATAGCGGGGAAGTACGTGGGTAAGGATGATCCTGTCCTTATAGTAAGATTACAGCACGGTTTTCCGGCTCTTGGAGAGGCACTAGAGGCATTTTCATTCCCATACCTAGTCCCCGGATGGATGAGGGGAAGCCATTATGGCCCCATCATGCCAGTATCACAGAGGGATGCAAAGGCAACGAGATTTGATGGACCTCCAAGGCTCATAGGGCTAGGCTTTAATGTTAAAAATGGGAAGTTAACCGGACCCTCCGATCTATTTGATGATCCCGCCTTCGACGAGACTAGAAGAATGGCATCCATTATAACTGACTATATGAGAAGACACGGACCCTTTATGCCGCATAGACTAGAGCCAACAGAAATGGAATACACGACTTTGCCAACACTAATAGAAAAACTAAAGCCCAGATTTAAGAAGGAAGAGGATGTGACGAAGGCCAAACCTAGTGTTTATACATCAAAGGATCAAGGAATGGACTAAATTTATTTTACTCGACGATAAACAACTCTTGGGTGATTACGTGGGTAATATATATACGAGGGACATAAAGAGAATCGGTCAACAAATATACGAGCTTTATAAAGACCAGATTACCACTGACTACGAGAAGAACAAAGAATTAGTGAAACAGGTAGTTGATGTATATTCTAAGAAGGTTAGAAACAGGATAGCAGGATATATAACCAGGAAGGCGAAACAAGCGAGCAGACCTGTTGAAGTCACCGAGCAACAAGAGGAATTAGAGGAGTGAGATGGTTAAAGTAGTGCTTAGAGGTCCGTTGGTATCAATTTTTAGTGGAAATGAATTCTCTGTGAAAGGTGATAATCTCATTTCTATACTTTCAAAAATTGACAAAAGAGGAATTATAGTTAGTGACGGAAGAATTAAGCCTGGTTACCTTATCCTAGTTAATGGGATGGATTTTAGACTTTTAAAAAAAGAGGTTTTGGAAGACTCAGATACTGTAGATATTATTCCCATAAATCACGGTGGATAAGTTGGAAATATTGGAATTGACAGTAGGAAACGGATTAGATGTTAGATCTCTCATTAAATATGATGAGAATTGTGTAACACAAGTGGTGTTGAGGTTACCCCCAGTCTCCGTAATCAGACAGGCATGTTACATTTTCTTTAATGGGAAGTACAAAACCAAAATAAGGGATAAGACCCTCTATTTCCTTACCTTACTTAACTCCACGGATCAACTAAGTATTGCGATGAGGAACACGGTTCCAAAGGACTATGAAGGCATAGCATACCTTATAAAATGTTGTAAAAATGATATAATAACTGATCCACTCAAAATATCATCCAATCAGGAAAGAATTAGTTTGAGCATGAACGCTGTACTTTCGCTTGGGTGAGACACAATAACATATTTTCAACATCACTAGATGTGGTCAAGACTCCCACCCATTCTACTTATTTTGATTGGATTACTAATACTTCTTAGTTCTCTGATTCATTTTCAGTTAATATACGTTGTATTACCTTTGATTCCCATAATTTTAGTGGCAATTCTTTCTAGGATAAAGAAAGTTACAACGCTGAGCAGTAGAATCTTTGACAAGCAGAACGTATTCGAAATACAGTCAAATAATCGTACTTTCACGGGAATTATGCTCAAATTAAATGGAAAGATTGAACTAAATAAAGAGAATATCAACTTTCAAAGAGAATTGGAATCTCTTATGGAGACCTTAGGTAGGAGAGATGTTGGATTTGAGTATTATGTTATAACGAGCTTATCGAAAAAGAGGACATCATCATCCTTAATAGTATTAAAAGAATGTAGCGATTGCAAGGAAGAAGTAATTCAAGAGGTGCAAAATATAAGAAACCTCTCAAACGCAATTGCACCTCACATACAGCTTGACGTAATTTCCTCCTCAGAGGTGGCTGTTCCATTGCCTAAAGGATGGGGGGATTTATTCTTTGCCAGGATCTATGAACGTGTAATAGACTCTCCAAAGAATACCCTTCTTATAAACGAGTATGATGTGGATCTAGGATCTATGAAAACTGAGGTTGCGGAGATTAAAACCGGGATAAAGATTAAAGACCTTACCAGACATATTGCAATATTTGGCACTACGGGTAGCGGAAAATCCACAACTGCTATACTTCTTGCTAAAAAATTAATTAATAAAGGCATTTCAGTTACTATACTGGATTGGCATGGGGAACATGTTGGAAAAATTCCAGACCTAAGGGTAGCAAACGTAGATAATCCTATAAGAATTAACCCGTTAAAATTAGGTGACATAGAGGAAGTAGTGGAGATTTTAGGAGATGTTCTAAGACTTACCGATCCACAAAGATTTCTTCTGTATTCCGTTTTACTGAAAATGAGAAGAGCCAATAAATTTGACATGAAAATGCTAATTTCTATTCTTAGGAATATAGAGGAAAGTAGCAATTGGATGAGAGAAGTAAAATATGGTCTATTGAGGAAAATTTATCTATTATTTACTAAGGAAGCTAAGCTGATATTTGACGATAAGATAGATAATGCAAGAGTCGAGGAAACTCTTTTCAACTCTATTGTTGATTTAAGCTTTATTAGGAACATTAGGCTCAGAAGAATATATGGTTTAATGATAATCAAATTGATGTCAGATTATTTCATGAAGAATAAACCCATGGTCACTTCCCTCTTAATGATTGAAGAGGCCCATAACTTCTTCGCCCATGATAACGATTTCTTGGAAAAGCTCATTAGTGAGGTCAGAAAATATGGTTTGGGGCTATGTGTTATTTCTCAGTCTCCCTCGTCAATATCTCCCGAAGTTTTGAAAAATACCAATATAAAAATAATACATTCTATTAAGTCAGATACCGATAAAAGGATTTTAGCTGAAGCGTTGTCCTTAACCCCTTCACTCTACGATAGTCTAGATAAGCTAGACGTAGGGGAGGCTCTATTGTCATCACCTAATATTAAGATACCTGTAGTCCTAAAAATAAAAGAAGAAGATTCGAGACAAACGAAATAAAGGTAAAACTAAAAAATTTAATCCTCTTCAGAAGGCTTCTCTGACTTGTTATCCTTTCCTCCAGTTCCACCAGACTTCTTACCCGCAGCTACTAGATCATCTATTCTGAGTATCAGTGTGGTAGCCTCTGTGGCTGCCTTGATGGCATTCATCTTTACTAGAGCTGGCTCTATTACGCCCCTTGCCCAGTTATCAGTGGGTTGACCTGTATTGAGATCCACGCCGTACCACTTATTTGCCTCATTCTCATGGAGGGACCTTAGTTTCATCAATTGATCTATAGGATCGAAACCAGCGTTCTCTACCAATATCATCACAAGGCTCTCCAGAGCATTAGCGTAAGCCTCTATTGCTAGCTGTTCCTTACCTCCAACTTGTGGAGCCTTCTTCCTCAACCTCTTTGCAATCTCGATTTCCACCGCTCCTCCGCCTGCTACTGCTCTGCCATCCTTGATGACATCAGCCACTGTTCCTAAGGCATCCCTCAAGGCCCTCTCAGTCTCGTCTACCACTCTTTCTAGACCTCCTCTGATAAGTATACTGATGGCCTTAGGATTCTTGGCTCCCTCCACAAAGACCATCTTATCTTCTCCTATCTTTCTCTCCTCTACAAGTGCTGCATGTCCTAGATCTTGTTCTGATATTTCTTCAATATTGGATACTACCCTACCTCCTGTGGCTCTTGCTAACTTCTCTAGATCGCTCTTCTTTGCTCTCCTTACCGCTAGAATTCCTTTCTTAGCCAAGTAAGACTGGGCTACCTCATCAATACCCTTCTGGCAAATTATTACGTTTGCCCCTGTTTTGGCTATCATATCAACTTTTTCCTTGATAATGTTCTCTTCTTCCTGTAGGAATCTCTCCATCTGGGTGGGATCGTTGATCCTAATCTCAGCGTCTAGCTCTGGCTTTTCTACCTCTAATGGTGCGTCGATCAAAGCTATCTTAGCATTCTCTACCCTCTTAGGCATTCCAGGGTGTACTACTTCTTTATCCACTATTATTCCATATATTAGTTGAGTATCGTTTATACTGCCTCCTGCCTTCTTGACTATCTGAATGTTGTCCAGATCCACATACCACTTATCCCCTCTAAGTTCCGCTACTTGGGATACGGCCTTAACTACCACATCGCTTAGATACTCCCTTGACCCAGCAACTGCCTTGCTACTCAATGAGGTCATAGCAACCTTCTTCATCAACTCAACATCATTAATGCTAATTGGTTGCGCTATCTCTTGGATAGTCTGAAGAGCTACTTCCTCAGCCTTCTTATAACCACTAATGATAATGGTTGGGTGTACCTCCTTGTATAGTAGATCCTCTGCTTTCCTGACTAGTTCTCCTGATAGAATCACAGCAGTCTTAGTTCCGTCAGCTGTCTCTTCGTCTTGACCCTTAGCTATCTGAACTAAGAGTTTAGCAGCAGGATG
Organism: Metallosphaera sp. D4-4; assembly: GCF_046245145.1. NCBI lineage: Archaea > Thermoproteati > Thermoproteota > Thermoprotei > Sulfolobales > Sulfolobaceae > Metallosphaera > Metallosphaera sp. D4-4. The sequence continues at coordinate 13,798 of NZ_CP176412.1, read as the reverse complement.
CTGTAGATCCATCTTGTCCAGCAAAGTAGCTCCGTCGTTTGTGATTGTGATGTCTCCAAGACTGTCTACTAACATCTTATCCATACCTCTAGGTCCATACGTCGTCCTCAACGCCTCTTCTACTGCCTTGACAGCAGCAATGTTGGCCCTAAGGGCTTCCTTTCCAAAGGCTCTGCTTGAACCTTCCTTTAAAATAATTACAGGAATACCTTCTGGAGTTGTAGCAACTGTAGCTTGTGAAGCCATAACGGTCACCTTTCAGCATCTCTTAGAAAGAGGTTATATAAAAACTTTTCTTTTGTGACTAAAGGGTAGATTAAACCGAAATCTTAATAAAAGATAAGTTCATCCCAAGTCAAATGAGTTACACTAACCCAACCTTTAATCCTGTTCATGAACTCCATAAATACAGTCTTCTCGGCGAAACAATAATTTCACTATAAAGGGAGATCTGCCACGAAATATTAATTTAATTCTACTTAAATATTTTAATAAGTTTTTATATTTTAATTTTTTATTTTGGATTCCTCAACCATCCTCATTATTTCAAGTCTTACATTGAAAGGAATTTGCTTTATAATTCTCTTTATATTTTCTTCACTACTATAATATGTTTTCAATATTCTTTTAATACGTATTTTATCATTATCATAAACAAGGTAATATGTCAATAATACTCTTGTCTTAAACTTTAGTCCGCTAAAAATTCCCATCTTCTCAAGATATTTGTATATTTTAATTGCTACCTTATCACTTTCAATCTTATATAGGGCGTCTAGAGAAATCTGAGAGTAAATCTTAGATCCTTGAATAGATCCTTGATTAAGTGATACATTTAGTTTAACTCCTTTATACTTTCTTAGAAATCTAGATTTCTTCAAAAGGTGCATAAATTCTTTGAATGACTCTATTTCGCGATTCTTATATAGAAGACTTCTGTTTTGCGACGACCTCAAGACCTCTTCCATGAACATGGGTCTGTAATCATAAACTCTATCCACAGTTGTTCCACAGTCCCCGCAGACCACTTCCCCTCTTGTATAATCCCATATCAGATTCTTGGAACCGCAATAGCTACACGTGAAATTGTCCATACATAGTAACACGATAGACGCTATTCATCTGCAATTGTTCTCCCAAAGAAATCGTGAGAGATTAAATCGAAACTAATTTAGTTATGTTAAATCCATTTCACCAAAATGAGCAATACTCTTGAGGAATTGATGGACTTCCTTTCAAAGGGTGACATCGAAGAAGCAATAACGCGTGCTAGACTACTCGAGAAAAATGATAAATCTGCATGGAATAAATTCGTTGTATATTTAGACTTGAGAACAAAAGGAAAGAAGGTTTCTATTTCCAATATAGGTCCTAGTTTGGGAATTTTAGACAGAAACAACAAGTTAACTGCTTTGGTACTAGTCATATCAGAAAATGAGTCAATAAATATGGAAAAAATTATTGATCTAGTAAAGTTTGCGAAATCGATGAGAATGGAAATTTTCATGGCACTCGTCGATAAATACGGAGATATAACATATTATACCCTCGAAGAAATCAACTTAACGAAGTGATTCGGCATGGTATCCTATGAGCCTATGCGCGGGATGGAGGATTATTTTGATGTGGATTCAAAGATCATTAGGTGGATAGAGAGCAATTTTAGGGAAACTGTAGAGAAAGCAGGTTATAAGGAGGCCATGACCCCAATTGTCGAGGACTTTGAACTGTTTTCCCTTAAGGGTGGAGAGGAACTAAGGAACACGATGTACGTGTTTAAGGATAAGGGAGAGAGAGAAGTGGCTCTAAGACCTGAGATAACTCCCAGTATCGTGAGGTTATATCTTAATTCTTTACAACATTATCCAAAACCCCTAAGAATTTTCTATATAGGGAGGGTATATAGGTATGATGAGCCTCAACAGGGCAGATATAGGGAATTTAGGCAAGCAGGGGTTGAATTACTAGGCTCGGATTCTATTCTAGCCGACATAGAAGTTCTCCATCTCTTAGAAAATTTCTATAGAAGAATAAACCTTAAGGATAAAATATCTTTGAAAATAAACAATATAGGAATTTTCAGAATAATCTTTAATAAACTCTCATTTGATGAGCAAGTTCAGGAACACCTGTTACACCTTTTGGATAAGGGAAAGATAGAGGAGGCGGAAAAAATCTTAGATGAGAAGATACGCGATAACTCTAAAATAAGACAATTCATTTATACACTAATTACTAACGGTAGATCACTCAAATTAGAAGAGGCAATGAGGGAGGCAGAAAAGACAGAATTGTCTGAACTTGTAAATGAGATAGAGAATCTAAAACTCATCTCAGAAATTCTGTCGTCCCTGAATCTTGACCATATTGTAGATCTTGGTTTCGTTAGAGGACTTGCATACTACACTGGCCCTATCTTTGAAGTGGTGAAAAGAGATCTTCCGTTCAGTATCGCTGGAGGCGGAAGATATGACTCGCTAGTGGAAGTATACGGAGGAAATAGGACACCTGCGGTTGGATTTGCCATAGGAATAGAGAGAACTATGTATGCACTTAACAAAGATGGGATTAAATTCGACTCCAATGCCCCATTGGTAGCTGTTGTAGCCTTAGACAGGTCAGTTATCCCCCATGCGCTTTCCATAGTTTCCATGCTCAGGGACAAGGGGTTCATAACTGTGCTAAACAACAAGGAGATTCCGCTATCAAAACTCGTACCCCTATATGCCGAACAGGGATTTACACATCTAATCATCATGGGGCAAAAAGAAATCACTTCAGGGAAAGTCACTGTTAGGAACCTTGTTAAAAGGGAACAGATAACAACTGATGTAAAGGAGTTAACGAACGTAATTACTGCTCCCGATAAATGACGCCAATGATGTTATTTATCCGTTTAATTTGAAATATATCCAATTGATCTTTCCCTATTAACTACCTTCAACTTCATGCTTAACTACACTCTCAACAGATCTTAATCTCAGTGTCATAACTAGTGAGCTCTAGGAGGCCTGGAAATTAAGACAAATATTATAACCCTTAGAAGAGTAGATTGAGAGGGAATATTAATGGAAGAATTACCTTCAACTGCAGTTGGTATCAGGCTTCAAGATGGAGTGATTTTGGGAGCAGTAAGGCGATTAAGTTATGGCGGATACGTGTTAAGTAAGTCTGCCAAGAAAGTTTTCCCCATATCAAGGTTTGGAATAGGAGGAGCGGGACTCTTCGGAGATCTTCAGGCACTAACGAGGATAATGAATGCAAACATCAAATACTATGAGCTTTACAACAACAGGCCTATCTCTACTAGAGCTGCTGCCAAGTTATTGTCAATAATACTTTACCAGTATAAGTATATGCCCTTTATCTCAGAGGTCTTATTCGGAGGAGTTGATAACGGAGAACCACAACTATATGTGTTAGATCCCCTAGGTTCTCTCCTTGACGATATATACGCAGCCGTGGGATCTGGAGCTAGGGTAGCTATAGGTGTCTTAGAGGCCGAATATTCAGAGAAGCTAACGTTAACCCAAGGAAGGGAACTTACCATAAAATCATTGAGAGCTTCTGCTGAAAGAGACGTAACTTCAGGAGATGGAATAGATATTCTTACCATTTCAAAGGATGGAAAAATAAATACTGAATTCCTATCATCTTAATTACTCAATAAATTTCTTTAAACTATCCTTAAATGGCGGATATGCTATCCCTTTTTCTGTAATAATACCAGTTATAAGTTCCGGTGGTGTCACATCAAAGGCTGGATTTAGAACTTCTGCATCCTTCACAGTTATATCTACCATGTTTAATACAGTCCTTACCTCGTCTGGTTTCCTCCTTTCAATCACAATCTCATTAGCTCCAGTTCTATCAATTGTACTGGTTGGAGCGACAACGTAGAAATCTACGCCATGATACTTTGCTAGAATAGAAATTCCATATGTACCTATCTTATTGGCTACATGGCCAGAAACTAGTATTCTGTCTGCGCCCAAAATCACCTTCGTAACCCCTTCATACCTCATCGCATATGCAACCATGTTATCAGTGATAAGTTTTGAGGGAATACCGTCCTTGGTTAACTCCCACATGGTTAGCCTAGCACCCTGCAACAATGGTCTAGTCTCGGTAGCAATAACCCTGATAGACTTTCCCTGCAACCAAGCTGTCCTTATAACTCCAAGGGCTGTACCAAAGCCGGCAGTAGCGAGGGATCCAGTGTTGCAGTGGGTAAGGATGACGTCTCCGTCCTTTATCACTTGGCTACCTATTTCTCCCATTCTCCTATTGATCTCAATATCCTCCCTCTGAATTCTCAAAGCCTCTTCGACTATCCTCTCCTTGAATTCCTCCGGAGATACGTTGTCCGAAATCAAAGAGTTTGCCTTAGCTCTCATTCTATCTATAGCCCAGAAAAGGTTGTAAGCCGTGGGTCTGGTCCTACTAAGCCTCTCCGCTGCCCTGTTCAATACTTGATATAAGGTCTGGACATCTCCCTGCGAATTATAAACAGCTGCAGCTATACCCAACGCGGCCATTACCCCTATTGCTGGCGCACCCCTAACTTCCATGGTCTCTATGGCTCTTGCAATATCCTCGTAGTTTGATGATTCCTTATACTCCTCTTTCCATGGTATAGCACTAGTGTTCAGCCACACTACCTTTCCATTTTCGAATTTTAAGGGAACTATGTCACTGAGCTTTCTCAATTCACTCACTCTTCCTTACACAGAAGTATACGTGATCCATGACGTTTAACCCAGCTCTCTTTAGGAAATCATCCTTACTAGATATCCTTAAGAGTGGTCCAAAGAACGATATTATGGTTACAAATGTGCCATCTCCCTTCTTTTTTTGGGTTACGACATAACCATGTGCACAAAAATCTTTCTCGGTGAAATCTGGTCTCTCCTTAGAAAGGATCACATTAACATTCTCGCCATCCTTGAACATGTTTAGTGAAGATATCATGTCAAGATTAAACTCAGTGTCTTGGCACCTCACGGCTACTATCAGGAGATCCCTAAGTTCTCCCTTTTTTATTGAATCTATTTTGCACATTTCTGAAAATGAATAACTACTGAGCACGGGAATCACTCCACTATTTAAATCCCCATATTTTAACTTTATGTGGGTATGGTTATGAGTGCCTCAAAAAGAATCGTAGCTGACATGAATTCACTACTGGATAAAACAGTGGTGGTCAAACTAAGTAATGGTAAGAGCTATTCAGGCCAGTTATCCTCGTACGAACTGACTCCATTCATGGTAAGCCTAATTAATGCTAAGGATAGTGAAAATAATTCCTTCTACAAGGTTCTGATAAATGGCAACATGATATCGGAGATTTTAGTCAAGTCAGTTCCGATTTTCGATGCCAGAGAGTTCGCTGATGTGGTCCAGAAAAACCTAGGTCTTAGACCAGGTGACGTGAAGGTGTATGAGGAAGTTGGAATTATTACAGTAATGGAAAGAATCAAGGTATCCGAAAGCGGAGTTGAGGGCAGCGGTCCCATGGCTCAGAGAATATACGACCTTTACAACGAGTATATTGCTAAGAAGAAAGGAGACACGAAATGATAGGTGACTTTGAAGTAAAGGATGAGGATCTGGCTGGTAGAATAGGGATACTGGAAACCAAACATGGTAAGCTCGAAACTCCAGTTTTTTTCCCAGTCATAAATCCCCTTAAGCAGGAGGTATTCCTAGAGGAACTCAAGGCCGTAGGCTTTAATAATTTTATTACAAATTCATTCATACTAAAGAAAAATAATATTCTCCAAGGCACTATTCACGAGAAGTTTGGGGATAATTTCGTAATTATGACGGATTCTGGAGCATACCAAATACTTGAATATGGTGAGATAGAGCAGACAAATAGGGATATTGTATCATTCGAGGCGAAAATTAGGCCAGATATAGCGGTATTTCTAGATATACCAACTGGCAATACTGACGACCGAGAAGAGGCCAAGTTCTCAGTGGAGATGACCCTAGAGAGAGGGAAGGAAATCGCTGACATTGTGGACCAGAACGAGGATATTATCTGGGTTCATCCTATTCAGGGAGGTCAGTTTCTTGATCTAGTGGAGTATTCAGCTAGGGAGGCCAATAAAAGAACCAACTATAAGATGTTGGCACTTGGAAGCCCTACAGTTTTCATGGAGAAGTATAAATATGATACCCTAGTAGACATGATCTATACCGCTAAGTCGAGCGTAAGTAGGGGTGTTCCCTTCCACCTATTTGGAGGCGGTGTTCCCCATATAATTCCCTTTGCCGTAGCTTTGGGCGTGGATTCGTTTGACTCTGCATCCTATGCTATTTTCGCTAGAGATAATAGGTACTTGACGAGCGAGAGAACCTATAGGCTTGAGGACCTTGAGTATTTCCCGTGCAGTTGTCCTGTTTGTTCTAGATACGATCCGTCAGAACTACTGGAGATGAAATCCGAAGAGAGATACAAGCTTCTGGCTATCCATAACCTTTGGAAGATAAGGGAGGAAGTGAACAGGGTAAAGCAGGCCATTAAGGAAGGAAGATTATTTGAATATATTCAACAGAAAGCTTACTCGCACCCAGCACTCTACTCAGCCTTCAAATCAATACTCAAATACTCCAGTTATCTAGAGAAATACGATCCGAGGGTCAAAGGCAACGTTAAGGGACTCCTGCTATTTGATCATAATTCCATGAACAGGCCTGAACTTCTGAGACATTCAGAATTTATGGCAAATCTGAAACCCAAGAGGAACAAGGCAATAATAATTTGTGGCGATAAATTAGGTAGTCCCTTTATTTCAGACCCTAAGGTCAAATCGATACAAGGAAGGAACAGAGACTACGATACATTCGTAGCGCTTCCCTTCTATGGCCTAGTACCTGTTATGGCATCTGAAGCGTTCCCATTATCGCAGTTCGAGATTCCTGACATGATAGACGATACCACATTAAATGAAACAATACTGAAAATAAAAGAGACCTTGCGCAATAAAAATTACGCAGAGATAAAGTTCATGGAATGTGAAAAATCTGTACTATCACATATAATGTCTATCAACCCCACTCTTTGAAATTTCCTTTTGTATCATTTCAAGCTGCCTTTGGAGTTCCTGCTCTATTTTCTTGGCATCCTCGTAAAGCTCTCTTGTATCTATATTGAACCCAATTAGTTTGTTTATTACATCTACTGCCACAGCAGCTGCTCCTGGATCTAATCTCTCCCTATCCGCATACGGAAGTAGGATAGTTGCTGGAAGATCCTCTATTTCTGCGTAAACTGTAAACAGGGCCAGTGGTCCTACCATGATTAACTGTTTGTTAAGAGTGGGATAGGGTAAATCAATTGTGCTTTTGCTGGTCCTCATCCACTTTATGGGCTCATTAACGTCCTTATACCTCTTATCTAAGCCTCCTATTAGAATGGAGTCCTTCACCTGTATCCTCTTTAACCATTTAACTAGGCCGTGAGTGAAGCTACTCCACTCTCTTTGAAATGGGAGCAGATGATTTAAGAGTACTAGAACCCTGAACTCCTCATCATAAAATAACTCAAAGGGTGTGGCAACTCCATAGTCATCAAGAAAAGTAACATCCCTAAGGTATTTCGTGGTCACAAACCCTACCCTTCTCATCTTTCTTGATAGAACAATATGCCTCACTGATAGGTAACCAACCTCACCTAGGGTCCTGAAACCTGAGATGAATCTGGAATTGGCCAGCTCGCTCTCTGAGACGTCTTTCAGAATTACTTTCGTATCTTCCACCTCTCCCTAACTGTTAATGCTACTCCCCTTTTATATTCCATTACTTCCTCGCCTGACAATCTCATTTTTCCTATTGCCAGTAACTCATCATCTCCATTCACAACTAGGGCCTCATCACCAGCTCTTAACTTCCTGTCCACGTTCTCCACGTGTTTAGCGAAAACATTCCCCTCCTTCAGTATTGCGTCTTCCACTTCTTTTCTTACCATTACCCTTAGACTGGGAAAGGGAGCGCATTCCTTAAGTCTCATCCCAGCGTTTATGGTTAAGGAGAAAAGCCCGTCCTGTGGTCTTAACACTAAGAACAAACCGTCCTTGGAAAGAACGTTCCTAATACGCCACGTGTTTACAGAACGCTGAATCCTGAACGAGTCCTGATCAAATAAACAGTTACCTATGCCTATTCCGAACTGGTAATCGGCTATTGCCTTTAACACTTCAAGATAGGGGAGTGCGTCCTCCGGTTCTGTGACAAATTGCCTGTATCTGCTCTGACTCATACATACTTCTCTCCCCTATCCACAACTTCCTTACTTAATTTTTTGGATCTCAACCTTTCAATAGCGCTCTTGAAATGAGTCATACTGATAACATTACTGTCATTCCTTATTGCGATATAACCCGCTTCGGTACAGAGATTCCTAAGGTCTGCTCCGCTGAATCCTTCGGTCATCATGGCTAGCTCATCTACGTTAACCGAATTATCCACCTTCATTTTTTGGAGGTAGATTCTCAGTATCTGCTTTCTCCCTTCAATGTTTGGCAATGGGATCTCTATCAGCCTGTCAAATCTTCCTGGCCTTAGAAGAGCAGGATCAAGTATGTCTATTCTATTGGTCGCTGCAATGATTTTCACGTTGTCCAAGGGTTGGAAGCCGTCTATCTCTGCAAGGAGTTGCATTAGCGTTCTTTGAACTTCCCTCTCTCCACTGGTCCCCAAATCAACCCTCTTAGCTCCGATGGCGTCTATTTCATCAATGAATACAATGGAGGGTGCCTTCTTTCTTGCCAGTTCAAATACATCCCTGACCACCCTGGCCCCTTCTCCCACAAACTTCTGAGCAAACTCGGAGGCCACAACATGTATGAACGAGGCGTTACTCTCTGTGGCCACCGCCTTCGCCAACATGGTTTTTCCAGTACCAGGTGGACCGTATAGAAGTATACCCTTAGGGGGAGTAATCCCAAGTTCCTTGAATAGTTCGGGCTTCTTAAGGGGGAGCTCTACTACCTCTCTCACTTCCTGAATTTGTTGATCCAACCCACCTATATCTTGGTATCTCACGTTGGGTCTCTCTACCACCTCCATTGATCTAACCAAAGGATCATCCCTGTCCCTCAGCACCTCTACTACCGCCGAGCCCCTTTGATTTAGAGCCACATATCTGCCTACTTTAATGGAACTAAAGTCCACCGTTCCTGAGACGTTGACTACTAGGTTTGGACCCGAGGTACTCTTAACCACAACTCTACCATCTTCGAGGATGTCCAGAACGATTGCCTCAATAAGTGGCGGACTTAACAACTTCTCCATCTCAGACTTGTAGTAGTTCAGTTCCTTTCTCAGGCTCTCTGCCTCCATTTGCATTGTCCTTATCTTCTCCTCCAGTATCCTCACCGCGTGCTCATCTGTCACAGAAGCATCCCTTGAGTATTCTAGTTCATCAGACAAACTAGATCGAATGACTAATTTGTTAAGTTAGACTAAAAATGTTTATCGCCAACTATTATACATGAGACCAATGAAAAAGGGCGTAGAGACATATTGCGAAATGTGTGGAAACAGGATCGATGGACCTGGTTTCTCGGTGAAATTTGAGGGTAGTACCATAACAGTTTGTAGATCCTGCTATGAAAAAATAAAGAAACACTCCACTCTAGTCCCCAGGGAGACGAAACCTCAACCCGCTAAACAAAAGAGGATTGAGAAGGCTGAGGAGGTGGAACTCGATATCGACGAAGAATATCCTAGAATCATCAAGGAGGGGAGGGAGAGACTTCACATGAGCACGAAGGAGCTGGCAGAGAGAATGAAGGTCCAGGAGAACATCATAAAGAGAATGGAAATGGGAAAACTAAAGCCAACCATAAACGAGGCGAGGATATTGGAACGCATACTGAACGTGAAACTTGTGGTCCAAGTAAGTCAAGGAAAGAGCAAGTCCCAGGAGCCAGATGATCAAACCTTAACACTAGGTGATATCATCAGAATCAGGGAGGGGAAGAAGTGAAGGCTACCCTTTTCGTATCCCAAGACTTCGCTGACGAGGCCGTATCCCTACTTGAGACCGCAGGATATGAGGTAGAGAAGACCTATCCTCTTCCCTCTAAACCCAACAGGTTATATTACATCCCTCAGGACAAACTGAAACTCCTGCAGGACCAGGAAACTGACGCGGTGGTGGTCTTTGACCTTCTCTCCCCAAGGCACTTCATCAACCTTAACAGGTCACTGAATGGGAAGAAGGTACTGGATAAGCTTCTGATTCTCCTTGAAATATTTGCACTTCATGCCGGATCAAAGGAGGCTAAACTTCAAATTGAACTAGCCAGATTAAAGTATGAATTACCAATTATCAAAGATATATACAGTAAAACTAAAATATCTGAGCAACAGGGGCCCCTGGGTGCAGGTACCTACGGTGTAGAGTCCGCTTTGAGACTCTACAACCGCAAAATATCCAAGATAACGAAGGAATTGGAGGGACTAAAGAAGTTCAGAGAGATGCAAATGCAAAATAGGAGGGAAGAATTTCCCTATGTAGCTATCACAGGCTACACCAATGCGGGTAAAACCTCGATCTTTAATGCGTTAACCGGGCTAAACAAACCAACGGATCAGTCGATGTTCACCACTACTGCACCAAAGAGATACGCTATACCCATTGGTTCCAAAAAGGTAACATTGGTAGATACTGTGGGATTCATTAGGGGAATTCCTCCCCAGATTATCGATGCCTTCTTCGTTACGCTGTCGGAGATAAGATATGCCAACGCCCTCCTGCTCGTGGTTGATATCTCTCTTGAGGACTCCCTCCTCTTAGAAATGACAAGATCCTCCTTCGAGATTCTTAGGGAGCTGGGGATATCTGGCAAACCCATGATCATAGTGGGTAATAAGGCCGATCTGGTGGACGGAAGGTCTAAGGAGAAGATGGACATGGTATACTCCCTCAGTGATAACCTATACTCTCCCGTTGTGGATGCAATCTTAGTTTCAGCTAAAAAGGGATGGAACCTAGATAGTCTGAGGGATAAGATATTCTCCCTAGTCAACTGAAAGAGATATACGTGCTCAGACTGGGTCACAGACCTCAGAGGGATAAGAGGGTTACTACTCACGTAGCCTTGGTAGCGAGGGCCTTTGGAGCCAAGGGTATATACATTCACGGAAACGACCAGAAGTTGGCCAAGAAAATTGAAGACGTAATTAATGTATGGGGAGGAAAATATTTCAGAATTGAAATGATATCCAATCCAAAGAAACTGGTTAATGACTGGAAAGCGACGGGGGGCAAGGTAGTTCACCTAACCATGTATGGAATTAATTTACCACATGTCCAGGAAAAGCTAAAGGAGCTCGATAAGATTCTTGTGATAGTGGGTGCGGAAAAGGTAGAGGGATGGTACTACCACATGGCAGACTTCAATGTTGCCATCTCTAACCAGCCACATTCGGAGGTGGCATCCTTGGCCCTATTTCTTGACAGAGTATATAAGGGAGAAGAACTAAATATTATGTTTGGGGACAGCAAAATTAGTGTTATCCCTATGGAGAGAGGTAAGAAGGTGGTCAGAAATGACGGGCAACATTGATCAACTCATGAAAGATATGGCTAGGGATCTCCTGGGAGAGGACGTAATAGATGTGCTCTCTTTCCTTCTTGATAATAAGACAGAGCTAACTGACGAGGAGATGGCCAACAAACTCAACGTCAAGGTTAACGAGGTCAGGAAGAAGTTATATGCCCTTGCTGAACACGGGCTAGTGAGCTACAGGAGAACCAGGGATAAGGAGACTGGTTGGTATGTATATTACTGGAAGGCCAATGTGGATCAGATAAATGAACTTCTCCTCTCACGTAAGAGGGAGATCCTGAACAAACTTAAGGCTAGATTGGAGTACGAAACTAACAACGAGTTCTATATTTGTCCCGAGGATAAGACCAAGTACACCTTTGAGGAGGCCTTTGAGAATGAGTTCAAATGTCCCAAATGCGGTGTTCAACTGGTCTATTACGATTCCGCCAAAATGCGGGAATTCCTAGAACGTAAAATAAAGGAAATAGAAGAGGAGATCGCCAGGGAGACAAAGGTTGGGAGCTCCTAAGGTAGTCGACCTTTTTTCAGGGGCCGGGGGATTTGGTAGGGGTTTTAAAGAGGTAGGTTTCCAGATAGGGGTTGCTGTGGAAATCAATCACGCTGCCGCCAGGACTTACTCAGCTAATTTTCCCACAACCGTAGTTCTCGAAGAGGACATAAGGGAAATTACAGGGAGGGAAATAGTGAGGGAAATTGGTAAAGAACCGGACGTTGTAATAGGAAGTCCACCATGCGAACCCTTCACAGCTGCCAACCCATTAAGGTTAGACAATCCAGTGGATAGGTTATATCAGGATGAAAGGGGTGCCTTGACCCTGGAGTTCATAAGATTGGTGGGCGAGCTAAGGCCCAAGTTCTTTGTTATGGAGAACGTTCCATCTATAGTAGAGACGAGAGAGTTGAGGGAAGCCCTTATCCACGAATTTAGAAAGGTTGGGTATGAACCCGTGTTCAACCTTCTTCGGGCAGAGGACTATGGTAATCCCTCGAGGAGGACTAGGATTTTCATTTCCAATCTCAAACTCGAACTGAATACTGTTCCCAAAAGAACTGTTTGGGACGCAATCTCAGACCTGGAGAATAGGTTTGATGTTCCAAACCACGAAATAGTTGAAGTAAATGAGAGAAAACTCAGGGAGATGGCATCCCTCGATTATGGAGACTATCTAACCATGTTCCGGGGGCACAACAAGGAGATTCCGCTTTATGTAAGGCTAGATCCCATGGATATTGCGCCCACAGTTATGGGAAACTCCAAGTTTGTACATCCGTTCAGTCCTAGATACTTGACAGTGAGGGAACAGGCTAGATTGATGAGTTACCCTGATTATCACGTGTTTTACGGTAGCAAGGAGGAGCAATACAACCAGGTGGGAGAGGCTGTACCAGTAGTCTTATCAAGAGGAATAGCATCGAGTATACTCGGTGCTCTTTAGTGGAGATAAGCGTCGTTCTACACAATGTGACGAGCTCGCAGAGACTGGTGGATTTCGCAAAACTAGTGTTCGGGTTAGACGTTAAGAGGCTTGTGTTGACCAAGGTAGGTGGTACCGCAGCGCAGGCAGGCATCCCAGACGTGGGAAGACTGGCACTTAAGACGGGAAAGTCCTTGATTATATTACCAGACCTAAAGGACGCTATAGAACTACTTGGATCTAGGAGGGTATACCTATTATCTCCCCTCGCTGATAGGGAAGTAGATCAATTGGACTTAACCCAGGACTCTTTGCTTGTTTTTTCTGGAATAGAAAATGGATTTACAAAAATAGAGCAGTCACTTGGAGAATATATCACGTTAAGATCCATGAAAGTAGATACGGGCCCAATACCCTACGCTAGCGCGGTCTTATATTGTGCCCTAGTGGGTGGAAAGAGGTAGTTTACGTAACCCTTGCTCAGAAACATATTAATACCTCGCCAAGGAAAATTAGTTCGCGTGACGTAAAAGCCCTTCGTCTACGTTGGGCCCGTCGTCTAGCCTGGTTAGGACGCTGGCCTTACAAGCCAGAGGTCTTGGGTTCAAATCCCAACGGGCCCACTTTTAAGATCAGGATGTATCGCAACCTTTCGACTTTTAGTACTAAACTTTCTAGTTCCTTTTAGTTTTCCCATTCTCCTCTAGAGCCTGCCCTTAACAGGCTAGTACTCTTGTACCATCTCTTTACGTCTAATCGTTTTCACACATCCTAGTAGATTAATCCTACACAATG